>NZ_JBPPVW010000003.1:0-218627 GCF_053546955.1 Corynebacterium sp. 32222D000AT | reverse complement strand
GGCCAGCCCACCAGCGCGAGCCCGCCCGCGGCCAGTGCCAGGCACAGCGCCCGGGGCGGCTCCGGGAAGGAGCGCGGCACGTGCTCGCCGCGCCGGCGCCAACAGACCACCGCGCAGGCGATAACCGTCAGCAGCCCCAGCGCCCCGCCGCCGAGAAGGCCGGCCTGGTACGCGCCCGTTGCGGCGAAGGTCAGGCGGAAGGTGCCGCTCGCGCCCGCCGGAATGACAAAAGCCTGGGTGGCCGCGTCCACCTGTCGGGCCTGCAGCGGGGCATAGTCCAGCCAGCCGTTGAGCCCGGCGTTATACGCTCGCCCGGTAATCAGCAGGCGCTCGTGGTCTGCCGGGGCGATAGCCTCCCCGGTGGGCTCAAGGGGAGTGCGCGGCAGCTCGCCCAGCTGGACCCAGGCCGCCGCGGTTTCCAGCCGGTGCGGGCCGGCCGGCAGCCGCACCGTCTCGCCCGGGCGGTAGTCGCGGCCGTCGATGCGCACCCCCGGCGCCTCGGCGTCTTTGTCGGCGTCGGATTCAGCGCCTGCGCGCAGGGGAAGCTCCATCTCCCGCGGCGCGGTGAAGTCCCGGATGATGGCACCCGTGTCCACGGTCAGCCGCTGGAAGAAGAAGGCCTCCACGTTAGGTGAGGTATCCGGCACCGTCACGACGCGTTCGATGGGGTGGCCGGCGACCTCGGCGGCGGTGATGCCGACGCGCTCGTGCGGGGTGATGCGCACCGCGGCGCTGTCGCCGCCGGGCACGCGCACCGTGGACTCCTCGCCGGCGCTAAGCTCCACCTCGACGGAGGCGGAGCCGGACGAGACAGTCGCGCGGGTGTCGTCGGTGGCGGTGAGCCTGAGCACCGGGGAGGCAAAGACCTCGCCCTGCGGGGCCTGGAGCTCCAGCCAGCCGGTCTGCCCCGGGGCCGGCCACCAGGCGGTGTCGTCCTGCCCGTCGACCGCGGCGGTCACGGAGCGGGCGGGATCGGCGCCGCCGAAGGAGTCGGCATCGGCGGCCGAGGACTCCGCCACCACGCGGCCGCCGTGTTCTTCGACCGCCACCGTTTGTCCTGCCGAGGGGTAGTCGCGCAGCCGGTTGTGGACCCGGGAGCTATCGCCCTTGGCCAGCGGGGCGGAGACCGGGCCGTCTAGCGTGCCGTAGTTGCGGTCCACCAGCAGCGGGGTATCGGTCACGATGTCGGCGTCCGCGTCTACGAGCTCGCGCGCGCCGGGCGCATCCACCATGTCCAGTAGGGCGAGGACCTCGCCGCCGCCGGCCACGCGCACCGGGGCGCCGTCAGCCATCTGCAGGTCCTGCTGCGGGTCGAGCAGCACCACGTCCACCTCGCCGAAGGTGTGGACCGTGCCCGGCAGGTCTTCCGCGCGCACCGAGCTATCGCTGGCCGCCGGCTCGTCCAGGTCGTGGCGCTGCAGCACCGCGCCGATGCCCAGGCGCTGTAGGGCCTTCGCCCCCGCGGCCGGGTCGTGTTCCAAGGCCGCGGTAATCCCGTCCAAGCCGCGGATGGCCTCCGGCGGGATAAGCGGGATGGCGTCGCGGACGGCCCAGGGGACTTCAAGCAGCGGCTGCGCCGGCTCGTCGCGGGTCCAGCCCCAGTCCTGCCGGGCAAAGGACGCGGGCGGGTAGATGAGCGTGCGGGTGCCGGCGGCGTGTTCGTTCAGAAAATCAGTGGCAGCGGTCCAGTAGCTTGGTACCTTATCGTAGGCCCCGCGCGGCAGCAGGCGCCCGGACAGGGCCGGGAACGCGCTGGCCGCGACCACCACGGCCAGCAGCAGCCCGGCGGTCTGCCGGCGGTCGGGGCGCAAGGTCCGCGGCCAGCCGAGGCGCGCGCCTAGCTGCGCCAGGCCGAGTACCAGCGGCAGGCGGACCAGCGGATCGAATTTGTGCAGGTTGCGCAGCGCGGCCAGCGGCCCGTCGAGCAGCTCCCGGTAAGCCGGCAGGCTGGTACCCAGCACCGCGATGCCCACTATCAGCACCACCGACCACGTCCGCGGCAGGCGGCACAGTCCCACCAGCCCGGCGGCGGCCACGGCTACGGTCGCCAGGACGAAGACGGGTTCGGCCACCAGCAGCACGCCGGCGGTGCGCTCGGTGTCCACGAAGGGGGACCAGCTGGTAGTTCCACGCAGGATCTCGGCCAGGTTGAGCCAGCGCGTGGTGACGAATGCCGACTCGATGAATTCCGTAAAGGGCGCCGCAAAGCGCCCCAGCACCAGCAGCGGGACGATCCACCAGGCGCTGACCAGCGCGCAGCCGGCCAGCCAGGCGCCGAAGAAACGCCAGCGCCGCTGGCAGAGCAAGACCACCGCCGCCGGCACGCAGGCGGCCAGGGTGGCGGTGGCATTGACCGCGCCCATCAGCGCGACCGGGATGACCGCGGCCGCCCACTGCCAGCGCCCCGACCGCGGGGCGAGGCAAGCCACCAGGACCCAGGGGGCCAGCATGACCGGCCAGGTCTCCGAGGAGATCGTGGTCAGCGTGGTCATAACGCGCGGGGAAAGCGCGTAGGCCAGCGCCGCGATAAACGACCAGCCCGGGCCCGCGTCGGTGGCGCGCCGGGCCAGCAGGAAGGCCCCGGAAAAGCCCACGCCGGTCACCAGCAGCCACCACAGCCGCAGCGCCACCCACTCCGGCAGGGGATCGGCGGCTAGGAAGAAGAGCCCGTGCGGGAAGAGATAACCGTAGGCCTGGTTTTGCAGCTGCCCCAGGGTAAACACATCCGTCCAGGGGGTCAGCGCCCCGCGCAGAAAACCCGCCGGGTCGACCAGCAGGTCGTGCTTGGTGTCGGCCGCGACCTGGGTGTTGTGCCCGAACTGCAGGACAAAGACGACGATCGCCAAAAGCCCCCACCCGGCGAGGTGGGGGCGGAGTTTAGTAGACAGCCGGGGCACGCCTACTGGCGGGAGCCGTACTCAGGCCCGCCCAGCACGGCGTCATCGGCCGGCACCGCGTGGCCGGAAGGCACCGTATCAGCGTCGCTGAACTGGGCGATCCCCACGATGGTGACCACGCCGAGCACCAGGCCGACCACGGCGCTGCCGACGGCCGGGCCCAGCGTGCGCTTTGTCAAAGAGTCGGATTCTACTGCCATGGGACCAAATCCTAGCAGCTACTCGAAGTATTCCGGGGCATCTTCTTCGTCCTCGTCGTTTTCCGGCGGGACAATAAAGACCGGGATGCCGGCGTTGCGCACGATCTGGTCCGCGGTGGAGTTAGTCCACCAGGAGCGGAAGCCCGTCAGCGCGCGGGTACCGGTGACGATGACGTCCACGTCCAGCTCTTGGGCGGCATCCACGATGGCGGAGGCGATAGTCGTGGCGGATTCGACCAGGTGGGCGCGTCCCGCTAGGCCGAGCCCCTCGGCCACCTCGACGCCGCGGCGGCAGATGGCCAGCGCCTCCTCGTAGGCCGGGTCTTCCTCGGTGGCCTCCGGGGAGACCGTCGACTGGTGCAGGCCGGTGCGGCTAACCGCACGGGCGGCCTGGCGGGCGGCCGGCTCCCAGGCGGTGAGGATCTCCACCGTGCTGGGGCGCAGCAGCTGAGCGGCTTGCTGCATGGCGCGGGCGGCGCGCTCCGAGCCGTCGAACGCAATTAACATGGTTTGGCCGTTACTCATGCCCGCCATCTTAGTAGGCATTCGGGCGTGATGTGGCTGACTAATGGCAGACTATATGCCATGATTCCGTTTCCCCGGCCCGCGCAGTGGCGTCGTCGCCTGCTCGCTGCCACCCGCATTGGTACCCCGTGTGCACGGGTCGCGCTGGTTGCCGTGGTAACCCTCGTGGCCGGTGGTGGCGCGCTCAGCGCCTGCTCGTCGGACGAGGCAGAGCAGGCCGCGCCCCCGGCTGGTGTGGTCAGCAGCGAAACTAAAACGAGTTCTTCGGCCCCGCAGACGAGCTCTTCCACGAGCCAGCCGGAACCGGCACCGGCGGTGCAGCTGCCGGCCACCCGGCGCGAGCAGCTCGCCTCGTTGCTGATGCCGGGCGTGGTCAACTACGACGACGCGCTGGCGAAGCTCAAGGCCGGGGCCGGCGGTATCTTCATCACCAGCTGGGCGGACCCGGAGTTGTTGCAGACCCCGGGGCGGGATATCCACGCTCTGCGCGCGGCGGTCGGTCGCGACTTTGATGTCTCCATCGACTTTGAGGGAGGACGGGTCCAGCGTTTCTCGGAAATCCTGGGGGATTTCCCGACCCCGCGGGACATGGTCGCCGGCGGGACCGCAGAGGCCGAGCGCCAGGGCTTCGCGGTGGGCCAGACCCTGTCCGCCCACGGTGTTACCGTGGACTTCGCTCCGGTTATCGACGTCGACGGCGGTGGCCTGAACGTGGTGGGCGACCGTTCCTTCTCCCCGGATCCGGCCGCCGCGGGTGAGCTCGGCGCCGCTTTTGCCCGGGGCCTGCACAACGCCGGGGTGCGGCCGGTGTTCAAGCACTACCCGGGGCACGGCCGCGCCAGCGGGGACACGCACCAGGGAATGGCAACCACCCCGCCGCTGGACCAGCTGGTGGGCTACGACCTGGTGCCCTTCGACGTCGCGCTGCCCCAATCGCCGGGCGCCGGGGTCATGGTGGGGCACCTGGTGGTGCCGGGGCTGGGCGACGGGGTCACCCCGGCCAGTCTCAACAACCACGCCTACGGGCTGCTGCGCGAGCACGCCGGTTTCCGCGGCCTGACCTATACCGACGATCTCACCGGCATGAAGGCGATTACGGACCAGATGTCCCCAGAGGAAGCCGTCACCGCCTCCCTGGCCGCCGGCGCGGACCAGGCGCTATGGTCGACCGCCGTGGATTTCCAGAGCGTCCTAAACCACCTGGAAGCGGCCGTGGATGGCGGCCAACTCCCGCCCGCGCGGGTGGCTGAATCCGCCCTGCGCGTGGCCGAATCTCACACGGAACCCGAGCCCGCCCCAGGCGCGGATCCCGGGACGGCTCCACCCGCGGAGTAGCCGCCGAGGCCGCTACATATGTCACCCCCGGTGTCCTCTTTACCCGCCCCGGCGCGGTTGTCTTGATAATACTTTAGGCCTCCTGACTAGGAATTAGGGCCGGTAAGCCATTACTGTAGTGCGTGTGAGTAAAGCGAACGGAAAACGCGGAGTGAAGGGTTGGGCCATTGCCCTGGGCATCTTGGTCGGCCTTTTCGTCATCGCGGGCGTTGCCTACGCCATGGATGTCGTGGCGAACCAAGGCAAGACGCCCCGGGCCGTCTCCGTCGGTGGAGTAGATATTTCCAACATGGAACGCCGCGATGCCGTGGCGAAACTGGAGGACGAGCTCGGGGACGTGGAAAACCAGCCCGTGACGGTCACCGCCGGGGAAAAGACCACGGAGTTCATCCCCCACGAGGCCGGCCTGCGGATGGACTTTAAGAAGGCCGTGGACGGCATCGAGAACGCTTCCCTCAACCCGTTCGCCCGCGTTTACAGCTTCTTCGCGCCCCAGCGCGAATACGACGTGGACACCGATGTTGACGAGGCTGCGTTCCAGCCGACCGTCGATCGCCTCAACCAAGACTTGACCGTCGAGCCCAAGGACGGTGCGATTAATCTCGCCGGCGGCAAGGTCAACGTCACTGACGCCGTGACCGGCCAGTCCGTCGACCGCGAGGAGCTGGCCACGGAGGTCTCCGAGGGGTGGGTCAACCCCGAGGGCGTCGAGGTGGACGCGGAGGAAACCGAGCCCGCCATCACCCAGGACGAGGTGGAAAAGATGGCCGAGGGCGACGCCGCCGATGCCGTGGCTGGCGATCTGGTCACCCGCGGCCGCGACGACGTCGAGTCCCGCATCACCCCGGACGAGATCGAACAGTTCGTCACGATTGAGCCCCACGACGGCAAGCTGGAGCTGAAGATCAACAACGAGCGCGCCCAGGAGATGATCGGGGAGGCCCTCAAGCCTTCGGTCCAGGTCAAGCAGAACGCCACCATCTCCTTTGCCGGCGGTTCCAAGCAGGTCACCCCGCACCGCGACGGCGTGGTCATCGACTGGGACAAGACCATGGATGGCTTTGACGAGCGCGTCAAGGACAACAAGGACCGCGAGTGGGACGCCGAGTACCGCGACGAGCCCGCCACGTTCACCACCGAGCAGGCCGAAAACGCCAGTTTCGACGACGTCATCGGGGAGTTCACCACCGGCGGCTTCTCCGGCGCGTCGGGGCAGAACATCAAGCGCGTGGCCGACCAGGTCAACGGTGCCTTCCTCGCCCCGGGCGAGACCTTCTCGCTCAACGGCTACACCGGCCCGCGCGGCACCGCGCAGGGCTATGTCGAGTCCGGCATCATCATCGACGGCCGCGCGGGCGAGGCCGTCGGCGGCGGTATCTCCCAGTTCGCCACCACCTTGTACAACGCCGCCTACTTCGCAGGCATGGAAGATACCGCCCACACCCCGCACTCCTACTACATCTCGCGCTACCCGGCCGGCCGCGAGGCCACCGTGTACGAGGGCGCTATCGACCTGCAGTTCACCAACAACTCCGAGCACCCAGTGATGATTTCGACTAGCTACAGCAACAGCGAAATCACCGTGCAGCTCAAGGGCACCAAGACCGTCGAGGTCGAATCCATCAACAACGGCCGGTGGGCCCAGACCCAGCCGCAGCCCAAGCAGGTCGATGCCGAGGACTGCTCGCCGTCGTCAGGCGCGCCGGGCTTTACCACCTCGGACACGCGCGTCATCCGCAACCTGAGCGGACAGGAAATCTCCCGGGAGACCACCACCACGGTCTACGACCCGCAGCCGATCGTCACCTGCAGCTAGGCAAGAATCAACCACAGCGCGGTCTAAAGACCGCATGAGAAAAGGCAGGGCACCGAGTGGTGTCCTGCCTTTACGCATGGAGCCGGCGACGATGTTGTGCGTCAGCGGAGTTTGTAGCCGAGTTTTGGGAGCACAAACCAGATCAAGAACTGGGAAACTCAATCGCAGATTCCTCAACCCCTATGCAGTCGGAAAATTGTTCCTCATCAGCAATAATGGGAACTAGATATGCGCCTGTTAAGTCAGCATGGGTTAGCGTCGCTCCACGAAAATCTGATTCACTAAGGATTGCATCCGTAAAATCTGCGCCGGTGAAATCTGCTGATTTCAAATTAGCCCATGCCAACATGGAGCCTCGGAATGAGCATCCCCGGCACACGCTTCCTTCAAGGTTGATATCAGTTAGGTCATAATTAGACATATCTCTTCCAGAAATGTCTTTGCCGGCCAAATCAGTAGACCGTGAAATAGGCATTGCTTTATACATGTTATTTAATCTGTGGAGAGTTAATAATCCACTGGGGGCAACGGCCGTCGAATCCTTCGCAATAGGTGGTAACCACTCCGTGTGGTAACCACTCCGTAAAGTTTACCATCCTGTATCTTATTGAAACCAACTACCGTCAAAACATTTTTAGTTTCAAGCTTTCGGCACTTTCTCAGCGGTTCCCAGCCTTTGCAAGAAATGTGATCCATCGGCAATCTGTATTCATACCGGTTGCCAAAATTCTTTATTTTAGGGGCATATTATTTTAGGGGCATATTTTGTCGTAGCCAGAACCGCCCGGGTAGATTCACCACTCCGGCGGACTTGACCCGCGGGCATATCGTCCATATCGGCAAAAACCGCATCAACACAATCACCCCTGATCACATCTGCTGCATGCTGCAAGCAATGAAGAAGAACGGACTTAGCGGCCGCATCTGCTAAGCCACATTCTTCACGCTAAGCGGAGCGCTTAAGGACTCGGTACGAGAGGGCAAAATTCCGCACAACCCTCGCGACCGAATGGATGCGTCCCGCGCCAACAGCACAGAGGGGCAAGCCTTTTCTCGTGCCGAATTCGCCGGGCTACTACGTGTCATCGAGGACGGGCCGCTCATGATCCGCGCCCGCTGGATGATGGCATTAACGATCGGGGCAAGTCAGGGCATCAATTCCTCGTTGGCTACCGGGAAACAGTTTATTACTTAGGTTTGCCTCTTAGAGGAAAACCTGTGGAACACGATCCAAATCAAGAAACCTGCAAGGGGAATCACGAATTGGGCAAGACACCACAGGAATATTCGGGTGGTAGAACTTCCGCGCTGCTTCTCCCAAATGGCAACGATGCTAGCGAGGATAATGCACAAGAGAGGAATTCCTACCCATAGTGCGTCATAAGTAACTGGTATCTCCATTAGATATCCCTACATCCGTTTCCGGCTCCTACATCCGCCATCGATTCGGAGTGGCCGTCGGCATGGCCGGTGAGCTTGATGCACGGTGTGAGCGCCGGCAGCTGATTGACTACTGGAATGTTCTCGCCCAGTTTGAGGCCAACCTCTGAATATGCTCGGCCGACTGGACCGGCCGGTCGTGCACCACTGTTGAGCACTCCGGTGTATGTGTAACCCGGGGTCTTGGTTTCTCCACCTTGGTTGGTGATCTCCACGCTTGTTACTTCGTTTCCTGCCGATCGAATCGATGTGGTTGTCTGTTTCGGTTGAGTAACCTTCTGTTCGACTGCGACGGGATTCATTGCCCTCAAGAAGATGGATTTCTCCTCGTTGGTGAGCTTGCTGTACTCCTCGTTGGGATCAGCAGCGTTCATTACTTGATTCGCTAGCTTCTCTTCCTTGGGGTCTCGGTGGCGTGGGCTGTCCCGGTTGTCAAGCTGAGTGCAGTGAGCGTGGCAAGGGGGGATTGAGAGGAGACGGTGTTTCAGGATTGTCCTTGCTTGTGGATGATTGCGGTTAAGTAACAGGGTATTCTGCATTGCTTTCAAGATCCATAATTGTTCTAAAGGGTCAAGTCCGCCGGAGTGGAGCATACGACGCATGAGGGGTGGGTGCCGTCGGCGGCTACGCACGCGGTGTGGGAAGACCTAGGGAAAGTTGGATAGTTTGGGCCTACCTGCCGTCCTATAAAAAATAAGCCACACCAAAAGGTGTAGCTCATGTGTGGAGCCGGCGACGAGAATCGAACTCGCGCTCTCAGCTTGGGAAGCTGATGTTCTACCATTAAACTACGCCGGCAGAGCCTGAATTGTGCGCCCATTGCTGGGCATACATCAAGCGCTGGGAAACACTCTACACCCTCGCTGACCCCGGGTGAAAACCGGGTCGCCTAGCTGCTAGTAGACTCGGACACGTGCTTTTATCAGATCGAGATATCCGGGCCGCCATCGAGGATGAATCGCTGCAGATCGAGCCCTTCGATGCCAACCTTATCCAGCCTTCGTCCGTGGACGTGCGCTTGGATAAGTACTTCCGCGTGTTCAACAACTCCCGGTACACCCATATTGATCCGAAGGAAGAGATGCCGGATCTGACCAGCCTGGTCGAGGTGGCCGACGGAGACGCCTTCGTGCTGCACCCGGGCGAGTTCGTCCTGGGGGCCACGCTGGAGAAGTTCACGCTGCCGCCGCACCTGGCCGGCCGCCTGGAGGGTAAGTCCTCCCTGGGGCGGTTGGGCCTGCTCACGCACTCCACCGCGGGCTTTATTGACCCCGGCTTTTCCGGGCACATCACCCTGGAGTTGTCGAACACGGCGAACCTGCCGATCGTCCTGTGGCCGAACATGAAGGTCGGCCAGCTGGCGATCTTCAAGATGACCTCGCCGGCGCAGGATCCCTATGGCAGTGGGGCGCTGGGCTCGAAGTACCAGGGCCAGCGCGGGCCGACCCCGTCGAAGTCCTACCTGAACTTTCGCTAAGGTTTTAGGATCCGGCACCCAGATTTAATCCTGTGTTCAACTCGGGCGCTTAAGATAACCGCTTATGCGCATGACTGTGATTGGCACCGGATACCTGGGTGCGACGCACGCCGCTTGCATGGCCGAGCTCGGCCACGAGGTTCTCGGCGTGGACGTGGACCAAGCAAAAATCGACTCCCTGGCAGCGGGCAAGGTTCCCTTCTACGAGCCGGGCCTGCCGGAGGTACTCGAGCGCAACTTAGGCGGCGGGACGCTGAGCTTTAGCACGGATTACGCCGCGGCCGCCGAGTTCGCCAACGTCCACTTTTTGGGCGTGGGCACCCCGCAGCGCCACGGTTCCTACGCGGCGGACATGACCTATGTCCGCGCGGTCATCGAAAAGCTGGTCCCGCTGCTCAAAGGCCAGCATCTTATCCTGGGCAAGTCCACCGTGCCGGTGGGCACCGCCGCGGAGCTGCAGCAGATGGCTAACGAGCTGGCCCCGGAGGGCACCGAGGTGGAGATCGCCTGGAACCCGGAGTTCCTGCGGGAGGGCTACGCGGTCAAGGACACCATCACCCCGGATCGCATCGTCATCGGCTGCCGGGAGGGCGAGTCCCGCGCGGAGGAGATTGCCCGCGAGATTTACGCCGAGCCGCTGCGCCAGGACACTCCCTTCATCGTGACGGACCTGCAGACCGCGGAGCTGGTCAAGGTCTCGGCGAACGCGTTTCTGGCCACCAAGATTTCGTTCATCAACGCCGTGTCGGAGATCTGTGAGATCGCCGGCGCCGACGTCGTGGCCCTGGCGGATGCCATCGGGCTGGACGAGCGCATCGGCCGCAAGTTCTTGGGCGCCGGCCTGGGCTTCGGCGGCGGCTGCCTGCCGAAGGATATCCGCGCGTTCATGGCGCGGGCGGGCGAGCTCGGCGCGGACCAGGCACTGACCTTCCTGCGCGAGGTCGACGCCATCAACATGCGCCGCCGTGACCGCGTGGTGGACCTGGCCAAGGAGTCTTTCGCCGGCTCCCTGCTGGGCCACCGCGTGACGGTGCTGGGCTGCTCCTTCAAGCCGAACTCGGACGACGTGCGCGACTCGCCGGCGCTATCCGTGGCCGGCTCGCTGTCCCTGGCGGGTGCGGCGGTGACGGTCTACGACCCGCAAGGCATGGACAACGCCAAGAAGGTCTTCCCGACGCTGGACTACGCCCCCGACGTGGATACGGCTCTTAAGGGTACCGAGCTGGTCATCCTGGCTACGGAGTGGAAGCAGTTCCGCGAGCTCGACCCGGTCGCCGCCGGCAAGCTGGTCGCCCGCCAACACATCATCGACGGGCGCAACGTGCTTAATGTGCGTGAATGGCAGGCGGCCGGTTGGGATCTCGTGGCCCTGGGTCGGAGTGTGTAAACGCCGCAATCAGCGTCGTGACCGGCACGGCGCTGACCAGGGAAAGCGCGCCCACCCCGGAGCGCAGTAGCTCGGTGGCGATGACGTCGCTGCTCAAGACCTGGCCGGCGGAGGCATCGGCCGCGGAGATGAGCAGCAATAGTGGCAGCGCCGCACCCGTATACGACAGCACGATGGTGTAGACCATGGACGCGATGTGGTCGCGCCCGACCTTCATGGCGGAGACGAACAGCCGCCACCGCGGCATCGTCGGGTCGATGGCCGCCAGCTCGTGGACGGTGGAGGCCTGCCCGATGGAGACATCGTTGAGCCCGCCCAGCGCGCCGACGATGAACCCGGCCAGCAGCACGCCGACCACGGACAGCTGCGGGAGGTAGAGCAGCAGCTTGAGGTTGTCCTCGGAGGACAGGCCCTGCAGGTGGGACGTCCGGATGGCGATGATGGCCACGACCGTGGCCACGGCCAGGGCGACCAGGCTGCCGGCCAGCGCCGAGGCGGACTTGAAGTTCCAGCCGTGGACCAAGGGGATGGCCACCACCAGGATGGCCGCGCAGGCGATAATCGTGACGGGGATGATGGGCTGGCCCGCGGTGATGGCCGGCAGGAGGAAGAAAAAGACGATGGCCAGGCTGAAGGCCAGGCCGATGAGCGAACGCAACCCGTGCCAGGCGGCGAAGATGAGGATGGCGGCGACGATGACCAGGCCCCAGGCCCACAGGGCGGAGCTGCGCTCGTAGTCGGCGAAAGCGTACTGAGCCTGCCCGTCGGCGGGGTTTTCCGACAGGGTCATGGTGATGTGGTCACCTACCTCAAGTACCGGCTCGCCGGCCACGCCGTAGTGCACCAGCTGAGTCATCTTCCCTGCATCCGGCCCGTCTTCCAGGTCCACCAGGGCGCGGCGGCAAGAATCATCGTGGGCCCCGGCGGCCTCCGCGGCGGTAGTGCGCGGCGGGGTATCAAAGGCCGTGCCGGTAGCCGGGGAAGCGCAGGCGTTGGAATCGACCTGGGTGACGGTGCCGGTCACCCGCTGCTGGTTCAGCGAGTACGCGCGGTCGAAGTCTTCGCTCGTGTCCGGGCCGGTGCTAGGCCAGAGCCAGACGAGCCCCACGGCGGTGGCGGCTACTACCAGCCCCAGCAGACCTAAGAGGAGGCGCTGCCACAGGTTCAGACCGGCCGGCTTTACTGAGTGTCGTGCCATAGCCACTAATAGTAAATGTTTTCAATTCTGTGCGCGCACAAAGTAGCCCCGGCAGCGAAAAATCACTCCGGGGCTGGGACCGTGCTTACCGCGGCTACTGGCGGTAGCTGGCCAGGAAGTTGCCCAGGCGCTCGATGGCGTTGTCCAGCTGGGACGCCCACGGCAGGGTGACCACGCGGAAGTGGTCCGGGTCCGGCCAATTGAAGCCGGTGCCCTGCACCATGAGGATCTTTTCCGAGCGCAGGATGTCCAGCATCAGCTTGGAGTCGTCGTGGATCTCGTAGACGTTCGGGTCCAGCCGCGGGAAGGCATAAAGCGCGCCCATCGGCTTCACGCAGCTGACGCCGGGGATCTCATTGAGCTTTTCGTAGGCGATGTTGCGCTGCTTGAGCAGGCGGCCGTCCGTGCCGGTCAGCTCGTAGATGGACTGGCGCCCGCCGAGCGCGACCTGGATGGCGTGCTGGGCCGGAACGTTGGGGCACAGGCGGGTGCCGGCGAGCAGCTCCAGGCCTTCGATGAAGCCGGAGGCGTGGTTCTTCGGGCCGGTGAGCACCATCCAGCCGGCGCGGTAGCCGGCCACGCGGTAGGCCTTCGACAGGCCGTTGTAGGTAATACACAGCAGGTCCGGGGCCAGGGAAGCGATGGAGGTGTGCTTCGCGCCGTCGTAGAGGATGCGGTCGTAGATTTCATCAGCCAGGATGAGCAGGTTGTGCTCGCGGGCGATCTCCACGATCTGCTGCAGCGTCTGCCGGGAGTAGACCGCGCCCGTCGGGTTGTTCGGGTTGATGACCACGATGGCCTTGGTCTTCTCCGTCACCTTGGACTTGATGTCCTCGATAGACGGGTTCCAGTCGTCCTCCTCGTCGCACAGGTAGTGCACCGGGGTACCACCGGCCAAGGAGGTGGCCGCCGTCCACAGCGGGTAGTCCGGGACCGGGATGAGGACCTCGTCGCCGTCGTTGAGCAGCGCTTGGGTGGTCATGGAAATCAGCTCGGAGACACCGTTGCCCAGGTAGACATCCCCGACGTCGAAGTGCGGGAAGTCCTCCAGCTCGTAGCGGGTGACGATGGCGCGGCGGGCGGGGATGATGCCCTTGGAAGTGGAATAGCCCTGGGAGGTGGGCAGGGCGGCGATCATGTCGCGCATGATGACGTCCGGGGCGTCGAAGCCGAAGACCGCCGGGTTGCCCGTGTTGAGCTTCAGGATGTTGTGGCCGTCGAGCTCCATGCGCTCTGCCTCGGCCGAGACCTCCCCACGGATGTCGTAGGCGACACCCTTGAGTTTGTCGGATTGGTCAAAAATTCGGCGGTTCGGCGTGGTAGTCATGCCGCAATTGTGCCATCTTTTGGACCGTGGTGACGAAATTTGGGCCGGGAAGTGCCCTAATTGCTGTGCTTCTTGGTGTCCTTGGGCTGGCTCCAGTTGTCCACGCGGCGCTTGGCGAAGTCGAGGGCCTGGCCGGTCAGCTCGCCCGCGGTCTGCTTGTTATGGGCCCACATCAGGGCGCGCTGCTCGGCCTGGGTGGCCAGGATTTCCTTGCGCTTTTGGCGCTCTACCTGGCGCGGGCTGGGCGCGTGCCAGGAGCTGGGGCCTACCTTGAGCACGTAGAGCGCGATCCACAGCACCGGGATGAGCAGGAAGGCAGCGACGGAGGCAGACACCAACCCCACCGCGGCGCCGACCCCGGCCGCGCCGAAGGCGCCGATGAATGCGGAGGTCCCGCCGATGGTCAGCAGCAGGCTGCCGATGAGCCCGGTGGCCAGCTTGGGTTTGCGGCCGGCCTCCCAGGCGCGCTCGACGTCGGCGCGGGAATAGATCTTCGGCTCGGCGATGGGCTGGTCCGGGATGTCGGTAAACAGGGGGACGATGTCGCGGCGGGTGCGTGCGCCCATGACGGAATCGGAGCGTTCCTCGAATTCGTCCACGCTGAGGCGGCCCTCGCCGACGGCCTTGGCCAAAGCGGTCAGGGCGTCGTTGCGTTCGGCATCAGACAGGCGCAGGGAATCGTCGTAGCTCATACCCAAAAGTCTATCCGTTCTTGCCGCCGCCGTCGCCATCCTGTGCGACACCATCCCCAGTAGCCTCAGCTCCAGAGGACTCAGACCTATCCGCCTCGGACCCCTGTCCGTTGTGGCTGGCCTCGTGGCGCTTGAGGTTCTCGTGTTCGGCGTTGTCGCGGTCGCGCAGCTCGGCCAGGGAGGTCGGTTCGGAATCATGCGCCGGGGTCTGTTCCACGACGCGCGCACGGTAGGTGGAACGCTTGCCGGTGACCGGGTCCTTTTCCTGGCACAGGCTGGCCAGGATGGGGAAGATGAGCACGGTCAGCGCGCCGCCGGCGATAAAGAGCGAGGATTGCTCGTTGTCCATGATCCCGGAGCTGACCGCGATGGAGGTCACCGCCACGATGATCGGCAGGCCGGTGGCCGCGTAGAAGGCGACTTGGAGGCGCTCGCGGACAGTCTCGATTTCGGAGCCGGTGTGGTGGAGGTTCTCGCGCAGGAAGACTGGCAGGCCGCGGGTGATGAGGATGAGCAGCGGGATGCTTACTACGAGCAGTGGGCGGCTGGTGATGACGTTCCAGTCGATCGACATGCCGGAGACCACGAAGAAGATGGGGATGAGCATGGAATAACACAGCACGTCCAGGCGGTGCTCGAGGCGCTGGTGGAACTCGTTGGGGATGATCTGGTGGAAAATCATGCCCGCGGCGAACGCGCCCAGCACGATGTCGAGCTCGAAGACCGCGGCCACCGCCATCAGCACGGCGAGCACCAGCATGATGAGCCGCAGGATGGTCTGGTTCGTCGAACCGGCGCCCTGCAGAAAGGCGTTGCGCACCAGCGGCATGGCCTTGGCGACCAGGCCTGGCACCATCGCCAGGGCCACCGCGATGGCGAAAAAGCCCAGCAGGATTAGCCCGGTCTGCCAGGTAGAACGCGTGGACAGCAGCAGCGCCATCGCCAGGATGGGGCCGACCTCACCGATGGCGCCGTGGATCATAACTGAGCGCCCCACCTGGGTGCCCATCATGCCGTTCTGCTTGAGCATAGGCGTGATGGTGCCCAGCGCCGTTGAGGTCACCGCAATGGCGATGACGATGGCCAGCGGCAGGTTATCGAAGCGGAAGATCGCCCACGCACCCAGCAGACTCGCCGCCAGGCACAGCGCCCAGGTGGAGGCCGCCGTGCGGGCTTCCTTGGACTTCAGCGAGGCGATGTTGATTTCGAAGCCGGCCAGCAAGAACAGTGCACCGACGCCAATCTCGCTGAGCATCTCGATGCCGGGGTCCTCGTGCGCCAGATCCAGCACCGACGGGCCGATAATCATGCCGAAAATCAGCAGCAACGGCACGGCCGGCAGCCGCCGCACAGTCATGAAGGAAACCAGGGGTGCGGCCAGCGCAGCGGCCATAATCCACGCGAAGGAGACCAGCGAATTCGTAATTCCTTCGTCACTCGCCGCCAGAATCAGGGCGGCGCCGGAGTCGCTATTGAACACCTGCTATACCTTAGCCGGAACAGGCCTTTTTCCCAGAACTCAAGCAGCGTCACGCAGCTCACTAACGATGCCGCCGCAGCCGACGCCCGCCTTAGTCGTCCTGGTCGGCGTCTGCCTCAGCGTCCGAGTCAGCATCCGATGCCGAGCCAGCAGCCGGCGGTTGGGGAGCAGCCGGGGCCGAAGGAGCAGCGGGCGCTGCGGGTGCGCTAGGAGCACTGGGCGCCTTGGGTGCGCTCGGCGCTGCCGGCGCGGAAGGTGCGGCAGGTGCCTGGGGAGCAGCGGGTGCAGAAGGAGCCTTCGGTGCTGCCGGGGCGGCAGGAGCGCTTGGCGCGGCTGGTGCACTTGGGGCCTGCGGCGCGGTCGGGGCCGATGGTGCAGGTGCTGCCGGGGCTGCGGGAGCGGAGGGCGCGCTCGGGGCACTAGGCGCGGCAGGTGCCTGGGGTGCTGCGGGAGCACTAGGAGCGGCCGGGGCTGCAGGCGCATTTGGTGCATTTGGTGCAGCCGGGGCAGAAGGTGCGACCGGTGCTGCAGGCGCTGCTGGTGCCTTGGGTGCCGAAGGCACAGTGCGTGAGCTCGGTGCTTCCGGGGCTGACGAAGCAGGTGCCGCAGGGGCAGTGGGCGCGCTGGGTGCGGCCGGCGCGGAAGGTGCCTGGGGAGCTGCGGGAGCCGGAGACGCGGGGCTTGCCGGGGCGGCAGGAGCGCTCGGCGCACTTGGTGCAGCGGGAGCGCTAGGTGCTCCTGGAGCAGAAGCCGCAGGCGATGCCGGGGCAGCAGGTGCCTTGGGTACAGAAGGCGCAGCCGGCGCGGAAGGAGTGCTTGGGGCAGCCGGTGCCTTGGGTGCAGAAGGTGCGGTTGGAGCGCTTGGAGCAGCGGCTGGTGCGGCCGGCGCGGTTGGAGCGCTCGGGGCAGTGGGGGCACTGGGTGCCGCGGGCGCGCTAGGTGCTGCCGGGGCCTGGGAAGCAGGCGCCGCTGGGGCTGCCGGCTGTGCCGGAGCCTGAGGTGCAGCGGGGGTTGCTGGTTCTGCCGGCTTGGCGGGGGCGGTGTCGGTCGTGTTTTCGGTGGGCTGGTCGGTCTTGCGGGTCAGGCGGATGGGCTCGCCCAGGAAGGCCTTGGGGCGGGCTGGCGGCAGGGTGCCGTCGGCATCGGTAGCGATGGAGCTGCGCAGCATCTGGGCGACGTCGGTGACGGGGGTCTTGCCCTCGTTGAGGGTCTTGACGCCGCCGGTGAGCATGACGTTGCAGAAGGGGCAGCCGGTGGCGATTTCCTCGGCGCCGGTGGACAGTGCTTGCTCGGTGCGGAACTCGTTGACGCGGGTGCCGAGCTTTTCTTCCATGAACATGCGGGCGCCGCCGGCGCCGCAGCAGAAGGCGGAGTCGCGGTTGGCGTCCATCTCGTTGACCTTGACGCCGGTGGCCTCCAGGAGCTCCCGGGGCGGGTCGTAGACCTTGTTGTGGCGGCCCAGGAAGCAGGGGTCGTGGTAGGTGATGGGCTTGCGGTTTTCCGCCGTGCGGGGCACCGGCTTGAGCAGCCCGTCGCGCACCAGGCGGTTGAGCAGCTGCGTGTGGTGGAAGACGTCGAAGTGGCCGTCGAAGTCCGGGTACTCGTTGCGCAGGGTGTTGAAGCAGTGCGGGCAGGTGGTGATGATCTTGCGCTGCCCGGCGGGCACGCCCTCGAAGGTCTCGTTGAGGGTGGCGACGTTTTCCTGGGCCAGCATCTGGAACAGGAACTCGTTGCCGGCGCGGCGGGCGGGATCACCCGTGCAGGTCTCCCCGGTGGCGAGCACGCCGAATTTCACGCCGGCGGTGTGCAGCAGATCGACGACGGCGCGGGTGGTGACCTTGGCGGCGTCGTCGTAGGCGCCGGCGCAGCCGACCCAGAACAGGTACTCCAGGTCCGCGAAATCGGTCTCGTCCTCACCGATGATGGGGACCTCAATGCCGTCGGCGCGGGCCTGGTCCACCCAGGTGCGGCGCTCAGAATTGTTGCGGCCCCACGGGTTGCCTTTAGTCTCCAGGTTCTTGAACAGGCCGGTCAGCTCCGAGGGGAAATCGGACTCGGCCAACACCTTGAAGCGGCGCAGATCCGCGACGTGGTCGAGGTGCTCAATGTCGACCGGGCACTGGTCCACGCAGGCGCCGCAGTTGGTGCACGACCACAGGACATCGTCATCGATGACCCCGGCCATGGACAGCACGTCCACGCCCGCGTGCGGGTTGTAGTTATCCACCGCGGCCGAGCCGAGGTCCATGACCAGCTTCTTCGGCGACAGGGGCTTGTCGGTATTCCAGGCCGGGCACAGGTCCTGGCAGCGCCCGCACTCGGTGCAGGTGCCGGTGTCCAGCAGCAGCTTCCAGCTGCCCGGGGTGAGGTCTTCTTCCAGATCCGGGGTCGGCAGCTTGCCCAGGGCCTTCTCCCCATCCGGGTTGCGCTGGAAGAAGATGTTGAAAAACGCCAGGAAGCGGTGCCACATCACGCCCCAGGTGAACTGGCGGGAGATGAACACGATAAACGCCAGGCCGGTCAGCAGCTTGAACAGCGCGAAGGCCTGGATAAGGCCCGGGGAGGCCGGCAGCAACTGCGAAAGCGGGAGGCTGACAAAGTCGGTAGCCCAGCTCCCACCGCCGTAGGTAGCGCGCTTGGAGGCCTTGACCAGCAGCATGCCGAGTCCCTCGGAAAAGACGATGGCCTCGACCAGGTAGGCGCTGGTGGTCTGCGAATTATAGAAGCGGCTGCCCCGCTCAGTATGGCCCAACTTCAGGCGGACGGCGACGAGGAAGCCGATGCCCAAGACGGTGCCGAGCGCCAGGACCTCTTCGAGGAAGTGGTAGACCGGCCAGTCGCTCAACAGCGGCCAGCCGCCGGCCGGGTTGAAGGCCTGGATATAGGCCTCAAACCAGACCAGGATGCCGAAGAGGAAGCCGATCATGACCAGCCAGTGCGCGGCGTTGACTAGCGGGCGCCCCTTGAAGTGGGCGTGCCCGAAGACCTCCACCAGCACGCGGCCCAGGCGGCGCAGCGGCTGGTCGAAGCGGTTGAGCTGGGTGGGCCCGCCGGAGCGGATGAAGGTAAACATGCCCCAGGCGCGGTAGCCGAAATACGCCCAGACGGGCAACGAGAGGACAACGGCGATCCAGCCGGCAAGCATGGGCGGGCTCCTTCATTGGCTGCGGATAAGTCAAGGGGGAAGTACCTAACCTAGCCTAAAGGGTAGGGCGTGGAATCAAGATTTCATATTCATCCGCCAGTAGGCGCCGCGCCGGGCGAGCAGCTCGAAGTGGCTGCCTTGCTCGACGATGCGCCCGTTGTCCATCACGATGATGACGTCCGCGTCCCGGATAGTAGAGAGCCGGTGCGCGATGATGAACGAGGTGCGGTTGGCGCGCAGGGCGTTCATGGCGTCCTGGACCAGCATCTCGGTGCGGGTATCGACCGAGGATGTCGCCTCGTCCAGGATGAGCAGCGCGGGCTGGGCCAGGAAGGCGCGGGCGCTGGTGATGAGCTGGCGCTCGCCGGCCGAGACCGAGCCGCCGTCCTGGTCGATGACGGTGTCGTAGCCATCCGGCAGCGAGTGCACGAAGCGGTCCACGAAGGTGGCCTGGGCCGCCTCGATGACCTCCTCGTCGGTGGCGTCCAGGCGCCCGTAGCGGATATTGTCCGCGATGGTCCCCTTGAACAGGACCGCGTCCTGGAGCACCATGCCGACCTGGCTGCGCAGCTGCCCGCGGGAGAGCTCGGCGGTGTCCGTGCCGTCGAGGAGAATCCGCCCGGAGTCGATGTCGTAAAAGCGCATGATGAGGTTGACCAGCGTGGTCTTGCCCGCCCCGGTGGGGCCGACGATGGCGGCCGTCTGGCCGGGCTCGACGCGCAGGTTGAGGCCCTCGATGAGCGGGGTGTCCTCGTCGTAGGAGAAGCTGACGTCGCGGAACTCGACCAAGCCGCGGGCGCGCTGCGGCGAGCGCCCCTCGGCCGGCGCCGGCTCCGGGGATTGCTCGTCGGCGTCCAAGAACTCGAAGACGCGCTCGGCCGAGGCGACGCCGGACTGGATCTGCTGCATCATGCCGCCGAGCTGGCCCAGCGGTTGGTTGAACTCGCGGGAGTACTGGACGAACGCGGTGCCATCACCCAGCGTCATCTGCCCGTGGGCCACGCGCAGGCCGCCGAGGACGGCGATGGCCACGTACGACAGGTAGGAGACGAACTGCATGATGGGCATCATCATCCCGGACAGGAACTGCGCGGAGGCGCTGGCCTCGTAGAGCGCGGTATTGCGGTTATCGAATTCCTCCCGCATGGCCTGGGTGCGCCCAAAAATCAGGGACAGCTCCTGGCCGGTGAAGGACTCCTCGACCTGCCCGTTGAGCTGGCCGGTCGAGCGCCACTGGGAAACGAACTGGCGCTGCGAGCGGGTGCCGATGACCGCCATGATGACGCCGGTCAGCGGGATGGCCAGTAGCGCGACGAGCGCGAGCTGCCAGGAGACCGTGAACATCATGACGGTAATACCTGCCACGAGCAGGAGGTTGTAGAACAGCTGGGACAGCGCCTGCTGCAGGGCCTGCTGGACGTTGTCCAGGTCGTTGGTGGTGCGCGAGAGGAGGTCGCCACGCTGGGTGGTGTCGAAGTAGCTCAGCGGAAGTGCGTGGATCTTGGCCTCGACGTCCTGGCGCAGCTTGAAGACTGTGTCCATCACCAGGCGGTTGAGCACCAGACCCTGCCAGAGCTGGAAGGCGGAGGAGACGACGTACATGCCGATGACGATGAGGATGAGCTGGCCGAGCTTGGTGAAGTCGATCCCGCTGCCAGGCACCAGATCCATCGCGGCCGCCATGTCGGCCATCCGGTCGTGACCGGTCTGGCGCAGGCCCTCGACGGCCTGCTCGGTGCTGAGGCCGGCGGGCAGCTGGCGCGAGACGACGCCGGAGAAGATGACGTCCATCGCGCGCCCGAGCACCCGGGGCGCGTAGACAGTGAGGAAGACGCAGCCGACGGTCAAAAGCCCCACGAAGGCGAGCTGCCACTTGTACGGCGCGAGCAGACCGACCAGCCGCGTGGCCGAGGGCCAGAAGTGCTTGGCCTGGCGGGGCGCGGCCCCGGACCAGTCGTCGCCGGAGACCTGGGACTCGAGGGCCGCCAGCTCCGCGTCGGTGGGCTGGGAATCGGTGGGCTGGGAGGTGGAAGGAGTATCAGCCATGGTTTAGGCCCTCGCAGTCTCTTGGGATTCGACGATTTCTTGGTACGTCGGGGAGGTGGTGAGCAATTCTTCGTGGGTGCCGCGGGCGACGATCCGCCCGGCCTCGAGCACGAGGATCTGGTCCGCGTCCTGGATGAAGGCCACGCGCTGGGCGACGATGATGGTGGTCGCCTCCCGCGTGCGTTCCTGCATGGCCTCGCGCACGCGGGCATCGGTGAGCACGTCCAGGGCCGAGAAGGAATCATCGAAGAGATAGACCTTGGGGCGGGCGACCAGCATGCGGGCGATGCACAGGCGCTGGCGCTGGCCGCCGGAGACGTTCGTGCCGCCCTGGGCGATCGGCATGTCGAGGTCGTCGACGAAGTCGGCCTGGGCGATGCGCAGGGCGTCCCACAGGTCGGCATCGCTAGCTTCCGGGTCGCCCATCCGCAGGTTGCTGGCCACAGTGCCGCTGAACAGGTAGGGCTTCTGCGGGACCATGCTGACGCGCTCGACCAGGGCGGCCTGCGACATCAGCGCGGCGTCCGCGCCGTCGATGAGCACTTGTCCGGAAGCCGGCAGGTAGAGCCGCGGGATGAGCGAGAGCAGCGTGGTCTTGCCCGCGCCGGTCGAGCCGATGATCGCGGTCGTGCGGCCGGGGTGCGCGGTGAAGCTGATGTCGCTGAGCACGGGCTCCTCGGCGCCGGCGTAGCTAAAGCTCACGTTGCGCATCTCGACGGTGCAGCCGGAACCCGCGGCCGGCGGGTCCTGCGGGGTGGCCGGCTCGTCGATGCTGGGCGAGTGGGCCAGCACCTGGGTGATGCGCCGGGCGCAGACCATCGCGCGGGGGAACATCACGGCCATGAACGAGCCCATCATGACCGCGGCGAGGATCTGCAGCAGGTACTGCAGGAACGCGGTCAGGGAGCCGACGGCGACGTCGCCGGCCTCGACGCGGTGGCCGCCGAACCACAACACCGCACCGGTGGCGACGTTGAGGATGACCGTGATGATGGGAAACATCAGCACGAAGAGCTGGCCGATGCGCAGCGACAGCTGGGTCAGCCGGCGGTTGTCCTCGGTAAAGCGCTCGGTCTCGAAGCGCTCGCGCACGAAGGCGCGCACCACGCGAATGCCGGCGATCTGTTCGCGGACCGTGCCGTTCAGCGCGTCCAGCTGCAGCTGCATGCGGCCAAACAGCGGCACCAGCTTGGCGATCAGGAGTCCGATGACCACCAGCAGCACGCCCACCGAGACCCAGACCAGCCAGGACAGCCCGGCGTCCTCGCGGATGGCCATGATGACGCCGCCGACGGACATGATCGGCGCGGTGATGATGAAGTTGAGCGCCATCAGGTAGACCATCTGCACCTGCTGCACGTCGTTGGTCGCCCGGGTGATCAGCGTCGGCGTGCCGAAGTGGTGCAGGTCCTCGGAGGAAAATCTGGTGACCTTCGCAAAGACCTCCCGGCGCAGGTCCCGGCCCAGCCCCATGGCGGTGCGGGAGCCGAACCAGACCGCGGCGACGGCGGTGAGCACCTGGACTAAGGCCACACCCAGCATGATGGAGCCGGTGCGCCAGATAAAGGGCACGTCGCCGCGGGAGACGCCCTCATCGATGATGCTGGCGTTCAGCGAGGGCAGATAGAGCGTCGCCGCAGTCGAGGCCGACTGCAGCACGAGCACCGCGATGACGAAGCCCACGTAGGGCTTCGAGCGGCTCATAATAATTCGGATAAGTTCCACGCAGGCAATAGTAGCCTAAGGCGGGACACCCGACTGGGTGGGTGCAAGTCGCCGGGGATTTACTGCCTGTGCAGCGCTAATGTCTCAAGTGGTCCGGGCCGGTGGGGAGTCTAAAAGCCGGGGATCCTAGAAGCACAGCGGCGCCAGGCTGGCGCGGTTGATGACGGCGTCCCAGTCGGTGGGCGTCGTGGGTTCCGCGGTCGTCGCGGCGGGGTGGAAGCAGCCCTCCCAGGTGGTAATCGCCAGGCCGCGGGCGTGGAGCTCAAGGACCAGCAGGTCGGGGTCGGGGTGGTTGCTCAGGGCGTGCAGCTCGCGGTGGGTGATGTCGCCGTCGACCCCCACACGCACGTTGCCGATAAGCCGCAGGTGCGGCGTGCCGTCAGTGGCCGTGCCCGAGGCGGCGAAGTGGCGCAGGAACCCGAAGGGGGCGGGCCGGGAGGAGATGAGGTCGACACACATGCCGGCCCCGATGAGTCGTTCCGTGGCGGAAAGCGCGGCGGGGCCGTCGCCGATGACAGCGACGCGCGAGCCGAGGGCGCTAGGCATGATGACCTCCTTAGTGCAATTCGTCTAGACCGTACTGTCTGTAAATATAGTCCGAGCGGTTCAGTATGGGGACAATTATATTCTGCCCGTTCCCCAAGTACAGCGCCCCCACGGCCGTCCGGAGCTGGAATTTCTGCTGCACGAACCGCCCGCATTACCTAGAGTAAGGTGCACTGACCCCAAAGGAGCGCACTTAAAATAATGACAACAAACGTGAACTTGCTGGGTGGTGGTAAGAATTATCGCGACGCCAGCCAGAGTCCGGAAGGAACCCGGGACACCGCGCCGTTGTCGCCCGCGGTAGCCGCCGCCAACGAGGAGCTGGTGGAGCGCTGGGCGGACAAGCTGTATAACGCCAGCGCGGAAGAGATCATGGACTTCACCGTGAACCACGCGCCGGGCCGCGTGGCGGTGACCATGTCCATGGAAAACACCGTGCTCGCCGAGCTGGCCCACCAGGCCGGGCTCGACGGGGATCTGCTCTTCATCGACACCGGCTTCCACTTCCCGGAGACCCTGGAGACCGCCGACGCCGTCGAAAAGCGCTACCCGGACCTGCCGCTGCGCCGCATCCGGCCCCTGCTGACCCCGGAGGAGCAGGACGAAATCTACGGCCCGCGCATGTACTCCTGGGACGTGGCCTCCTACAACCGCATGCGCAAGGTGGAGCCGCTGAACATGGCGATGGACGACTACGTGGGCTGGATTACCGGCCTGCGCCGGGCGGACTCCGAGCACCGCGCGGAGGCCCCGGCGCTCAGCCTGGACCGCACGGGCCGGCTCAAGATTTCGCCGATGATTACCTGGGACCTGGATGGCACGGACGCCTACATCCGAGACCACGATCTCATCATCCACCCCCTTACCCTGCAGGGGTACCGCTCCATCGGGTGCGCGCCCCTGACCTTCCCCGTGGCAGAGGGCGACGACGCCCGCTCGGGACGAGTATTCGCTGACGGCAAGACAGAATGCGGGTTACACGAATAATGACTGCACTTTCCCCACACCTGAAAGATCTAGAAAACGAATCCCTCCATATCCTGCGCGAGGTAGCCGGCCAGTTCGACAAGGTCGGGCTGCTCTTTTCCGGCGGCAAGGACTCCGTGGTGGTCTTCGAGCTGGCGCGCCGGGCCTTCGCCCCGGCCACCGTGCCCTTCGAGCTGCTTCACGTGGACACCGGGCACAACTTCCCGGAGGTCATCGAGTTCCGCGACCGCCTGGTCGAGGAATCCGGCGCCCGCCTGCACGTGGCCAAGGTCCAGGACTGGATCGACCGCGGCGACCTGCAGGAGCGCCCCGACGGCACCCGCAACCCGCTGCAGTCCGTCCCGCTGGTCGAGACCATCGCCGAGCGCGGCTACGACGCCGTGCTGGGCGGGGCGCGCCGCGACGAGGAGCGCGCCCGCGCCAAGGAACGCATCTTCTCCGTGCGCGACTCCTTCGGCGGCTGGGACCCGCGCCGCCAGCGCCCGGAGCTGTGGAACCTCTACAACGGCGCCAAGATGGCCGGGGAGAACATCCGCGTTTTCCCCATCTCCAACTGGACCGAGTCCGATATCTGGGAATACATCGGCGCCCGCGGTTTGCAGCTGCCGGATATCTACTACTCCCACCAGCGCGAGCTGTTCAACCGCAACGGCATGTGGCTGGCCCCGGGCGAGTGGGGCGGGCCGGCCGAGGGCGAGGAGCTGGTGACCAAGACCGTGCGCTACCGCACCGTCGGCGACATGTCCTGCACCGGTGCTGTTGAGTCCACCGCCTCCACCCCGGACGAGGTGCTGGCCGAGATTTCCATTTCCACCCTGTCCGAGCGGGGCGCGACCCGCGCGGACGACAAGCTATCCGAGTCCGCCATGGAAGATCGCAAGAAGGAGGGCTATTTCTGATGCCTACCACCCAAAGCCCGTCCCCGGTCCAGGGAGTGGATCAGCTCAAAGAGCGCGAGACGCTGCGCCTGTGCACCGCCGGTTCCGTCGACGACGGCAAGTCCACCTTCGTCGGCCGCCTGCTGCACGACACCAAGTCCGTGCTGGCCGATCAGATGGAGTCCATGGAGCGCAGCAGCGCCGACCGTGGCTTCGACGGCATGGACCTGTCCCTGCTGGTCGACGGCCTGCGCGCCGAGCGTGAGCAGGGCATTACCATCGACGTGGCCTACCGCTACTTCGCCACGGACAAGCGCACCTTCATTCTGGCGGACACCCCGGGCCACGTGCAGTACACCCGCAACACCGTCACCGGCATGTCGACCTCCCAGGTCGTGGTGCTGCTTATCGATGCCCGCCACGGTGTGGTCGAGCAAACCCGCCGGCACGCCAACGTCGCGGCCCTGCTGGGCGTGCGCCACGTCATCCTGGCCGTCAACAAGATCGACCTGGTCGACTACGACGAGGCGACCTTCCGCGCCATCGAGGAAGAATTCGGCACCCTGGCCGAACGCTTGGGCCTGACCGATACCCAGGTCGTGCCGATCTCCGCGCTCAAGGGCGACAACGTGGTCGAGCCCTCCACCCAGATGGACTGGTACTCCGGCCCGACCGTCTTGCAGGCGCTCGAGGACGTGCCGGTGGCCGGCGGCCGCGCCGAGGATCTGGACTTCCGTTTCCCCATCCAGTACGTCATCCGCGAGCACGCCAGCGACTACCGCGGCTACGCCGGCCGCGTGCAGGCGGGTTCCATCGCCGTCGGCGACACGGTGACCCTGCCGGAGGGCCGCACCAGCACCGTCACCCACATCGACACCACCGATGGGGAGGTAGAGGCCACCCGCGCCGGCGAATCGGTCGTGCTGCGCCTGGCTGACGACGTGGACCTGGCCCGCGGCGACCTCATCGCCGGCACCGACCGGCCGGAGGCCACCCGCGAGTTCGCCGCCACCGTCGTCGCGCTGACGGAAAAGGACCTAAAGCCCGGCCCGATGGTCAAGCTGCGCTACGGCACCGCCGTGGTCAAGGCCCGCATCACCCAGGTCGAGCGCATCTTGGATTTAGACGGCGTGGCCGACCAGGAAGATCCGGAGGCGGTCACCCTCAACGAGATCGCGCACGTCGTGGTCCAGACCCCGGTCGAGCTGCCGGTCGAGGACTACGCCGCCCGCGGCGCGGTGGGCAACTTCCTGCTGGTGGACCCGAGCACCGGCAACACCCTGGCCGCCGGCTTCGTGGGCCGGCGCCTGCGCTAGCCGGCCGGCGTCCCCGGGTCAGAAGGGCACCTGTTTAAACGAGGGGCCCATCGGCACGAGCTCGGTGTCCACAATGTGAAACCCGGCCAGGGAGTCGAGGAAGCTGAAAAGCTCCGTCTGCGAGTCGGCCCAGAGGTTGGCCACCAGCTGGAAGCGCCCTGTCGTGGCGGCTACGAATTGTGTGGAGCCCGAGGCGGAGAGGGCATCGCCGAGCGCGGCGATGTGCCCGGGGGCGACTTTGAACCAGGCCATGGCATCCGCGATATGGGTGGTGGCCTGGCGGGGGATGTCCGCCTCGAAATAGAGTATCCCGGACTCCACCAGCTTTTTCCGGCGCCGGTAGGCGGTTGCCTGATCCACGTGGGCGGCCTCGGCGAGCTCCACGGAGCTGGCGCGACCGTTAACGGCTAGAGCAGCGAGAATGCGTTTATCGGTGGCATCGAGGGCGGCGAAGGCGCCGGAGTTCGCGACCGGGATTCCCCAGATCTTCAGCAGCTGGAAAGTCTCGACCTGGTCGAAGGGTAGCGAGGTCCGCAGCTGGTCGAGGAGCGGTTCCTTGCTCTGGGCGGGCGTGGCGAAGCCGCACATGAGCTCCCCGCGGTGGATGGCCATACGGATCCACCGGGTGTTTTTGCGCTCCACGAGCTGCGACCCCAGCTTTTCCAATTCTTGGGGAGAGCCATAAAGCCGCGCCAACCAGGCGATGGAGGCCGGCGACGCTGCCGCGGTTCGGCCCACCACCCTGAGAATCCCGTTGGAGGTGAGCCGGTGGTAGCGCCGCGCGACGGTCCGCGGTGCCGAGTCCAGCTGCGCCGCCAAGTCCGCGAAAGAAGCGGTGGGGGCGCGCCGCAGGGCAGATAAGAGGCGATGATCGAAGTCGTCCAGGGCGGACGGGGATATGCGCACGGCGGCTCCTCGTA
The DNA here is from genome assembly GCF_053546955.1 of Corynebacterium sp. 32222D000AT. Classification (NCBI taxonomy): domain Bacteria; kingdom Bacillati; phylum Actinomycetota; class Actinomycetes; order Mycobacteriales; family Corynebacteriaceae; genus Corynebacterium; species Corynebacterium sp. 32222D000AT. Next base: position 191,290 of record NZ_JBPPVW010000003.1, on the reverse strand, counting down.
GGTGTGTACAGATGCCATTCGGGGTGATTATCCCCGTAGCTTCCAGCGTAGTCCGGTTCCCGTGGCGGAACTAGGCAGCATCGAGTGAAAAAGTAACGGATATATGCTGCATGAAAGAAAAATGGCTCAAACTATGCCTTAATAAGCATCTTTATGCACCGGTTCCTTAGTGTCGCTTCCAGATCATTTAACCCAATCGAGCCACTAAGGATGGGAGCAGACTTATGGAAGGACAAAAGCACCAGGAAAGGCCGCAGGCGGGGGTCAGCGCGGTGCCGGGGATCTTGATTGCCGTCGCCGGCTTTTCTTGCCTCGTGGTCACCCTGCTGCAGTCGATCGTCGTTCCGGCGATCCCGAACTTGCCGGGCATCCTCGGCACCTCCGGCACGGCGGTGTCCTGGGCGGTCACGGCGACGCTGCTGGCCGGCGCCGTGGCAACCCCAATCATCGGCCGGCTGGCCGATATGTACTCGCGCAAGACGGTCATGCTGGTGACCATCGCGGCCGTTGTCGCGGGCTCCATCATCGCGCCGCTCGGCAACATCGCGACCCTCATCATTGGTCGTGCTCTGCAGGGCATCGGCTCGGCGCTCATCCCGGTGGCGATGGCCGAGATGCGCTATAGCCTGCCACGCGAAAAGATTGGCTCCGCCCTGGCCATCTTGAGCGCCACCCTGGGCATCGGCGGCTGCGTGGGCATCCCGCTGGGCGGAGTGCTTTTTAACTCCTTCGGCTGGCAGTCCATGTTCTGGATCGCCGCCGCCATATCGGTCATTTCTTTCGTGGCAGTGGGGGTTTTCGTTCCCTCTTCCCGCGGCGTGGCCGGCCGATTCGACTACGGCGGTGCGGTGTGGCTGGCGCTGGGGCTGAGCGCCTTTTTGACCGCGCTTTCCCAGGGCGCGGCGTGGGGCTGGGCCAGCCTGCCGACCGTCGCCCTTTTCATCCTGGCGGTGGTGTTCTTCGCCGCCTGGATCCGCTGGGAGGTCCGCCAGGAGTTCCCGCTGGTCAACCTGCGCACTACCACCTACCGGCCGGTGCTGCTGACCAACCTCGCCTCGATCCTGCTGGGCATCCTCATGTTCACAAACCTGCTGCTGACCACCCTGGAGCTGCAGAACCCCACTACGGAGGGCGGGCACGAGTGGAGCGCCGCCGCGGCCGGCCTCGTGATGCTGCCGTCCGCCGCCGCCATGTTGCTCGTCGCCCCGGTCAGCGCCCGGCTCGCGCAGGCGCTGGGGGCGCGGATGGTCATCACCATCGGTTCCGTCATCACCGCGCTGGGCTACCTCTGCCGCCTGGTTATTGACTTCAACGGCGGGTGGATCCTTGTCTGGGCGACCGTGATTTCCATCGGCGTGGGCATCGGCTACGCCGGCCTGCCGATGATGCTGGTCGATCATGTCCGGGCGGCGGAGATCGGCTCGGCTAACGCCTTGAACGCCCTGATGCGCTCCATCGGCATGTCGATTTCCTCCGCGCTGGTCTCCGCCGTCACCGCCGCGCTCATGGCAGAACACAGCCCGAGCGCAGCCGCCCTCAACCTGCTCGCAGTAATCGGCATAGTCTTGGGGGCAGCCGCAGTTGCCTTCGCCGCCGCAGCGCGCACTCCCCGCGGCGCTCGTGGGCAGGAATAGGCCAATAAACACCGACAGTTAGGACGGAAGTTGATGCAGCACGAACGAGTTCTCGACGCCATCGATACGCACGCGCACGTCTACCCGGACGATTACCTGGATTACCTCGGCGCGCACGGCGCCCCGGAAGGCAGCACCGAGATCGCCAAGGGCATGGGCGCTGATTCCGGTAGCGAGGACATGCAGGCGCGGATCGAATGGATGGATAAAGCCGGGGTCAAGGCCCAGGTGCTCGCGGTGACTCCGCAAAGCCCCGCGCTGCCCGAAGCCGAACACGCCGCTTATGCCGCGCGCATGATTAATCAGCGCTATATCGACATCGCGGACCAGTACCCGGGCCGCTTCTATAACTACGCGGCCCTGCCACTCCCGCACGTCGACGCGACCTTAAAGGAACTGGAGTGGATTGAAAGCTCCGGCCAGTTCTGCGGCATCGGGCTGCCGACCCTGCTGGCGCAGCGTCCTTACCTGTCGGAAAGCTACCTCGACCCAGTCTGGGACTTCCTCAACGAAAAGGGCGCGGTGGTCAATATCCACCCGACCGGCTGCGGCGTGAACTCGAAGTGGCTGCTTGATCAGCACCTGGAGTGGGTGAACGGCGCACCGGTCGAGGACGCCACCGCCACGTTGGAGCTGCTGAAAGCCGATATCCCCCGCCGCTTCCCGAAGATTACGTTCCACGTTGCGCATCTGGGCGGCGACCTGCCTATGCTGGCGCAGCGGATTGAGGACAACTACGAGGACTGGGACGCGTTCCCGGCATCGCCGAACGCGACCTTGCGGCAGTTCTATTTCGACGCCGCCAACTTCCACGAGCCCTCGCTAGCGCTCGCCGCGGAAACCTTCGGACTCTCGCAGCTGATGGGCGGCTCCGATTTCCCGTATTTCCAGCAGGAAAAATACGTCCGCGCCTTCGACTACGTGCGTAACTCCCGCTTCAGCGAGGAGGAAAAGGAACAGATTCTGTGGTCCAACGCCGCAAACCTGCTTAAGCTCGCGGATAGCGCCCGGACGGGCCAGAGTGAGGAGGAATAATGCTGGAAAACTACCGCGATCGGATCGGAGGTCCGGCGGCGCTTGTCGATGCCGCAGCGGACCACGGCGTCGCCTTCTTCGACGAGGTCGTAGACCGCCACACCAAGACGATTGCCTTCGACAACGTGGACGTGGCCTTGGGCCGCGGGGTGAGTATTAAGCCCGCCGACGTGCGCCGCAAGCTACTGGATCAGGGCCGCGGCGGCTTCTGCTTCGAGCACGCGGAAATCATCCACCAGGCCTTGGACGAGCTAGGAGTAAACCACCACCGCTTCCTGGCCCGGGTGCTGCTCAGCGGCAGCCAGGAGCCGGGCGCGGCCACCCACTGCGGCAATATCGCGCATTTTGGTGGGGAGCGCTACCTCATCGATCCCGGCTTCGGCGGGGGAACGCCCACCGTGGCGGTTCCCTTCGACGGCACGGAACGCGCCGGCTTCCGCCTAGTGCCCGCGGCCGACGACGACCCGCGCGCGGTCGACTACATCCTGCAGTCACGCACCGAGGTCTCCGAGAAACATCCCACGGGCTACAAGGACGTCTACGGGATCTGCAACTGGCACCCTAAGCCGGCGGATCTGGACATGGCCTGCTGGTATGCGGCCACCCGGGAGGGCGAGATGTTTACCGGGAACCTCGTCGTGGTGCGCCGCGGCGAGGGCACCGAGTCCATCTTCAATGCCAAGCTGAAAACCGCGCAGGAGACCCGAGAGCTGAGCGACCCAGAGGATCTGCGCGGCGCGCTGCAGCAGCATTTCGACATCGACGTGGATCCGCACCAGGCAGCCACCCTGTGGCAATTCGCCCACCAGGGCTGAGGCCGCGGCGTGATTGTGGAGGCGCGGATGCGGGCTAAACCCGAGCCGCCGTGCTAAGTCACTTGGCGTCCAAGTAAGATCGAAAGTATGAGATGCATTGCTGATAAACCGCTGTTTGTGGCTGCCGTCGACGCTGAAGCGGCGCACGTCCCTGACGACGCCGCACTGCTGATTACCGGCATTGGGACGCTGCCGGCCGCAATCTCCCTGACGGAGGTTCTGACCGAGGCCCGCCTGCGTGACGAGATGCCCTCCCGGGTGGTCAATATCGGCACCGCCGGCGCCCTACACGACGGCCTGGCCGGCGTCTTCGAGGTGGACGCGGTTACCAAGCATGATTTCAAGCTGGAGGTCCTGTCCGACCTCGGCAAGTACCTTTTGCCCGAGCGCATTGAGCTGCCTACCTCCGGGCGCCTGCCGGTGCGTTCGCTGGCCACCGGCGACCTATTCGTCTCTGATACCCAGACCCGCAACCGCCTGGCCCAGGAGTCCGCGCTGTGTGACATGGAGGGCTACTCCGTGGCCGCGGTCTGCCAGCGCTTCGAGGTGCCCTGCACCCTGCTCAAGCAGGTCTCCGACCCGGCCGACGAGTCCTCCGTGGGCACCTGGGCCGGCGTGCTGGACCGCGGCGCCCGCCAGCTGATGTCCGCCGTCACCGACTTGGGCCTGCTGCCGCGCTAGCCTAGCCGCCTAAAACACAACAATGCCCGGGCCGGTCTAAACCGACCCGGGTATTAGTGCGCGCGCAGCTGGGCTGGGGCGGCCAGGTGCTTAGCGCTGTGGACTCATGGACTGGAAGAGCTCGGCGACCTTCTGGCGCGGGGTGGGGGCGTCGCTGTCGGAGTCTTTATCCTTTTGCTTCTCGCCGGTGGAGATGTCCAGCTCGTCCGGGGCGATCTCGCCGGAGCGCAGGCCGGTCATCTCGGCGTAGTAGCGCAGCATGACGGTGATGGTCGCGGCCACCGGCACGGCCAGGAAGGCGCCGATGATGCCGGAGAGGGTAGAACCGATGGTCACCGACAGCAGGACGACGGCGGCGTGCAGGCCCATGGCCTTGGACTGCAGCAGCGGCTGCAGCAGGTTGCCCTCGACCTGCTGCACGATGACGATAAGCGCCAGCGCCAGCAGGGCGTTGGTCAGGCCGTTGGAGACCAGCGCGATGATGACGGCCAGGGCGCCGGCGGTCACCGCACCGATGATCGGGATGAAGCTGGCGAAGAAGGTTACCACGGCGATGACGAAGGCCAGCGGCACCTGCAGGGCCCACAGGCCTAGGCCGATGAGCGCGGCGTCCACGAAGGCCACGGCGGCCTGCGCCTGGATGAACCCGGCCAGGGTGGCCCAGATGCGGGAGCCCAGCTCCGTGATGTGCCAGCCGGCGGCGGAGCCGGTGTACTTGCGCAGCCACGGCAGGAACTTGTCGCCGTCCTTGATGATGAAGAACGTCACGAAGAGCATGATGACAAAGGCCACCAGGATGGAGCTGGCCGCGGAGACACCGGTCATCACGCCGGTGGCGATGTTGCTGGCCTGGCCCTTGAGGAAGTTGACCGCGTCTTCCATGACGGATTCGAGCTGCTGCCCGTCGACGTTGATGGGGGATTCTTCGACCAGGCGGCCCAGCTCATTGATGCCGCTTTCGGCCTGGCTGACCAGGGTCGCGCCCTGGTTGGAGACCACCGGGGCCATCGCGGAGAAGATGCCGACGAAGATGAGCAAGAATGCCAGCAAAGTGGTCACCGCGGCGAGAGCGCGCGGGAATTTGTGGTGGCGCAGCCAGGCCGTGATGGGAAAGAGCACGGTGCTGACCAGGATGGCCAGGATGACCGGCAGGAGCCCGACCCAGATAAAGCGCAGGAGGTAGCCGACCACGGCCACGCCCGCGATGACAGCGATGAGCTGCAGCGAGGTGAGCGAGGCGGACTTCAAGTCCGCGCGCAGGACCTGGGCCTTCTTGTCCGGGTCGCCGGGCGTATCGCGCGCGGTCTCCCGGCCCAGGCCGTGGTCGTCCTGGCTGACCAGGGTGGTGGTCTGGTCCTTCTTAGCGTCCTGTTCAGCGTTTTCCTTGGCCGGTTGGGCGTCCGCCTGGCGGGAGGCGGACGCCTGTCCGGTGCTTATATCGTCATGCTGGCTATCCATAGGAACCAACTATGCCATACAAGCGGCGGCCGCGGAAACGCTGGTACCGCCCCTAGCGGCGGATATCGCCGATTTCGCGGATGATGCCGAAGCGGTGCATGGTCACGGAGACGGCCTGCTCCAGCAGGTACGGCAGCAGCTCGCGGCGGCCGTCGGCCAGGACCGGCTGGTCGAGGACGACCGAGTTGGACTTGACCGCGGCCTCCTGGACCGGCTGCTCCACCGCACCGAGGGCGCGGATGCGAGCCGAGGACATCTCGGCGACCTCGTTGGCGAACTCCTCGGCGCTGGCGGTGCGGGCGCGGAAGCCCATGTCGCGCAGGTCCGCGGCGATATTCGCCGGGGCCGAGATGTCGATCGGGGTGCCGGTGATGGCGGTGGCCAGCAGCTGGCGGGCCACGTCGCGGACCTTGTAGCCCTCGCCGACGCGGACGGACAGGGCCGACAGCAGTGGGCGGTAGCGGAAGATATTGGCCTCCGAGATCAGGGCCGTGCGGTCGTGGTTGCGACCGAACTCTTCCTGCCAGGCCAGCTGGTCCAGCTCCGCGGCGCGCAACAGCCAGGCGGCGTCGCCCTCGTCCAGCACGGAGTCCAGGCGGTCGGTCCACTGGCGCAGCTCGCCGGCGATGTTGGCCTTGATGTCCACGTCGCGGGCGCGCAGCTCGCCGTCCTCCCAGGTGCCCATCTGCGGCACGTAATTCGGGCCGCCGGCCTTGGCACCCGGGCCCATGACGGACTTCTTCCAGCCGCCGAAGGACTGGCGCTGGACGATAGCGCCGGTGATGCCGCGGTTGACGTAGGCGTTGCCGACCTCGACGTGGTCGATCCAGTAGTCGATCTCCTCGTCATCCAGGGAGTGGATGCCGCCGGTCAGGCCGTAGCCGGTGGAGTTCTGCCACTCGATGGCCTCCTCCAGGGTCTCGGCGTGCATGATGCCCAGCACCGGGCCGAAGCACTCGTTGAGGTGGTACCAGGAGCCCGGCTGGACGCCGTCGCGGATGCCCGGGGACCACAGGGTTCCCTCCTCGTTGAGCTTTTCCGGCTTGATGAGCCACTTCTCGCCCGGCTCCAGCTGGGTCAGGCCGCGGTAGAGCTTCTCGCTCGGCGGCTCAGCCAGGCCGTTCATGGTGGTCTTGACCTCGTAGCCCGGGCCCGGGATGAGCGTGCGCACGGAGTCCAGCAGCTGGTTGCGCAGGCGCTCCGAGGTGCCGGCGGCGCCGACGAAGATCACCAGGGAGGCGGCGGAGCACTTCTGGCCGGAATGGCCGAAGGCGGACAGGTACAGGTCCTGGATGGCCAGATCCGGGTCGGCGGCCGGGGTGATGATGAGAGCGTTCTTGCCGGAGGTCTCCGCCATCAGGTTCATGTCCGGGCGCCAGGAGCGGAAGAGCGCACCGGTGTCGGAAGCGCCGGTCAGGATGACGGCGTCGACGTCCGCGTGGGAGATGAGCGTCTTGCCGGCTTCGCTTTCATCGGTGTAGACCAGCTGGACCAGGTCGGTGTCCAGGCCATGCTCCTTCAGGCCGGCGTGGATGGCCTCCACGGCCACCTGGGCACAGTGAACCACCTGCGGGGCCGGCTTGATGATGACGGTGGAGCCCGCCGCCAGGGAGGACAGCACACCGCCGACCGGGATGGCCACGGGGAAGTTCCACGGCGGGGTCACCACGGTCACGCGGTTCGGGGTGAACTTGGAGCGGGCCTCGTCCAGCAGGCGCGCGGAGTGCGCGTAGTAGGTGGCGAAGTCGATGGCCTCGGAGACCTCCGGGTCGGACTGCGTCACGGTCTTGTTGGCCTCGTGAGCCATGACGCTGACCAGGCGGCCGCGGTAATCGGCCAGGCGGTCGCCGATGGTCTCCAGGACCTCAGCGCGCTCGTGGCCGGTCTTGGAGCCCCAGTCCTCGGCCAGGGTCTTGGCCTTGGCCACGGCGGTTTCCACCTCGGCCGGATCGGTGACCTGGGTGACGGTGTGCTCGCCCGGGTCGGTGGACAGCCACTTCAGGGCCCACTCGCGGTTGGCCTGCAGCGCCGGGTCGGTGTCCGGCTCGTTGACGAAGCGGCCGGTGACCGGAGCCTGGCGGCCCTGGCCCTCCTCGGCGGTGCGGTCCTGCTGGCGGCGGGCGCCGGCGAAGGTGTCCCAGCGGTCTTCCACGGCGCGGCGGAAGCGGGCTTCCTGATCCTGCAGCGGGGTCAGGTGATCGCTGCGGGCCTCGTCCGGGGCGAACAGGGCGTAGAGGAAGTTCTGCGGGGCGGAGTTCTCCTCCAGACGGCGGACCAGGTAGGACACGGCGACGTCGAAGTCTTCCATGTGCACGACCGGGGTGTAGAGGATCTGGCGGCCGCCGAAGACCTTGCGGACGGCCTCCTGCTGGGCCGGGGACATGCCCTGCAGCATCTCGGAATCCATCATGTCCATCACGCCGCGCTTCTTGCCCAGCTCCGCGGCCAGGGCGGCGGTGTAGAGGTTGTGGGTGGCTACACCAATCCGGACGGAGTCAGCGAATTCTTCGCGCAGGATGTAGTCCAGCAGGCGGAAGTAGTTGGCGTCGACCTCCGGCTTGGTGATGTAGGGGGCGACCGGCCAGCCGTGGACCTCGCCCTGGACGTGCTCCATGGACAGGTTGGCGCCCTTGACCAGGCGGATCTTGATCTTGGCGCCGCCTTCGGCCACGCGCTGCTTGGCGAACTCGGCCAGCTCCTGCAGGGCGGCGAAGGTGTCCGGCAGGTAGGCCTGCAGGACGATGCCGGTTTCCAGCTCCTTGAACTCCGGCTCGCTGAGCAGTTCCTTGAACAGGCGGATGGTCAGGTGGAGGTCGTGGTACTCCTCCATGTCCAGGTTGATGAAGACGTTCGGGCTGCGCTTGGCGGCCTCCTCGTAGAGGGGGCGCAGGCGCTCCTTGAGGCGCTCGACGGAGCCGTCGATGTCCCACGGGTTGAGCTGGGCCACGATGGAGGAGGCCTTCACGGACACGTAGGTCACGCGTGGGTTGCGGATAAGCGCCAGGGTGCGCTCGGCACGGGAGCGGGCCTCGTCCTCGCCGAGGACGGCCTCGCCCAGCAGGTTCAGGTTGAGCTGCTCGCCGGACTCGGTGGCCTTGTCCAGGGTCTTGTTCAGGGCGTCGGACTCGGCGTCGACGACCAGGTGGCCGACCATTTGGCGCATGCGCATGCGGGCCAGCGGCATCACGAGGTTCGGCAGGATCGGTCCGAAGAAACCTCCCAAGCCGATCAGGGAGGCGTTGATCTTGCCGAGGAAGGCCGGATCGAAGTTTTCGTTAATCTTCTTCAGCGCGTGAGCTGCGACCTTGTCGTCTTCCGGGCGCATAACGCGGTCGACGAAGTCCATGGTGAACTTCACACCGTCGGTGTCGCGCAGCAGGTCCGCGAGCTGCTCGGTGGCCTGGTCTTTCTCGTTGGCGCTAGCGGCGAGCCAGGTGCGGGCCTGGCGGACGGCGGATTCGACGATGGCTTCGACGTCGTCGGATTCGGGCAAACGGGTGTTGGCAGGAGAAGTCATAGTGGTTCTACCTCTTTGTGCGGTGAGACCCGGGCCGGTGATGGTGGCCCGCTGCGGCTATCTCCAGCTGGCATGCGGGTTAGTCGAGCGTCCCGGGTCTTACCCGGGCCGGGTGGAAATGGAAAGTGTTGTTTAACGCTTCCGCCGCGCCAAACGTCGCCCCAACAGGGTTGGGGCAGAAGTCTCTGGCGGGGAAGCAGCCATACGCTTGCCGTGCACGCGGGTGCGCGTGCCGCAGGTTGGACCAATCTTTTGGCGGAGTGTGCCGGCTATCTATACGGGAGGCCGGTCACTCGCGCGGCGAATCCGCGCCAGAAAGACGTTCAACGCTCACCTTCCTTACCTGGCTAGAGGACAAAGAGATAGAACTAGGTCTGGAGCTAGCACACAGGCACTAGAGCTAAGACTAAGACTCGTGGTTGCGGACGCCCCGGGCGGAACGGCCGTTATGTTGTGCAGCCACCCTACTCCCCTTGTGACCTAAGCAACCACAAGCGGGTGGGTGTAATGCTGCTTGCTATTGCGGTCATTATAAGAAACCCACACAACTGACGCTAGTGGGTAGGCGAAAATGCCCGATGGGGGTAGAAAGGTTGATTTGTTTCCGCAGGAAGTTCCGACCTAGGGGGTAGGGCGGGGCTGGGCAGCTTTTACTGGCCGTAGCCGGCTTTGAGCGCCTTGATGGCGAGATCAAGACGAGACTTGGCCTGGAATTCGGCCAGCAGGTAAGAGATGTATTTCTTAATCGTGCCGTCGGCATAGCCCGTCGATGCCGCGATCTCCGCGTTCGACTGGCCCTCGCACAGCAGCTCCAGTACCCGCAGCTGCGCCGGGGGAACATCGTGATTGTCGAGCGCCGCCGTCGGCCGCATAGTGGTGGTGTTCTGTAGCTCCGGCAGGTGCTCAACCAGGCGGGTCAGCGACTGCGGCGTGACCACCGTGCCGCCCTTCACGGCTTCGCGCACCGTTTCCAAAATATAGGCGGGCTTCGAGCTTTTTAGGATATAGGCGGCCGCCTTGTGGGACATGACGTCCAACAGGGTGTCGTCATTGTCCATGGCGGTCATCGCGATAAAGACCGGGGGATTGTCCATCTCCCCGACCTTGCGCAGCAGTGTCGTGCCGTCCATTTCCGGCATGTGAATATCTGCCACGATGACGTCAAAATCTTGCTCCCCGAGCAGAGCAAGGGCGGCTTTTCCATTTTCGGCGGTAGCGCCCACCTTCATGTCGTCCGCGCTAGCGAAGTAGTGTCCTAGCGCTTCGAGTACCAGCGGGTCGTCGTCGACGACCAGGAGGTTAATTACCGACCCGGGCAAAACGGGGACGGGCAGCCGAAGGCCTTTTCAGCGGCGGACTCGTACGGGGCGACGGTAACCGGTGCGTCCTGGGAGCTAAGGGCGGGGGCGCCGCCGATCAGCTGCGAAGAGAGGAGCAAAGGTGCGAGGAAACCTGCGAGAGCGTTCATTGGGGTCCTTTCCAGGGATGTCTCTAGAGAGTGTTCGAGATGGTAGCAAGCGTTAGCATAACTTAGCTCAATGATAGCCGCCAAGGTTATGTGAGATCATCGACGTGTATAGCTATGTGGTGGAAGAGACAACGTGACTTCCCAGTTGCCGTCGTTTTCCGTGCTGCTGAGCTTGGCGTCGATAGTGGTGGCGATCCGGTGCATGGACGCCTGGCCGATGCCCGAAGACATGGCGTTGTCAGCGACTCGGGACGTGGCGATCGGGTTGGAAATCGTCAGGCTGATCCATCCCAGATAAGGCCGGACAAGTAGGTCGATGTCCGCGCCGGGCGGGGAGTATTTGACGGCGTTGATGCACGCCTCGTTGACGATGGCGGCGACCGCGTCGAGGACGTCCTGGCTGAAGCTGGGATCGAAATCGTCCAGCTGGACCGTCGTCTTAGGCTGGCGGTTCAGCTTCTGGAGTCGGGAGGCTTCTTCGGTCAGCAGCTTCGCGAACGTGGTGGGCTTCTTGCCGGTCTTGTCGCCGATGCCGAGGACCGACTGGGGATCGTCGTTGGAGCTGCGCAGCACGCTAGTCAAGGCGCGGATCTCCGACATGGTCGCGCGCATGGAGTCACTGAGCTCATCGAGGCGCTCGGCCAGCTTGGGGTCCTTGGCGTATTCCAAGCTCAAGGCCTCCAGCTGCATGGTGTTGACCGTCATGCTGGACACGGCCGAATTATGCAGCATCTCGGCGAGATCGTTCTGCCGCCTCCGGACGTCACGGTCCCATTCCACCATGGCCGCTTTGTAGCGCCGCGCCGAGTGGCCGTAGGCGCTGCCGATGACGATGCCCAGGCTGACGTACATACCCCAGGTAGCAGCCGTAGGGAGGTTGACGGTGCTCTGGTCTGAGACCGGATCGATGAGCCCGGCCACCCACAGCGTGAGCCCAGCGCCCGCGGTGAGCCACACCCGTCCGTGGTAGGCCACGATGGCGGCCAAGACTGGGACGATAAAGATACAGCTGAGATACGTGTTGTGCGTGCTGAGCGAGGCGGTCAACCAGACGATGAGGAAGAGTGTCGTCATAGCCAGCGGATAGCGGTAGGCCCCTACGGTCGCGCAGCTCAGCGCGATTCCCAATACTACGGAGACCAGTTGGAGTTCCGGCGGCTCCATGGCGGCACCGAGCAGGGTAAGTAGCAGGCAAAAGGCGCCCACGACGATCGCGGCCCGCTCGAGCGTCATGACGGATCGGAGCTTGCGCAGGGCGGGCAGGGGTCGTAGTGCCGACATGCGGACTCCTTTGGCGAGCGGAACGAGGTGCGGTCTTGATGAAAGTTCTTTATTCAACGTTAGTCCGTAAAGGAATCGTCCGAGCTATGCGGAGTCGGATGGGCCGAGCTGGGGCGGTGGGGCGGAGCGGCCGGTGCGGGCCGGGTGGCATCGTTAGCGCTGGTGTGCCGGTGGGCTGTGGTCGGGCTGAAGATAGAGGAACCCCCGCCGTCCGAGTCTGTCCCATGCGACGCTCTTTTTGGGAGCGGCGCGAACTCGGGCGGCGGGGGAAGTTCAGTGAAAGAGTCTCGTGCCTCTGTTTAGTGGAGGTTTAAGGCTTACTCGGAAGCAGCTTCGGTGGACTCGGCAGCCTCAGAAGCGGAGTCCTCGGAGGAGGACAGGCCCTCGAAAGCGGAGGACAGGCCCTCGCCCTCGGAGCCCTCGGAGGAGCTGTCGATCAGGCCGGAGATGCCCTTGATGAGCTGCTCGAAGTCGATGGCGGAGCTGAGGTCGGTCAGGAAGTCGAACATGAAAGTTCCTTTCGGTGTATAAGAATCTGAGTCTCTCGAGTAGGAGCAGCCCGGGGTGGTCGAAAACCAGCCAGTCCCGTTGCTGTTGCGACCGTTCCCGGCTGCTGTGCTTTACAGTCTGCCGAGTTTTGGGCCTGCTGCCTATCCTCTTTCGGATACTTGTTGGAGGTAACTTTCGGACACGCTCGCGGAACCGAAGGTGGACGACGTGTTCTGAACTGGGAAAACGAAAAAGATTTAAAAAGTTGAGTCGAGTGGGAACAACTTTGACGAGTGGTGCGTTGTGTAGATTGAGTGGCCAGCACTCAGGTTTGGAACGACTTGAAGCAAACTTCTGTTAGAGTGGCTGACGTACTCATCAGAAGTTGAGCCACAGGCAATCAACTTACGAGAAACAAACACTTAGAAGGAGTAAAGAACTATGGGACGCGCAGTAGGTATTGACCTCGGTACCACTAACTCGGTGGTTTCCGTACTGGAAGGTGGCGAGGCCACCGTTATCGCTAACTCGGAAGGCTCCCGCACCACCCCGTCCGTCGTGGCCTTCGCCAAGAACGGGGAAATCCTGGTCGGCCAGTCCGCTAAGAACCAGGCGGTGACCAACGTCGACCGCACCATTCGCTCCGTCAAGCGCCACATCGGCACCGACTGGACCGTCGACATTGATGACAAGAAGTACACCCCGCAGGAGATCTCCGCCCGCACGCTGATGAAGCTGAAGCGCGACGCGGAGTCCTACCTGGGTGAGGATGTCACCGACGCGGTCATCACCGTGCCGGCTTACTTCGAGGACGCGCAGCGCCAGGCCACCAAGGAGGCCGGCCAGATTGCAGGCCTGAACGTCCTGCGTATTGTCAACGAGCCGACCGCGGCTGCACTGGCTTACGGCCTGGAGAAGGGCGAGCAGGAGCAGACCATCCTGGTCTTCGACCTGGGCGGCGGCACCTTCGACGTCTCCCTGCTGGAAATCGGCGACGGCGTCGTCGAGGTCATGGCCACCGCCGGTGACAACTCGCTGGGCGGCGACGACTGGGACCAGCGCATCGTTGACTGGCTGGTCGAGAAGTTCAAGAGCGCCCAGGGCATCGACCTGACCAAGGACAAGATGGCTCTGCAGCGTCTGCGCGAGGCCGCGGAGAAGGCCAAGATTGAGCTGTCCGCTTCCCAGCAGGCCAACATCAACCTGCCGTACATTACGGTGGATGCTGACAAGAACCCGCTGTTCCTGGACGAGACCCTGACCCGCACCGAGTTCCAGAAGATCACCCAGGATCTGCTGGACCGCACCAAGGCTCCGTTCAACCAGGTCATCAAGGACGCTGACATGTCCGTCGGCGATATCGACCACGTCGTCCTGGTTGGTGGCTCCACCCGTATGCCGGCCGTGTCTGACCTGGTCAAGGAACTGACCGGCCGCGAGCCGAACAAGGGCGTTAACCCGGACGAGGTCGTCGCCGTGGGCGCTGCCCTGCAGGCCGGCGTCCTGCGTGGCGAGGTGAAGGACGTCCTCCTGCTGGACGTCACCCCGCTGTCCCTGGGTATTGAGACCAAGGGTGGCGTGATGACCAAGCTCATAGAGCGCAACACCACCATCCCGACCAAGAAGTCCGAGACCTTCACCACCGCGGAAGACAACCAGCCTTCCGTCCAGATCCAGGTCTTCCAGGGTGAGCGCGAGATGGCTTCCGCCAACAAGCTGCTGGGTTCCTTCGAGCTGGGCGGCATCGCTCCGGCACCGCGTGGCGTTCCGCAGATTGAGGTCACCTTCGACATCGACGCCAACGGCATCGTCTCCGTGTCCGCCAAGGACAAGGGCACCGGCAAGGAAAACACCATCAAGATTCAGGATGGTTCCGGCCTGTCCCAGGAGGAGATTGACCGCATGGTCAAGGACGCCGAGCAGCACGCCGAAGAGGACAAGAAGCGCCGCGAGGAGCAGGAGACCCGCAACAACGCGGAATCCACCTCCTACCAGACCCGCAAGTTCCTGGACGAGAACTCCGACAAGGTCTCCGAAGAGTCCAAGACCAAGGTGACCGAGGCTGCCGACGCCGTCGACGAGGCCCTCAAGGGCGACGACATCGAGGCTATTAAGTCCGCCGTGGAGAAGCTGTCCACCGTCTCCCAGGAGATGGGCAAGGAGATCTACGAGGCACAGGCTGCCGAGGCTGGCCAGGAAGGCCAGGCTGGTGACGCTGGCGCCCAGGGAGATCCGAACGTCGTCGACGCTGAGGTCGTGGACGAGGACACCGACAACACCGACAACAAGGATGGCGACAAGTAATGACTCAGTTCAACGGAATGCCGGATAACCCCGGCGACCCGGACAACACCGATCCGGAGGCTACCTCGGCGGACCGTGCTGAGGAAGCTGCCGCCGAGGCTGCCGATGCCCAGTCGGCCGAAGCCGCGGACGCCCAGGCCGACGCGGAAGCGGACGCCGCCGAAGAGGCCGTGCTGGATCCCACGCTCGAGGCAGATGTGGACGAGGCCCTGGCCGACGTCGAGGGCGACGTCGACCCGGAGGCGGCCGCCGAGCCGAACCTCGAGGCACAGCTGGCCGAGCGCACCGAGGACCTGCAGCGTCTGAACGCGGAGTACACCAACTACCGCCGCCGGACCGAGCGTGAGCGCCAGGGCGTTATTGACAACGCCAAGGCCCAGGTCATCGCCCAGCTGCTGCCCATCCTCGACGACCTCGAGCTGGCCCGCCAGCACGGGGACTTGGAGGAAGGCCCGCTGAAGTCGATGGCCGACAAGCTCAACAACGTGCTGCAGGGCCAAAAGCTCGCCGCCTTCGGCGAAGAGGGCGACGCCTTCGACCCGGAGATCCACGAAGCAGTTCAGGATCTCTCCAGCGGTGACGAGAAGGTGCTGGGCACCGTCTTGCGACGCGGCTACCGCGTCGGCGACCGGCTGGTACGCAACGCGATGGTCATCATCGCCGACCCCAGTGATTCGTCCGCATCCGCGGATGAGGCGGAAGGCGGCGCGGACTCGCACGGGTCCGAGCAGAGCTAGTTCCTAATGGTGGCGTCGGGGGAGGTTATCCTCGGCGCCCCTTTTATTTAGTCTTAGATAAAATTTTTAGTAAACACATAGCGAGGCTGAGAAACACTATTTCACCTCGAAAGGAGGAGATGCCCAGTGAGCGCTAAACCAGAATGGGCAGACAAAGATTATTACGCGGATCTGGGGGTCTCCTCGTCCGCGAGCGCTAGCGAGATTAAGCACGCTTACCGCAAGCTAGCCCGGGAAAACCACCCGGACGCCAACCCGGACAACCCGGAGGCGCTGGAGAAGTTTAAGAAAGCCGCCGAGGCGTACGACGTCCTCTCCGATGAGAAGGAACGCAAGGAGTACGACGATTTTAAGGCCATGCTGCGCAGGGGCGGCGGCTTCGGCCGGGCAGGAGGCGCCGGATTTCCCGGCGGGTTTCGCCAAACGCACGGGGCGCAAGACTTCGACCTCTCCGACCTCTTCGGGAACTCTGGACAAACTGGAGGCGGTGGTTTTGGGGATATCTTCAGTGGCGTTTTCAACCGCGGCGGTGGTGCTGGCCACGCAGCTCGGCCGACGCGCGGGGCGGACGTCGAAACGGAAATAACCCTCGAATTCCGCGAGGCCGCCAAGGGCGGCACCATCCCGCTGCAGCTCAGCGGCGAGGCCCCGTGCACCACCTGCCACGGCTCGGGCTCGAAGACCGGCCACACCACCACCTGCACGAAGTGCAACGGCACGGGCTTTACCTCGGAAAACCGCGGTAGCTTCGGCTTCTCCGCTCCCTGTCAGAACTGCGGCAGCACCGGGCAGACCGTCACCGATCCGTGCGAGACCTGCAACGGCACCGGTACCGTCCACCGCACCCGCTCTATCACCGTGCGCATCCCGGCCGGCGTTATCGACGGCCAGAAGGTGCGCCTGGCGGGCCAGGGCGAGGCCGGGCCCAACGGCACCCCGGCCGGCGACTTGTTCGTCTCCGTGCACGTGAAATCCGACCCGGTCTTTACCCGCAAGGGCGACGACCTGGAAATCACCGTCCCGGTCTCCTTCGCGGAACTAGCGTTGGGCGACACCATTACGGTGCCGACCCTGGATAGCCCGGTGCGCGTCAAGGTCCCGGCGGGCACGCCGGACGGCCGGACGCTGCGCGTACGCAACCGGGGCATCCCGGCCCGGGGCGGCAAGTCCGGCGACCTGCTGGTCACCGTCCAAGTCAAGGTTCCGAACAACCTGGACGCCGCCGCCTCCAGCGCGCTGCGCTCCTACGCCCAGGCCGAGAAGGACTCCGGGTTCAACCCCCGCGCCGGATGGGCCGGGGACACCACGCGGAACTAGGAGGTGAAAAGCTATGAGCGAGTTTTCTAGCATGTACGTCATCTCCGTGGCAGCGGAACTGTCCGGTATGCACGCCCAGACGCTGCGTACCTACGACCGCCTCGGGCTGGTCACCCCGGCCCGCACCAGCGGCGGCGGCCGCCGTTACTCGGACCGCGACATCTCGATGCTGCGCAAGATCCAGAACCTGTCCCAAGAGGACGGGGTCAACCTGGCCGGCATCAAGGCAATCATCGAGCTCACCGAGGAACGCGACAAGCTGGCCGCCGAGCGCGACGAATTGGAAAACGAGGTCGCGCAGCTGCGCGCCGAATTACAAAAGCGCGGAAGCCAGCCGCAGCGCGGCGAGCTGGTCCACGTGCCGCGCTCGACCTCCGTGGTCATGTGGTCCCCGCGCCGCGGCGGCAAACACCGCCCCGCCTAAGCGCCTCCGTTTGCGTGTTGTTTAGGCCGCGCCGTGTGCGTTGTGCGCGGCCACGTCAATCCCTGTTCCCCGACTCCGGGGGCAGGGATTTTTGCTTGTCCCAACTGGTAGTTCGTAGCAGGAAAGGATCACCCCCTAGCGGCAGCCGGAACGACTGGATATGATGGCGTGCAAGATTTCGTGACTGGGCTCACTAAGTAGAGCTTGGTGCGAAGGTCTTCACATAAACCACACTCAATGCCGACTACCAGTTGAAGGACTCCACACCATGACGCAGTACGCAAACCCCGGCACCCCGGACGCAATCGCCAACTTCCGCGAGCGCTACGACAACTACATCGGCGGGCAGTGGGTCCCGCCGGTCGATGGCGAGTACATGGACAACATCACGCCCGTGACCGGCGAGGTCTTCTGCCAGGTCGCCCGCGGTAAGGAAGCGGACATCAACCTGGCTATCGATGCCGCCGAGAAGGCCTTCGAGACCTGGGGCAAGACCTCCCCGGCCAAGCGCAGCCTCGTGCTGCTGCGCATCGCCGATCGCATCGAGGAAAACCTCGAAAAGATCGCCGTCGCCGAGACCTGGGAAAACGGCAAGGCCGTGCGCGAGACCCTCGCCGCGGATATCCCGCTGGCCGTGGACCACTTCCGCTACTTCGCCGGCGCGATCCGCGCCCAGGAGGGCGGCATCTCCCAGCTGGACGAGAACACTGTGGCCTACCACTTCCACGAGCCGCTCGGCGTCGTGGGCCAGATCATCCCGTGGAACTTCCCGCTCCTGATGGCCGCGTGGAAGATCGCCCCGGCCCTGGCCACCGGCAACTGCATTATCCTCAAGCCCGCCGAGCAGACCCCGGCCTCCATCCTCTTCCTGCTCGATCTTATCGGCGATCTCCTGCCGGAGGGCGTGCTCAACGTGGTCAACGGCCTAGGCGACGAGGCCGGCGCCGCGCTGTCCGGCTCCGACCGGATCGCCAAGATTGCGTTTACCGGCTCCACCCCGGTCGGCAAGATCATCAACAAGACCGCCGCGGACAAGGTCATCCCGGTCACCCTGGAGCTCGGCGGCAAGTCCCCGTCGATCTTCTTCCCGGACATCATGGACGAGGACGACTCCTACCTGGAAAAGTGCGTCGAGGGCTTCGTCATGTTTGCCCTGAACCAGGGTGAGGTCTGCACCTGCCCGTCGCGCGCGCTGGTCCACGAGGACATCGCGGACAAGTTCCTGGAGCTGGCCATCGAGCGCGTGAAGAAGATCAAGATCGGACACCCGCTCGACACCGAGACCATGATGGGCGCGCAGGCCTCCCAGGAGCAGATGGACAAGATCACCGAGTACCTGAAAATCGGCCCGGAAGAGGGCGCCGAGACGCTCATCGGCGGAAACGTCAACCAGCTCGACGGCCTGGAAAACGGTTACTACATCGAGCCGACTGTCTTCAAGGGCACCAACGACATGCGGATCTTCCAAGAGGAGATCTTCGGCCCGGTGCTGTCCGTGGCGACCTTCAAGGACTTCGACGAAGCCATCCAGATCGCCAACGACACCAACTTCGGCCTGGGCTCCGGCGTGTGGTCGCGCAGCCAGAACATCTGCTACCGCGCTGGCCGCGCCATCCAGGCTGGTCGCGTGTGGATTAACCAGTACCACAACTACCCGGCGCACGCTGCCTTCGGCGGTTACAAGGAGTCCGGCCTGGGTCGCGAGAACCACCTGATGATGCTGGACCACTACCAGGAGACCAAGAACATGCTCGTGTCCTACTCCGAGAAGCCGACGGGCCTGTTCTAAGCACCTCCTGTCTTACCTCGCGCGATGTCGCCGAGGTGGGCGAAGAACCGGGGATCCGAGAAATACGCGCCGTGATCGCCGTACACCGGCTCGGGCCAGGGCCGGGCCCCGAAACCGCGGCTGGTGGGATCGGGACCGTGGATCCCGCCCCACGGTGAGGCGACCGCGTCGATCGGATCCCCTTTCGCCGTGAGCGCGTGCACCTGCGGGTTGTGGCCGTGCAGGCGGTAGTCCTGCGCGTTTTCGGCCACCGCGCCGGGGCTGCCCAGCAGGACCAGGTCGTCCGCCGCCAGGCCTTCCGGCTGGGTGGCGGCGGAGCCGGCGACGACGCTGCCGTAGGAGTAGCCGACCACCGTATGCCGCGCGTCCGGGTAACGCTGCCGCAGTGAGCGCTGGAAGCGGGCCAGGTCGCGGCCGGCGCGCTGGGCGGGCTCCGCGTGGACCCCGTGCGCGAGGCCGGGAGGGGCGGCGTAACCGGCCCACGCGACGGCCGTCCCGCCCGTGGCCTGGGCTATCTGGCGCGTCCTGTCGATGGTGCGTTGCCATTTCTCCGGCTCGGCCGAGCCGACCCCCTCGATGAAGGTGGTAACACTGGCCGGCTCGGTGGATACCGGCTCCCCGGGCGGCGGGACAATCGCCACCATCCGGCCTTTCGAGACCTCCAGGAGCCGGATATCCGGGTTGGCCCGGGCCAGTTCTTGGACGAATTCGGAGGAGGTCACCAGGTTGAGCTCGTGGATGGCATCGACGCTCAGGTCCTCGAAATCGCCCAGCCGCTGCGGCGGCTCCGGCAGCGTGCCCGTGCACAGCGCGTCGATGCTGCGCGCGCACGCCCAGTCCAGCCCGTCGCCGATGCCGCGCAGGGCCAGCAGCAGCGGCGTGGCCGCGGTCCCGCCCAGCGCTAGGACGGCGCGGCCTTCCAAGTCTTCGAGGCGAGCATGGAGCTCCGCGTAGGCCTCCAGGAGCCCGGCCGCCAGTCGCATCTGCTGTGCTTCGGGCTCGAGCTGCCGGGCGTAGTGCCGCAGGTTTTGGCTGGCCACCAGCGGTGCGTCGCCGCTTAGTCCAGCCCACAATAGCGCGGCCCCATCATGGGTAAGTAGTGCAGAGCGGCCGGCGAGCGTTCCGCTGGCCGCGTCTAGGGTCCCGGCGGCCTGGCGCAGGGCGAGCGAGGTCGTCATCGGTGCTGCCCTCTCTCGAAGGCGGCGGACAGTGTCTCATCGGTGTCGGCCACGTGGTCGAGGAAGTAGGACAGGTCGGCTAATTGCGCCCTCCGGCGCGCCTCCCAGCCGGTGGTGCGGGCGCTCCAGGCGGCGTGCGCGCGGTGGAGGGCCGCCGCCGTCCGGGCGCCGTAGCGCCCTAGGTGCGGGGTGGTCTCCGCCGCCGGGTAGGGGTAGGTGGTGGCTAATTGCTGGCGTACTAATTCACGGGCAGAGCTACTAATAGTTAACTGGTTCATGCCTTTAGTCTGGGCCCCTTTGCGCCGCGGGCGCTAGGGCTGTCACGGATCTAGTGCCAGAATTTTTCTCGCAACCGGGCGGATATCCCCCTACTGTGGAGACCATGAAGATTGCAGCAGTCCAGGTAACCACGGGCCCTGACTGGGCGGAGAACCTCGCCAAAGCCGAAGGTCAGATACGCAAAGCGGCGGCGGAAGGCGCGCAGTTGGTGGTCCTTCCGGAAGCGACCATGCAGGCCTTTGCCACGGGTCGTCTCGACGAGGGCGCCCAAGACCTAGATGGTGAATTTGCTCAGCGCCTGCACGCGCTCGCCACCGAGCTCGGCGTCACCGTGGTAGCGGGCATGTTCAGCCCCGCCGACAGCTACGTCAAGGGCGACAAGACCATCAACCGCGTCTACAACACCGCGCTAATAACCGGGCCGGATATCCACCGCGGCTACGCCAAGATCCACACCTACGACGCCTTCGACTACCGCGAATCCGACACCGTGCGCCCCGGCGTCGACCTCGTGACCTTCGAGGTGGGCGAGTGGACCGTCGGCGTGGCCGTCTGCTTCGACATCCGCTTCTCGGACCAGTTCCGGGCCCTAGCCCAGCGCGGCGCGCAGCTCATCGTCGTGCCCACCAGCTGGGCCGACGGCCCGGGCAAGCTCGAGCAGTGGCGCCTGTTGTCTGCGGCCCGCGCGCTGGACTCGACCAGCTACCTGTGCGCGGCCGGCCAGGCCCGCCCGGGCGGCAACGACGAGGCGGGCAACCCCTCCGGGCCCACGGGCATCGGCCACTCGGTCATTGTGGACCCGCAGGGCCGGCGCCTCGCCGAGGCCGGCTATGAGGAAGAGATCATCTACGCCGATATCGACGCCGACGAGGTCGCGGACATGCGTCGTTCCCTGCCGGTGCTGGAGTCGCGGACCTAAAAGCCGTAGTCGGCTAGGCCTGAAAACCGGCCGGCTGCCAGTCCGCGGCCTGCGCCGCCACGCGGCCGGCTAGCTGCGTAATCCCCGGGCCGACCACGTGGGTGGGCCGCCCGCCGGCGATGGCGGTGATGGCCGCCGCCGGGTCGTCGGTAACCTCGACGTTCAGCGATTGCGCCGGATCCGCCGGGCTTAACAGCCACGGATCCCGCGGGCTTTCCGCCAGGTGGTGGAAGCGCACCCAGGGCGCCAGCGCGGCGAAGTTTTCCTGGAAATGGGTGTCGTAGAAGGCGCCGGGGCTTTCGGCCAGCCGAATGACATCGATGCGCGCGGGTTCGGGCACCTTGCCCGCAGCGACGTCGGCCCACAACGCCAGGAGGTGGGCCTTGTGCGCGGACCAGCCGGTGCTGCGGCTGACCAGGACTTCGGCGTTGCCGGCCCCGTGCGGGAAATCCTGGGCCGGGGCGCCAAGCGTCCACCAATCCCCGGGGTGGGAACGGATGAGGGAGGTGGAGGCATCGCCAGCCGCGGCCAGGTGGAATTCCAGCTGGCCTGTCGAATCCGCCGGGGTGGCCGGGGTCATCTCCCGCCAGGTGCCGGGCAGCAGGGAAGAAGTCACCGGCACGGACTGGCCGGGCGCGCATTCTAAGGCCGTGCCGATTTCCACGTGCACGATGGCAGTCGCGCGGTTGGGCTTGTCCACCGCCACCACGCGGCCCGCGTAGGCCGGCGGGATGCCGGCGACGTCCGCGGCGTGGTGAGCCTCGCGCATAATGGTGCAGACCTGGGTGAAGACGCCGGAAAGCCGCCGCGAAATGGTCGTCGATGCCCCCACATCCCGCAGCGCCTTCCCAAAGGCGCTAGCCAGCGTGGAGTAGAGCTCGGCGGGGAAGCCGTGGCGGCGGTGCGCGCGGGCCATGTCCTCGAGCCGCTTCGTGACCTCGGCGGGGATGACCAGCTCGCCCGGTTCAACGCGCACGGCGCGCACCAGCCAGGCCAGCGCGGGCAGGAAGTCCGCGTGGACGCGGTGCTGGTCCCAGGCAAAGACCTGGCGCGACTCGACCACGTCGACAAACAGGTTCTCGTGCAGCGCGCGGTGGAGGCGCTCGGCGTCCGGGTGGCCGGCTTCGATGAGCTCCGCGGCTTCCTCCAGGGAAAACGCAGCCGCTAACCCGTAGGTCTCCACACGCGAATTCATGTCCCTTAGTCTACTGGCTCGGCGCGGCCGGTCGATGCGGGCGGGCTAGATTTCGTAGCCGGTGACCGGGCCTTCCGTGTTGGGCTGCCAGCCCAGCTCCGGTGCGACGTGCTTCGCGAAGTTCTCCAGGATCTTCACGTTGGTCTCCAGGCCCATGGCGGTCGGGATGGTCAGCAGCAGGGTATCGGCGGCCTCGATGGCCGGGTCCTCGCGTAGCTGGGCGATGAGCTTGTCCGGCTCCGCCGCGTAGGTACGGCCGAAGGTGGACGCGCCCGTGTCCGGCAGGATGCCGACCTGGTCGTGGCTGGTGGCCTGCATGCCGAACAGCTGGTGATCGGCGCCGTCGACGATGGGGAAGATGGATCGGGAGATGCTCACGCGCGGGGCCCAATCGTGTCCGGCCGCGGCCCAGGCCGCGCGGTAGCGGCGGATCTGCTCGGCCTGGATCTCTCCCAAGGTGTGCTCGGAGGTCTCCGAGACCAGGGTGGACGACATCAGGTTCACCCCGTCGCGGGCGGCCTGCTCCGCCGACTGGTAGGTTCCCGAGCCCCAGAAGATATTGCGGCGCAGCCCCGGCGAGTGCGGGAAGACGGGCAGCTGCGAGCCCGGCTGGAACATGTTCGGGTACTGGCGGTCCAGCGGCGCGGCGGTGGCCATGCCCGCGCCATCGATGCCCGCCAGGAAGCGCTCGAAGTTGGCCCGCGCCAGGTCGGCGCCGTTGGGGGCCTGCGAGCGGTAGCCGAAGGCCTCCCAGCCGCGCTCGGCGACCTCCGGCGCGCCGCGGGAGATGCCCAGCGCGACGCGTCCGTCGGCGATCTGGTCCAGGGCGGCGGCCTCCTCGGCCAAGTAGAGCGGGTTTTCGTAGCGCATGTCGATAACGCCGGTGCCCACCTCGATGTGCTTGGTGCTGCCGGCCACCGCGCCCAGCAGGGGCATCGGGGCGGAGGCCTGGGGCACGAAGTGGTGCACGCGGAAGGAGGCGTTGTTCACGCCCAGCTCGTCCGCAGCCTGGGCGAGGTTGAGGTGGATGCGGGCGACCTTGCTGGCCGAGGGTCCGCGCTGGTTGCCGAATGCGTAGTGTCCGAAGCTTAAGAATCCGAAGGCTTTCATGCCCGCCATTATAGTGGACGCGTCAACAAAAGGGAAGGGTTTGGGTTTGGCGTCGGCCTTGGCGGGAGTTCCGGGCAAGTTTCTGCTTGCCGGCGCGCTCGGGCGGCGAAAAATTGATCGGAACTCTCGTGTACCCCGGCGAGAATCTCGCCCGCCCCGGCGAAGCGCTCTCCGCTGCTAGCCTGTAGCGCAGGGGGGAATACTTTATGGACGACATCGTCGTGTCCGGCGTGGATGCCAAGACGCTGTGGCGGCGCGCGGCGGCCGGGGTCTACGTCAAGATTGCCAAGGGGCTGTACCTGACGCGGGAGCCGACGCCGGGGGAGCTGCTGGCGATAGCCATGCGACGCTGGCCCCAGGCGGTGGCCACCGGGCCGACCGCGCGCGAGATTTATCTGGGTCAGCCGCTTAGCTTCCCGCTGCACTTGGCCGCCCCGCGCAAGCTCCCGCGATCTGCCTACGTGTCCGGCTACCGGACCCAGCGGCTGGCGGCACTCCAGGTGGAAGGGGCGCGGGTGCATATACCTGCCCTAACGATCGACTACTGCACTGACGAAGAGGCCGTCGAGCTGCTGGAGCAGGCGTACCGGGGGAGGAAGGCGAAGAGCGTGCTGGAGCAGCACATCGCCGGCCGGCGGCTCAGCAAGCGGGCGCGCGGCCTTATTGGGCGGGCTTCCATCGGCAGCGATTCTCCGCTTGAGCGCAAGCTCGTGCGGGCCTTGCGGGACGCCGGGTACCGGGTGGATACCAACGTGCAGGTAGGACAGTACTTCTTCGACCTCCACCTGCCGGAGTTGAAGATGCTCATCGAGGTGGACGGCTATCAGTTCCATACCGCGGAGTCGCCCGACACCTTCATCCGGGACCGGTGGAAGGCGAACGAGGCCACGCTGGCGGGGTACACGGTCCTGCGCTATAGCGGCAGCTGCGTGCACTATCACCTCAAGCGGGTAGTCAAGCAGGTGACGCAGCCGCGGCCGGCGCCCATGGCCTCCAACGGGGTGTGGAACTGGCACTCGGGCATTATCCGGGAGGTGTCCTGGGCGCGTTATCGCTAGGCGGCAGGTACGCGCTCGCGAGAGTTTCGATCAAGTTTGCGTTCCCGGGGTGGGCCCACGGGCCAAAAGTTGATCGGAACTCGCAGAACCCCCGCAGAACCGGCCCTAAAACCTACCCAAAACCTCCGCCGCACGCTTGGCGGCCAGCCGGCCGGCGCGGGTGGCGCCCACGGTCGAGGCGGTGGAACCGTACCCGGCCAGCAGGGCGCGCGGGTTCGCGGCCGGGGTGACCTCGTCGAGCATCTCGATTCCCCCGCGTGGGCTGCGCAACCGCAGCCCCGCCAGGTGGCCCAGGTGCGGGCGGAAGCCGGTGTTCCAGAAGATTGTGTCGACCTCGACGTGGGTGCCGGCGGGGAAGGGGCGCCAGGCCTTGGCGCGGGTCTCGGCGTCCGCGTCGTGGACGTCCGGGGCAGCGTACGAGCGGGGAGTGGAGAAGGTGACGCCGGTGGCATCGATGGCGCTGAACATGCCGCGGGAGACCAGCAGGCCGCGGTCGACGGCGTCCAGGTAGTCCTGCCACGGCGGGATCCCCGTGGTGGACACGACCGAGGCGGGGCGCTTGCCCGCGTGGGTGCGGGCCCGCACGCTGTCTTCGACGGCGCGGCCCCAGCGGGCATCGAAGGCGGTGGATACGAAGTCCGGCGGGCGCCGGGTGGCCCAGATGGTCTCCGTGACGCCTTCGAGCTCCAGCAGGAACTGCACGGCGGACAGCCCGCCGCCGACGACGAGGGTGCGCTGGCCGGCGAAATCGGCCGCGCGCGTGTAGTCCTTGGTGTGCAGCTGGCAGCCCCGGAACTCCGCCGCGCCGGGGACGTGCGGGATAAACGGGCTGTCCCAGGTGCCGGTGGCGTTGATGAGCGCCGGCGCCTGGAAGCTGCCCGCGGTGGTCGCCAGGTGGAAGGTGTGGGCGGCGGAATCGTAGTGCACGTTTTCCACCCGGACCGGGCGGCGCACGTCGAGGCCGAAGTGCTCTTCGTAGGTGCCGTAATAGTCGGAGACGACGCGGGAAGCCGGCGTGGCGTCGTCGCCGGCCGGGGCGGCCAGGCCGGGGAGATCGGCAATCCCGTGCGCCTTACCTAGGGTGAGCGAATCCCAGCGGTGGCGCCAGGCGCCGCCGGGGCCGCGGTTGGCGTCGAGGACGATGGCGGACACGCCGCGCCGCTTGAGCTGCTGAGCGGACGCGAGGCCGGCCTGACCGGCGCCGATGACCACAACTTCAGCTGAATACATACCAGCTAGTCTAACCGTTTGCCGAGGATTGGCCCTTTTTATTCGGGGGTAATGGCGCCCTAATAAAACACCCCGGTATGTTGTATATCACCCGTAAGCAAGTAATGTGTTCACGGTCAGAACTCCCCCAAAAGTCAGCTATTTGGAATTTGGCGTGCCGCGGTGACAGCGGTTCCACGGCAAATTCACAGGCCGGCGCCCCGTGGGGAGCGGCCGCGGCCCACGGTGGGCAGCGGCAATTCACGATGAAGGTGAAAGGATAGCCGGTGGAAGAGTTTTCTGCTTATTCCCTGATGTTGGACGTGGGCTGGATTTCGTTGCTCATGGTGATCGGCAACGTCCTGCGTCACAAGGTCAAGTTCATTTTCCAGGACCTGCTGCTGCCCGCCCCGATTACGGCCGGCCTGCTGGGCCTGATTCTGGGCCCCGAGCTGCTGGGCTGGATCAATTTCTCCGACGCGCTGGGCGATTACACCTCCCTGCTGATCGCCGTCGTGTTCGCCTCCATGGCCTACTCCATGGAGGTCGGCGGTTCCATGCGCAAGGGCGCGCGCAACATGTGGGGCTTTTCCACCATGATGTTCACGGGCCAGTGGGGCCTGTTCATCCTGCTGGGTGTCTTCCTGTTCATGCCGGTCTTTGACACCCCGAACTGGTTCGGCATGATGCTGCCGGTCGGCTTCACCGGCGGCTTCGGTACCGCCGCGGCAGTCGGCGGCGCGCTGGAGGGCGTTGGCGCTGAGGCCGCGTCCTCGCTGGGCTTTACCTCGGCGACCGTCGGTACGCTGGCCGCCATCATCGGCGGCGTCGTCGCCGGCAACTGGGGCATCCGCCGCGGCAAGGTCTCCCACGTCCCGAAGGAGCTGCCGGAGGAGCTGCGCCGCGGCTACATCCGCAACGTCGAGGACCGCCCGTCCCTGGGGCGGGCGACCACCAACCCGTCCGCGATTGAGCCGCTGACCCTGCACCTGGGCTTCATCGTTCTGACCGTCATGATTGCCTACCTCATCAACTCGGCTATCTCCTCGGTCTGGGAGAACGTCTCCATCCCGCTGTTCGCCATGTCCATGGTGGTGGGCCTTATCATCCGCGCCATCATGAACGCCGTGGGTGCTAACGATTACCTGGACCGCGAGGCCATCTCCATGGTCTCCGGTGCTGCCACCGACTACCTGATCGCTTTCGGTATCGCCGCCATCGTGCCGGCCGCCATCGCTAGCTACTGGGTCCCGCTGCTGGTCCTGTTCGTGCTGGGTACCATCTACTGCACCTTCTTCCTGCTGTGGTTCCCGGCCGAGTTCTTCGGCGAGCGCTGGATTGAGCGCGGCATCTTCGGCTGGGGCTGGGCCACGGCCACCGTCGCCACCGGTATCGCCATCCTCAAGATCGTCGACCCGAAGCTGGAGTCCGGCACCCTGTCGGAATACGGCATGGCCTACGTCGGCTTCGGCCCCTTCGAGATCGGCATGACCGTCGTGGCCCCGATCGCCGTGATTTACGGCTTCACCGCCGGGCTGGGCTGGATCTCGCTGGCGATTGCCGTCGGCATCTACCTCACCTTCAAGTTCGCTGGCTGGATGCCGCCGCGCGGCACCATCCTCAAGGAAGGCATCGGCCACGTGGGGCAGAAGTCCTAATACCTCGCGCCGCCAGCCGCCGCACCCCAAGTCCGATAAGGGGTCGCGGCGGCTTTGTCGATCCAGGGGTTCGATCCGAGCCAGACCCCGCGCGTAGAATAAGCACCCCCGAATATATGAAGAGAAAAGGTGCGTGACGCGTGTGTCGAAATGGGGAGTGCTGGTCGATAACGGCCTGCCCGCCCGAGTGGTCAATCAAGAACTAAGCGATGCCGACGTGGTGGTGGAGTCGGTGCCCACGGATGGCTCCGGCAACATCGCGCTGTCGGCCTCGGCTGAGGCGATACGGACCCGCTACGGCTGGGACCGGTTCGTCTACATCACGGACATGCCGATGACCGCCGACGGCGATCCCGTGGCCGCGCAGGTGGTCGGTCAGGCCGGCGATGCCGCCATCGTGAGCCTGCCGGCCTTCGGCTTCCGGCTCGGCCGCCAGAACCTGGCCGAGCGGGTCCGGGCCTTCGGCAATAGCGGCCAGTGGTCGGGCCCAGGTGAGGAGTGCTCCCCGTCGCACGTTGACGGCGCGGACGAGCATGCCGATGCTACCTTCGTCACCGGCCAGCGCGCCCGCTTCGTCGCCGGCATGGTGCGCACCAACCGTCCCGGCCGGATGCTGACGGCCCTGGCCAGCTGCCTGGCGGTCACGGTCGCCACCGGCGGGTTCGGTATCTTCTACGGCTCGGTCTGGCAGATGGCGCACGCGCTTAGCCCCCAGCGCCTGGCCCTGGTCAGCGTGGTTGCCATCCTGGTGCTGTCCACCTGGCTGGTCATCTACAACGGCATGTGGCACCGGGTCTCCCACCAGACCTTCCGGCAGCGCGCGCGGCTGGATAACGCCTCGACGGGCCTGACCGTCCTGGTGACCGTGCTGATGATGTTCGGGCTGACTTTCTGCGGCATGGCGGCGCTGACCGTGGTGGTCATCCCGCCGGACTACCTGACCGAGCAGCTCGGCGAGGCCGTCGGCTGGCGCGACTACGTCGACATCGCGTGGTTTACCACCTCGCTGGGCATCATGGGTGGGGCCTTGGGTTCCAACTTCGACGGCTCGGCCAAGGTGCGCCGCGCGACGTTCTCG
Organism: Corynebacterium sp. 32222D000AT; assembly: GCF_053546955.1. Lineage (NCBI taxonomy): Bacteria > Bacillati > Actinomycetota > Actinomycetes > Mycobacteriales > Corynebacteriaceae > Corynebacterium > Corynebacterium sp. 32222D000AT. The sequence goes on along the minus strand of NZ_JBPPVW010000003.1, from coordinate 162,657 downwards.
GACCGTGAGAACGAGCGCCGCGACAGCGACGAGGAGCAGCCCAGTGGCTGGCGCGAGGACGAGCACGAAGGCAGCCACGAAGCCCAGAGCGCGGCCCCCGGACAAGAAAAATAAGATTTTCGAAAGTTGAGTGGAATATACTCAAGTTTGTCTGCGTTACATCTAGTGAAGCCTCTACAGTGGGATCACCTCCCCGAGGTAGGGAGATTTACTTAAAGGAGAAAGCAGATTATGAACTCATTCAACCCAACTACGAAGACTCAGGAGGCCCTGCAGCAGGCGCTGCAGACCGCCTCCGCGGGTGGGAACCCGGATATTCGCCCGGCCCACCTGCTGGCGGCCATCCTGGACCAGCAGGACGGCATCGCTGCCCCGGTGCTGAAGGCCACCGGCGTGGACCCGCAGACCGTACTGCAGGAGGCCCGCGCGCTGGTCGACGGTTACCCGAAGGCCGAAGGGGCCAACATGGCCAACCCGAACTTCAACCGGGACGCGCTCAACGTGCTGACCCGGGCCCAGGAGTTGGCGGGCGAATTAGGGGATGACTACGTCTCGACCGAGGTGCTGCTGGCAGCCATCGCCGGCTCGAAGACGGACGCGGCGGAGCTGTTGACCGGCCGCGGCGCTACCTACGACGCCATTAAGGGCGCGTTCCCGTCGGTGCGCGGGGCCGCCAAGGTCAACACCGAAAACCCGGAGGACCAGTTCCAGGCCCTGGAGAAGTACTCCACGGATCTGACCGCCCGGGCCCGGGAAGGCAAGATTGACCCGGTTATCGGCCGCGATCAGGAAATCCGCCGCGTGGTTCAGGTCCTGTCTCGCCGTACCAAGAACAACCCGGTGCTCATCGGTGAGCCCGGCGTCGGTAAGACCTCGATTGTGGAGGGCCTGGCCCGCCGCATCGTGGCCGGCGACGTGCCGGAGTCGTTGAAGGGCAAGACCCTCATTAGCTTGGACCTTGGCTCGATGGTCGCCGGCGCGAAGTACCGCGGCGAGTTCGAGGAGCGCCTGAAGGCGGTGCTCGATGAGATTAAGGCCTCCGAGGGCCAGATCATCACCTTCATCGATGAGCTGCACACCCTGGTCGGCGCCGGCGCGACGGGCGAGGGCTCGATGGACGCGGGCAACATGATTAAGCCCATGCTGGCCCGCGGCGAGCTGCGCCTGGTCGGCGCGACCACCCTGGACGAGTACCGCAAGTACATCGAGAAGGACGCGGCCCTGGAGCGCCGCTTCCAGCAGGTCTACGTGGGCGAGCCCTCGGTGGAGGACACCATCGGCATCCTGCGTGGCCTCAAGGAGCGCTACGAGGTGCACCACGGCGTGCGCATCCAGGACTCGGCGCTGGTCTCGGCGGCGGAGCTATCCAACCGCTATATCACCAACCGCTTCCTGCCGGACAAGGCCATCGACCTGGTCGATGAGGCCGGCTCCCGCCTGCGGATGGAAATCGACTCCTCCCCGCAGGAAATTGATGAGCTCGAGCGCGTCGTCCGCCGGCTGGAGATCGAAGAGCTGGCGCTGAAGAAGGAATCCGACGCCGCCAGCCGGGACCGCCTGGCCAAGCTCCAGCAGGAGCTGGCCGACGAGCGGGAGAAGCTGGGCGAGCTCAAGGCCCGCTGGGCTAACGAGAAGAAGGCTATCGACGAGGTCCAGGAGGCCAAGGAGGAGCTCGAGGAGCTCAAGCGCAAGGCGGAAATCGCCGAGCGCGACGGCGACTACGAGCTGGTCTCGGAGCTGCGCTACGGGCGCATCCCGGAGCTGGAGAAGCAGCTGGCCGACGCCGAATCCCGCGCCCACGCCCAGTCGGAGACCAACTCCATGCTGACCGAGGAGGTCAGCCCGGACGTCATCGCGGAGGTCGTCTCCGCGTGGACGGGTATCCCGGCCGGGAAGATGCTCGAGGGCGAGACCGAGAAGCTGCTGAACATGGAAGAGATCCTGGGCCGCCGCGTGGTTGGCCAGTCCGAGGCCGTCAAGGCCGTCTCGGACGCGGTGCGCCGCTCGCGCGCCGGGGTCGCGGACCCGAACCGTCCGACCGGCTCCTTCCTCTTCCTGGGCCCGACCGGCGTCGGTAAGACCGAGCTGGCCAAGGCCCTGGCGGACTTCCTGTTCGATGATGCCTCGGCGATGGTGCGCATCGACATGTCGGAGTACGGGGAGAAGCACTCCGTCTCCCGCCTGGTTGGTGCCCCTCCGGGATACGTCGGCCACGAGGCCGGCGGCCAGCTCACGGAGGCGGTCCGCCGCCGCCCGTACACGCTGGTGCTCTTCGACGAGGTGGAAAAGGCCCACCCGGACGTCTTCGACGTCCTGCTGCAGGTGCTGGACGAAGGTCGCCTGACCGACGGCCAGGGCCGCACGGTGGACTTCCGCAACACGGTCATCATCCTGACCTCCAACCTGGGTGCCGGCGGCACGAAGGAGGAGACCATGGCGGCGGTGAAGAAGGCCTTCAAGCCGGAATTCATCAACCGCCTGGACGACGTGGTGATGTTCGAGAGCTTGTCGACGGAGTTGCTGCGCGGCATCGTGGACATCCAGCTGGCTAACCTGGCCGAGCGCCTGGCCGCCAAGCGCCTGACGCTGGACGTGGCGGACGAGGCCAAGACCTGGCTGGGCGAGCGCGGCTACGACCCGGACTACGGCGCCCGCCCGCTGCGCCGGCTCACCCAGCAGGCCATCGGCGACAAGCTGGCCCGCAAGCTGTTGGCCGGCGAGATCCGCGACGGTGACATCGTGCGGGTCACCGTGGCCGCGGACGGCGAGTCCCTGGACATGCAGTCCACCGAGCAGTCGGAGGACTAAAGGCCCGCGGCTAGGCCCCGGCTTTCCCGCCAATCGTGACGGGGTGGCCGGGGCCTTTTGCCTGCGCGCGTCCAGGTCATGCCGCCACGGCGGGCGGCGCGGCCGCTTTGGCTCTAGAGTGGGAAACATGAGTATTTTGGTCTCCCCCCGCGAGCTTTTCGATGCCATCTACGCCGGCGATCGCCTCACCGTTCTGGCCTGCCTGTGGGGCTCGGGTGAAAACAGCGCCCGGAACCAGTTCCACGCACTCCACATCCCGACCGCCCAGCTCTGCGACGTCTCCGCCGCCATGGCGGGCCTGCCGGGCTCCCGCAACGGCCGCAACCCGCTGCCGGATCCGGACAAGCTGCAGGAATGGTTCGTGACCTGGGGCCTGCGCAAGGACCGCCCGGTCGTCGTCTACGACGAGGGCCGCGGGCTCTTCTCCGGCCGCGCGTGGTGGATCTTGCGCTGGGCGGGCATCGAGGACGTGCGCGTCCTCGACGGCGGCCTGGCCCACTGGCGCCGGGAGCAGCTGCCCACCCTGACCGGCCCGGGCAATATCTCCGTGGAGACCAACGCCACCGTGGACCCCAACCCGGACATGGTCGCCACCATCGACGAGGTCAAGGAGCACGACGGCATCCTGATTGATACCCGCGAGCCCAACCGCTTTGCCGGCCGTCGCGAGAACCTCGACCTCAAAGCCGGGCACATCCCGGGCGCGGTCAACGTGCCGGAGCGCTACCTGCACCACGCGGACCGCACCTGGAAGACCCAGGAGGAGATCCGCGAGGTCTTCCACAACGCCGGCATCAACGAGGACAACGTCAAGGACGCCATCGTCTACTCCGGTTCCGGAAACCACTCCGGCCTGGCCCTGGCCACCATGGACTGGGTGGGCCTGACCGGCGCGCGCCACTACGTCGGCGGTTGGTCGCAGTGGTCGGCGGATGCGACCAACCCGGTCGAGCGCGGCGACCGCGAGTCCCTCGGCGCCTAAAACCCTTCGGCCCCACCGCCCGCGCGCCGCCGCGGGAGGCAGTAAACTAAGGCGCTAATGACACCTATTTTGCTTTTGATCCTGGCCCTGCTGGCTGTTGCGGGCGCAGTCTTCCTGTGGCGCGCCGCCCAGACCCAGGAAGCCGCGCAGCAGCGCTCGCTGGCCGAGCGCGATGACAGCCGTGCCGACAGCCTTGACGCTGCCGATGCCCCCTCGGCCGATACCGAACCCGAGACCGAGCCCGAGACCTGGGGCAAGGCCGAGGCCCCGTCCGAGGTGCCGGAGCCGGATCCCTCGCCGGCGCCGGACATCGTCTACGAAGAGGACGACGACCCCGAGACCGCCGAGGTCGATAGCCCCGAGCCGGAAGGCGTCGACGCTGCCGACGACGGCTGGGACGAGGAAGCCGCGGAACCGGAAGAAGCAGCCGAGGCCCCGGAGGCCCCGGAAGCCGCCAGCGCGGAGGAGCCGGAGCCGGCCCCGAAGGCGGTGCCGAAGAAGAAGATCGGGCGCCCGATGCTGCCGGGCGCGCTGCGCCGGGAGCGCAAGGCCTGGGCAAACCAGCACGGCTTCGACTTCGCCAAGGAGGATTCCTACCTGGCGGACGAGTGGACGCGGGGCGCGGCGGCCGGGGGCGCGCGCCCGCGGGACATCGCCCACGGCACGGTCTTCGGCCACGAGCTTTTCCTGCTCGACCTGGGCGGAGTCAACGTGATGGCGCTGCGCACCGGCGCGAGCTCCGACGTGGTGGTGGATTTCCGCCGCACGGGCCTGCCGCTGGTGGAAGAGGCCTCGGAGGACCTGGTCGCCGCGAACGAGATCGCCGGCTTTAGCGTCTACGCCACGGAGCCGGGCGTGGTCGAGCGCATGAGCGACGACCGCTTGGCCACCGGGCTGGAATACCTGCCGGAGGCAGTGACCGCGGTGTGGATGGAAAACGAATGGGTACTCGCGCAGACCGACAAGACCGCCCGCAGCGCCGAGTGGGATGAGATGCTCGCCCCGATGGCGGTGCTGGCGGACGTCGCCCGCGTGCTGCCGCCGCGCCCGGCCGCCGGGCTGGTCTACCACCCGGAACAGGGGGATCCCACGCGCGTGGTGCCGCCGCCGCAGCCGGTCGCGCCGACGGGCCCGACCGCGGTGCCCAACCCCGCCGAGGACATGGCGCGCCCGCCGGTCCAGCGCCCGGAGGAACCGATGGTGCTGCCCAGCCGCCGGGCCGGCGCCGCCCACGGCTCCATGGAGCACCGCGCGCTGGGCGCGGACGAGGTGGACGCCATCGCCGACGGGCAGGAGCGCCCGCACGCGGACGAATCCGTCGCCCGCCTGCCGCGCGACCTGGGCCGAGGTTCCTCGATCTTCGACGAGATCGAAGCCGAGCTGGGCCCCATCGGGGATATCCCGGAGCACCCCGTCCGCGACCCCGCCGAGCCCAGCGACCACAACGACCACCAAGAAGGCGACGACAACCGCGACGCCTAAGGCGCCCTGGGCGTGGTTTTCACCCACGGGGTGTCTTAAGCTAGAAAACAGCGAGAAAACAACAAAAACGCAGTTGCGCGAGTAGCGGACGCAGACTTCGTCCCGCGCGGGCTAAGCAAAGGAGTTTTTAAACCTCATGAAGCTGGACGAGCAGAAAAAGAGCCAACTAGCCGAGCTGGTCAAAAAGCTGGCCGTGGTGCACGGCAAGGTGACTCTGTCCTCGGGTAAGGAAGCGGACTACTACGTCGACCTGCGCCGGGCGACCCTGCAGCACGAGGCCTCCCGGCTGATCGGCGCGCTGCTGCGCGAGTTGACCGCGGACTGGGACTTCGCCGCGGTCGGCGGCCTGACCCTGGGCGCGGACCCGGTGGCCACCTCCATCATGCACGCGGACGGCCGCCCGATCGACGCCTTCGTGGTGCGCAAGGAGGCCAAGAAGCACGGCATGCAGCGCCGCATCGAGGGCGCTGACGTTCAGGGCAAGAAGGTCCTGGTGGTCGAGGACACCACCACCACGGGCAACTCCCCGCTGACCGCGGTGGCCGCCCTGCGCGAGGCCGGCGCCGAGGTCGTCGGCATCGCCACCGTCGTGGATCGCGCCACCGGCGCGGACAAAGCCATCGCGGCCGAGGGACTGGAATACCGCTTCCTGCTGGGCCTGGAGGACCTCGACCTTGCTTAAGCCGGACGCCCGCGGCAGCGAAGCCGACCAACAGCCCGGCCCCACCGAATGGAACGAGGGCCGGCACGGGGTCGGCCCGTGGGAGGGGCCGTGGCCCACCGGCCTGGAGGCCGAGCGCTACGACCCGGAGCTGCTGGCCGAGGGCGACCGCCGCAACGTGGTGGACGCCTACCGCTACTGGCGGCGCGAGGCGATCGTCGCCGACATCGATAGCCGGCGCCACAGCCTGCACATTGCCATTGAGAACTTCGAGAACGACTCGAATATCGGCACCGTGGTGCGCACGGCCAACGCCTTTGCGGTGGACACGGTCCACATCGTCGGCCGCCGCCGCTGGAACCGCCGCGGCGCCATGGTCACGGACCGCTACCAGCACCTGGCCCACCACGACACGGTAGAAGAGCTGCTGGAGTGGGCGGGGCAGGAGGGGCTGACGGTCGTGGCCATCGACAACACCCCGGGCTGCGTGCCGCTGGAGACCGCCGAGCTGCCGGAGAAATGCCTGCTCCTGTTCGGGCAGGAAGGCCCCGGCGTGAGCCAGTCCGCCCAGGACGGGGCGGTGATGACCTGTTCCATCGCCCAGTTCGGTTCCACCCGGTCTATCAACGCGGGCGTGGCGGCCGGCATCGCCATGCATGCCTGGATCCGCCAGCACGCGGATCTGTCCCACAGCTGGTAGGCGGGGGCGCCAGCCAGTTGCGCAAAATTGCACGTGTGAGCTGGGAGCGCGCTAGACTTCCTGTGAGTAATAGATCGACTGAAATTAGGGCACCTGAGTGGACGAAAAGTGGGCACACCGCGCGGATCTGGCAGAAACCGCCATCAATGACCGCCACGCAGCACGCGTGTGGGGACTGCCAAAGACCAACTTGGCAATCGTGCGCTGGCCGCCCACCGGCAAGGAAAAGATCTTCCTCCATTGGCACTACTGGTGGCAGGCGCATTACCTGGACTGCCTGGTGGATGCCGCCCAGCGCCACAACACCAAGATGCGGCGCAAGCGGATCACCGAAACCGTGCGCGGCATCCGAGTGCGCAACCTCAGCCCGCTGAAGAACAACCGCTACTTCGACGACAAGGCCTGGCTGGCGCTCGCCCTGCAGCGCGCCGGGCAGCTGAGCAAGGTCAAGCCCTACTCGAAGCTCGCGGAGCTGCAGGACAACATCCGCGCCGGCCGCGACGAGCACCTGGGCGTGCTGCCGTGGCGGGAGGGCGAGAACTTCTTCAACGTGCCCTCCAACGGGCCGGCGGCGATCCTGCTGGCGCGCACGGGGCACCTGGCGGAGGCCGAGAAGATCGTCGAGTGGCTCTACGAAAACCTGGTCGATGACCAGGGGCTTATCATGGACGGCATCCGCATGCGCATGGACGGCCCGGAGTGGGTGCGCAACCTGCACCCCTACTGCCAGGGCGTGGTCTTGGGCGCCTGCGTGGAAATCGCGCTGGCCCTGCGCAAGCGCGCCGGCTTTTCCTCACTGGAGCACCTGGACTCGGTCCAGGAGGCCGAGCGCGCCGAGGACACCGTGAAGTACCTGACCCGCATCCGCGGGCTCATCCAGGCCATCGCCTCGTATATGGCCACCCCCGCCGGGGTCATCGACTGGGACACCGGCGACGGCGACGGCGGCCTGTTCAAGGGCATCCTGGTGCGCTACCTGGCGGGCGCGGCCGTGCGCCTGCCGGGGGATTCGCCCGCCAACCGCGCGGCGAAGAAGCTGGCCGCCCGCCTGGTGATGTCCTCGGCCGCCTCGGTCTGGGAGCACCGCCTGGAGGTCGACGGTCTGCCCATCTTCGGCACGGACTGGACCGCGGACGCGCGCCTGCCCCACAACTTCGGCCTGGGCCCGACCACGCTGGGCGAGAAGGTCGGCGTCATCCGCATCGCGGAGCGCGACCTGTCGGTGCAGCTGTCCGGCTGGATGCTGATGGAGGCCGCCGCCCGCGTCGCCCGCGACCGCGCAGAAGGCCGGGGCTAGCCCCACTAGCCGGGACCAGACACCGGCTAGGTACAAACTCACACCTTTCCTTAACCAAGACCTGCGGCGCGCAAGCCAAATCACAGGCATACTTGGTAGTGCAGTAAGTCAAACGCGAACCAAGTAAGGAAGATTCACTTCTATGCCTATTGCTACCCCAGAGGTCTACAACGCCATGCTGGACGAGGCGAAGCAGTCTGGCTTTGCCTTCCCGGCCATCAACTGCACCTCCTCGGAGACCATCAACGCTGCGCTCAAGGGCTTCGCGGAGGCCGAGTCCGACGGCATTATCCAGTTCTCCACCGGCGGTGCGGAGTTCGGTTCCGGCCTGGCAGTCAAGAACAAGGTAGCGGGCGCCCAGGCGCTGGCCGCCTTCGCGCACGAGGCCGCCAAGCACTACGGCATCAACGTCGCGCTGCACACCGACCACTGCCAGAAGGAAGTGCTGGACGACTACGTCCGCCCGCTGATCGCCATCTCCCAGGAACGCGTCGACCGCGGCGAGCTGCCGCTGTTCCAGTCCCACATGTGGGACGGCTCCGCCATCCCGATCGATGAGAACCTGGAGATCGCCCAGGAGCTGCTGGAAAAGGCCCGTAAGGCCCACATCATCCTGGAGGCTGAGATCGGCGTCGTCGGCGGCGAGGAAGACGGCGTGGAAGCCAAGGCTGGCGACAACCTCTACACCACCGTCGAGGACTTCGAGAAGACCATCGACGCCCTGGGCACCGGCGAGAACGGCCGCTACCTGCTGGCCGCCACCTTCGGCAACGTCCACGGCGTCTACAAGCCGGGCAACGTGAAGCTGCGCCCGGAGGTCCTGCTGGAGGGCCAGCAGACCGCGCAGAAGAAGCTCGGCCTAGACGAGGGCGCCCAGCCCTTCGACTTCGTCTTCCACGGCGGCTCCGGCTCTGAGAAGGAAAAGATCGAGGAGGCCCTGCGCTACGGCGTCATCAAGATGAACGTGGACACCGACACCCAGTACGCGTTTACCAACCCGGTCGCGCGCCACATGTTTGCCAACTACGACGGCGTGTTCAAGATCGACGGCGAGGTGGGCAACAAGAAGGTCTACGACCCGCGCTCCTACCTGAAGAAGGCCGAGCAGGGCATGTCCGAGCGCGTCATCGAGGCCTGCCAGGACCTGCACTCGGTGGGGAAGACGGTTTCCCGCTAAAGCAGTCTTTTCGGTCCGCGGCGCTATAAAAGTGTCCTAGAATGGCGCCCATGGCCGAAGAACGTAAACGACTCACCACGCGCGAGCGCCTGCGCAGTATCGACCGGTCATTGATGGCCCGGTTGAACCGCGTGCGCTCGCGCTTCGTGTTTATCCTGCAGGCCACCGTCGGCGCGGGGCTGTCCTACTGGGTGGCCAACGACATCGCGGGCCACGCGCAGCCCTTCTTCGCGCCGATCTCCACGGTGATCATCTTGGGCCTGTCCGGCGGCGACCGGATGAAGCGCGCGGTGGAGATGGCCATCGGCGGCATCACCGGCGTGGCGGTCGGCGATATCCTCTTCCAATTCGTCGGCCAGGGCCCGTTCCAGATCACCGTCATCGTGGGCGCGACGCTGCTGCTCGGCTCGTTTATGACCAAGTCGCCGCTGCTGACCAACCAGATCGTCTTTGGCTCCATCCTGATCGCCACTATCTTCCCGCCCACCGAGGGAGCCGGGGGCCTCAACCGCGCTATCGATGCCCTCATCGGGTCCGTCATCGGCGTGGTCACCATCGCGCTGATCCCGAACTCGCCGCTGGCCCAGGCGCGCCGGGAGGTCTCCAAGGTGCTCAGCATCGCCGCCAGCGTGCTCTACGACGTCTCCCGCGGGTTGGAGAAGCAGGACGTCGAGATCATCGAGGAGGCCCGCCAGGCCGTCTTCGGCACGCAGACCAATATCGAGAAGCTGGCCGATGCCGCCAAGCAGGGCCGGGAGGCCTCCGAGGTCTCGCCCATCATGTGGGGTTCTAGGCGCAATATCCGCTCGCTGGAACGCATCCTCGTGCCCGTGGACAACGGTGTGCGCGGGGTGCGCGTGCTCTCCCGCCGCGCGCTGGTGATCACCGAGGACGGGGACAAGGTCTCCCCGGTCCAGATTGAGCTCATCGAGGAGCTGTGCTCGGTGATGGAGGAGCTGGCCGAAATCTACGGCAGCCGGCGCGGCCTCAACGAGGCCCAGGAGCTGCCCCACCTGGTCCAGCGGCTGCGCCGGGCGGGGGCTAGGGCCAGCATGGACATCGTGGAGGGCCGCAGCCAGCTGTCGGCCTACGCCATCCTGGCGCAGACGCGCTCCATCGTGGTGGATCTGCTAATGATCTGCGGTATGTCCCGCGAGTCCGCCGTGGCGGTGCTCATCCCGACCTCGCAGACCCCGGCCTACCCGCCGGAGATCTACGACGAGGACGAGCACGACCTTTAAACGCTAGGGGCGCGCCACCCGCACCACCTGCAGGTCGCGCAGGTGCCGGTAGAAGGTCACGCGGTCGACCGGGCGGGGCCGGGAGACCCCGTCCACGGTCACGCGCAGCTCCGGCCCGCCGGCCTGGACCGCGCGCCCGGTGGCCACGGTGGACGGATCGACCGGGCCGGGCTGCGGCGCGGCCGGCTTCCGGCGCAGGCGCCCTAGCACCCCCTGGCGGGCCACTGGCGCCGCCGCGGCGACGATGCCGGGGGCGTCCACCATGGGCACCAGTTTGGCGCCGTAGACGCCCGCCTGGGGCCCGCGTAGGGCCTCGCCGTCTTGGCGGACGAGCACGTGGTCGTCGACGATGATCTCCCCGGTCATGGCCCCGGGGTTCCACTGGCTGATGGTGGCCGAGCCCGCCACGGCCTGGCCGGCGTCGTTGCGGATGGTGGGTACCGGCGCGACTACACCTTCCAGCGCCAGGCGGAAGGCATCGTTCGTATTCTGGGGCAGGCCCCAGTTCTGGGCGGCGGCGGAAGTGTCTTCCACCGGCACGTAGGCGACCTCGACCCACATTGTGTCGGCGCGCATGAGCCGGGTAATCACCGCGGACAGGGCGGCGTCCGTGCCGATGACGATCACGCGCAGCGCTTCGGGTACCGGCTGGGGCGCGGGCGCTGGCGCGCCTAGGTGCGCCACGTCGGGTTGGGCGGCGATTTCATCGAGCGACGGCGTGGGGTCTTCGGGCAGGATCTCGCGGGCGGCGGCGTCTAGCGCCTTGAGCTCTTTGCGCGTGGGTACGGCCTCGCAGTCCAGGATTTCCCAGTTGGAGTCCGGAGCGGAGGACAGGGCAAACTGCGGCGCACCGCAGCGTAAGATCATCACACGCATGTTTTCTATGCTACTTCGCCGGGGTAGGAGAGCCCACGCGGATGGCTAACCAGGTAGAGTTAGTGCGTATTTGACTCCAATTTAAATGGGGAAGTGAACTAGCAACCATGGCAGCAATCGTCATTGTTGGCGCCCAGTGGGGCGACGAAGGCAAGGGCAAGGCGACGGATATCCTCGGCGGCAAGGTCGACTACGTTGTCAAGCCGAACGGCGGCAACAACGCCGGCCACACCGTCGTGGTCGGCGGCGAGAAGTACGAGCTCAAGCTCCTGCCCGCCGGCATCCTGTCGGAAAACGCCACCCCGATCCTGGGCAACGGCGTCGTGATTAACCTGGAGGCCCTCTTCGACGAGATCGACGGGCTGGAAGCCCGCGGCGCGAAGGCCTCCCGCCTGAAGATTTCCGCCAATGCGCACCTGGTGGCGCCGTACCACCAGACGCTCGACCGCGTGCAGGAGCGCTTCCTGGGCAAGCGCGCCATCGGCACCACCGGCCGCGGCATCGGCCCGGCCTACGCGGACAAGGTCGCGCGCATCGGCATCCGCGTCCAAGACATCTTCGACGAGTCCATCTTGCGCCAGAAGGTTACCTCCGCGCTGGACATCAAGAACCAGATGCTGGTCAAGATGTACAACCGCAAGGCCATCGACCCGGAGCAGGTCGTGGAGTACTTCCTGAGCTACCGGGAGCGCCTGCGCCCGATGGTCATCGAGGCCGAGCTCGAGCTCAACGATGCCCTGTCCAACGGCAAGCACGTCCTCATGGAGGGCGGTCAGGCCACCATGTTGGACGTGGACCACGGCACCTACCCGTTCGTGACCTCCTCCAACCCGTCCGCCGGCGGCGCCTCGGTGGGCTCGGGCGTGGGCCCGACGCAGATCACCACCTCCCTGGGCATCATCAAGGCGTACACCACCCGCGTGGGCGCGGGCCCGTTCCCCACGGAGCTCTTCGACAAGTGGGGCGAGTACCTGCAGACCACCGGCGGGGAGATCGGCGTCAACACCGGCCGCAAGCGCCGCTGCGGTTGGTACGACTCCGTCATCGCCCGGTACGCCACCCGCGTCAACGGCTTCACCGACTACTTCCTGACCAAGCTGGACGTTCTCACCGGAATCGGGGAGATCCCCATCTGCGTGGCCTACGACGTGGACGGCAAGCGCTTCGACGAGATGCCCATGACCCAGTCCGACTTCCACCACGCCGAGCCCATCTTTGAGACCATGCCGGCCTGGGACGAGGACATCACCCGCTGCCAGACCTTCGAGGAACTGCCGCAGAAGGCCCAGGACTACGTCCTGCGCCTCGAGGAGCTGTCCGGCACCCGCATCTCCTACATTGGCGTCGGCCCCGGCCGCGACCAGACCATCGTGCGCCACGACGTCCTCGAGGACGCCTAAGCAGGCAGAAAACCAATAGAACACACACTCCCGTCGAATGCTGTGATGGCAGCTGGGCGGGAGTTTGTGCGTTGCGGGACCGGTACCTGCGCAATGTTATGGCCTGTTCCAATGCGGCAGATAGCTGGCGCTATGCGATAATGGTCGCAGAGTTTGCTGTGGTGTCTCACAGCTTCTGGAGGAACAATCTATGGACTTTGCACAACATATCGGAACGCCGCTGACATCCAACGCCACCAAGGTGCTGCTGCTCGGCGGTGGTGAGCTCGGCAAGGAGCTGACGGCTGCGTTCCAGCGCCTGGGGCTGGAGGTGCACGCGGTGGACTCCTACCCGGGGGCGCCGGCGCTGCACATCGCCCACGTGGCGCACGTGGCGCAGATTTCCGACCCGCAGGCGGTCTGGGAGATTGCCTCCCAGGTCCAGCCGGACTTCGTCGTGCCTGAGGTGGAGATGGTGGCCGTGGATGCCCTGTCGCGCCTGGAGGCGGAAACGGATGCCGTGGTAGTGCCCACCGCACGCGCTTGTGAGCTCACCCGGGACCGGGAATCGATCCGCAGCGCGGCGGAGTCGCTGGGCCTGCCCACGACGGCCTACCGCTTTGCGAATTCGGAGGAGCAGCTCGTCGCCGCGGTCGAGGAGCTGGGCTTTCCCTGCATCATCAAGCCGGACGTGTCGACCTCCGGCAAGGGGCACATGCTGGTCCGCGAGCCGGAGGAAATCGCCAGCGCCTGGCAGAAGGTCCGCCGTGTGTCCTCAGACTCGGACTGCGTGGTGGCCGAGCGCTTCGTGGACTTCGACTACGAGGTCACGCTGCTGGCGGTGCGCTCCATCGACCCGTCCACCAAGGAGATGGCCACGTGGTTTAGCGAGCCCATCGGGCACCGCCACGAGCACGGCGACTTGGTGGAGTCGTGGCAGCCGATGCCCATGAGCCAGCGCGCGCTGGAAAACGCCCGCTCGGTGGCCGCGCGAATCTCCAACGAGCTGGGCGGGCGCGGCGTCTACGGGGTGGAGCTCTTCGTCGCCGGCGACGACGTGTATTTCTCCTCCGTCTCCCCGCGGCCGTCGGATACCGCCATGCTGACCGGCTACACCCAGCGCTTCTCCGAGTTCGAGCTGCAAGCCCGGGCCATTCTGGGCTACCCGATCGACGTCACCCTGGTAACCCCCGGTGCGTCCTATATGCTGCACGCGGACGACGACATCGAGGACGTGGCCTACCAGGGCGTGGGCCAGGCGATGGCGGTCGCGGAGACCGACGTGACGCTGTTTGGCAAGCCGGGCGCCTACAAGGGCCGGCGCATGGGCCTGGTGGTCTCCACGGGCGAGGACATCGAGGAGGCCCGCGATAGGGCCAACGTGGCGGCCGCGCGCATCGAGGTGCGCGGCACCCCGACCGCGGCCGAGGTCGTCGAGGACTCCCAGACCCCGGATATCCCGCAGCTGCACAAGGTGGTGCTGCTCGACGAGCCGCTCGTGCGAGTCAACCCCGAGCTGACCGGCGGCATCGACGATGACGAGGAGGAAGCCGCGGTCGAAAACACCACCCTGTGGGGCCGGAAGTAGGAGCCTGCCTCCTAGCTACTTCGCCGTGGCGCGCTTAATCATCGGCGTGTGCGGGGTGCCGTCCTCGTCGAAGGGCTCGCCGCACACGCTAAAGCCGAAGCGGCCGTAGTAGCCGGTCAGCGGCGATTGCGCCTCCAGGTAGACCGGCGTGCCCGGACGGGCGGTGGCGGCGAACTGCAAGGCGGCATCGATAAGCTGCCGGCCCAGCCCCGTGCCCCGGGCGGCGGGATCCAGGGCGAAGCGGCCGAACTGGACGACCTCGATGGTCGGGGCGTCGGCGGGCTCGCCTTGCTTTGCGGCGTCCGGGTCCGGGATGGTCGCCGGGAACAGGCGGGCCGTGCCCAGGAGCCGGGAGGTGGGATCCTGGGTCTGTTCTTGTGCTTGCGCTCGTTCTTGTTCGGCTGCAGGACTGTCCCAGGCCAAAAGGTGGATGGTGGACGGCTGGGCGTCCGTGTCATCGATTTCGGCGTAAGGGGTGGCCTGCTCACGCACGAAGACGTCCACGCGCAGCTTGTAGAGCGCGTGGACGTCTAGCGGGGCCAGCGCCGCGAGCGGCGCGGCGGTGATGGTGGGGTTAAAAGATTCTTTAGTCACGCCCACCAGCTTAGCGGCCGGGCTTAGTCCTCCTGCGGGCCGGCGTAGCGGACCATGTCGTCCCATTCGACGATCTTGACGCGCTCGCGCTCCTGCGGTTCGCCGGCGGCGCGCTCGGCCGCGTCCAGGCGGTGCCAGCCTTCCCAGGTGGTCACGGCGATCTCGCGGCTGGCCAGCAGGTCCAGGATGTCCTGCGGGTCGCGCTTAGTGGCCTCGGTGAGCTCGCCGGCCAGGTGATCGGCCAGCAGCATGGAGGTGGTGTCCTTCGCGTCGGACTTGGTGTTGCCGATAAGCCCGACCGGGCCGCGCTTGATCCAGCCCGTGGTGTACAGGCCCGGGATCTTCTCCCCGCCGTTATCGCGCAGCACGTGGCCGCCGTCGTTCGGGATGACGGCCTTCTCCTCGTCGTAGGGCACGCCCTTGACGTCCTGCGGGTGGTAGCCCACGGCGGAGTAGACCGCCTGGACCGGCCACTCGGTGAACTTCCCGGTGCCGTTGACCCGCCCGGTGCCGTCGAGCTCAGTGCGCTCGGTCTTCAGGCCGGTGACCTTGCCGTCCTCGCCGAGGATCTCCACCGGGGCCTCGAAGAAGTGGATGTAGAGCTTGTGCGGGGCGCCCTTGGTCTCGCGCATGGCGTAGCCCTCCAGGGTCTGGCAGACCAGGTCGGTGGACTTGGTGGCGCGGCGAGCTTCCTCGGAGGCAGCGTCGTAGTCGATGTCTTCCGGATCGACGATGACCTCGATGGTCGGGGACTCGTCCAGCTCCTTGAGCTCCTTCGGGGTGTACTTCGCCTGGGCCGGGCCGCGGCGGCCGAAGACGTGAATCTCCTTGGCGCGGTTGGTCTTCAGGGTCTGGTAAACGTTGTCCGGGATCTCCGTAACCAGCAGCTCATCGGCGGTCTTGGCCAGGATGCGGGAGACGTCTAGGGAGACGTTGCCCACGCCGATGACGGCCACGGACTCGGCGGACAGGTCCCAGTCGCGCTTGAAGTTCGGGTTGCCGTCGTAGAAGCCCACGAACTCGCCGGCGCCGTGGACGCCCTCGAGGTCCTCGCCCGGGATGTTGACCAGGCGGTCTGCGGTGGCGCCGGTGGCGAAGATGACGGCGTCGTAGTAGTCCTGCAGCTCCTCGACGGTGACGTCACGGCCGACCTCAATATTGCCCAGGAAGCGGATGTCTTCCTTTTCCATGACGTTGTGCAGAGACTGAACAATCCCCTTGATGCGCGGGTGGTCCGGGGCCACGCCGTAGCGGATCAGGCCGAAGGGGGCGGGCATCTTCTCAAACAGATCGACTTGGACGTCGACCTCGGACTTAACCAGAAGATCGGATGCGTAAATGCCGGCCGGGCCGGAACCAACGACTGCAACGCGCAGAGGGGAAGTCATAATATGTCGGTGTCCTCACTGATTCTTGGGGGAGTGGCTGTTACTTGTCTAATCTGAGCTCATCATACGTTCGGATGCGAGCAACGTACTAGATAGGGTAACAAGCCTGCTCCCCAAATCAGCCTCAGAAGGGCTTATCCGACTATCTTATATTCAGGCGTACCTGGCTTGAGGTACTCGTACTCGAACTTGGAGTTGTCCAAACGTTCGATGAGCTGGTCGATTTCCTCGGGCTTTTCCAGCACCAGGCCCACCAGCGCGGTGCCCAGCACGCAGTTGTTGCGCTTCTGGTACTTGAACCGGGTGATGTCGTCGCCGGGGTTGAGGATTTCGTCGAGGAAGATGCGCAGCTGGCCGGGGACCTGCGGGAAGCTGATGAGGAAGTAGTGCTTCAGGCCGCGGTGGACCAGGGAGCGCTCCATGATCTCTGTGTAGCGGATGACGTCGTTGTTGCCGCCGGAGATGACGCAGACGACGGTCGAGCCCGGCGCCAGGTCCAGCTTGGTCAGGCCGGTCACGGACAGCGCGCCGGCCGGCTCGGAGACGATGCCCTCGTTCTGGTAGAGGTTGAGCATCTCGATGCAGACGTCGTCCTCGCTGACTGCGAAGTGCTCCAGCCGGTCCTTGTTGGCCGAGAGGATCTCGTAGGGCAGCGCGCCGATGCGCTTGACGGCCGCGCCATCCACGAACGGGTCCACGGTCGGCAGCGTCATCGGGCCATTATTACGGAAGGCTGCGGCTAGCGATGCCGCGCCGGCCGGCTCCACGCCGTAAATCTGGGCCTCCGGGGCCTTCTCCGCGACGTAGCTGGTCAGGCCGGAGAGCAGGCCGCCGCCGCCGACGGGGGCGATCAGCGCGTGCAGCTCCTTGCCCTCCTCGGCCAGCTGCTCGAGGATTTCCTTGGCCATGGTGCCCTGGCCGACGACGGTGTCGTGGGCATCGAAGGGCTCGATGAAGGTGGCCCCGCGCTCGGCGGCGTCCTCATGGGCGGCGGCGGAGGCCTCGTCGAAGGACTCGCCGGTCACGACCAGGTCCACGAAGCGGCCGCCGTGGGCCAGGATGCGGTCGCGCTTCTGGGCCGGGGTGGACACCGGCACGAAGATCTTGCCCTGGACGCCCATGGTCTTGCAGGCGTAGGCCACGCCCTGGGCGTGGTTGCCGGCCGAGGCGGTGACGATGCCGGCGGCCAGCTCCTCGTCGCTCAGGTTCTTGATGCTGTTGAGCGCGCCGCGGATCTTGTAGGAGCGCACGTCCTGCAGTTCCTCGCACTTGAGGTAGACGTTGCAGTTGGTCAGTTGGGACAGTCGTTCGCTGTAGCGCAGTGGGGTGCGGTTGATTTCATCTTGGATGCGCTCGTGGGCGGCCTCGATTTCGGCGGCGGTGACGAGCGGGGTCTGGACTGTAGTGCTCATGCCTCCGATGTTATAAGTTCTCTGACCTGGGCAAAAGGGCTTTGATTTTGGTCATAGTGCCCGGTTTTTCCGTGACATGCCCAATAGTCGGGGGCATCCGGCGGGGGAGGTGCGGCCTTAGGGTGAAACACCGTTTCCCTAGGGGATTTTCAGGGGGCGTTTGGGGTCGGTGCAGCCTGGGCGGGTTTTCCGGTGGTTCCTGTTGGCTACTAGGTAAAAACTATGTCAGAACCGAGTGTGGCTAATTACTATAACGGATCCCTGCGGAAAAGTTCTCATTTTGGTGATGTGATAATAATTAATCATCAAATGTGAATTTGCTCATAGCATCCTGCGGGGGTTTTCCGGAGGATGGAGCGTGAAGTGATAAATAGTTCTCCATCGGCCCGTTCTTTCGCGTAGGGCTGCGGGGAACACGTCGAAAGGGTCGAACACACCATGTCCGTCATCCCTCCCGAGGCCGCCGACGCCCGGCGGGCACCAACCACCACGGCGCCGGGTAGCCCCGACAGCGCTGACAAAGCCCCCGGCTGGGGCAAAACCGATACCATCTGGACGCTGAGCCTGTTCGGCACCGCCATCGGCGCCGGCGTCATGTTCCTGCCCATCAACGCGGGCATCGGCGGCATTATCCCGCTGATCATCATGACCATCATCGCCTTCCCCATGACCTTCTGGGCCCACCGCGCGATGACCCGCCTGGTCCTGTCCGGCTCCGATCCGAAGTCCCACCTGACCGACGTCATGGAGGAGCACTTCGGCGCCAACGCCGGCGTCGTGATGACCGTCCTCTACTTCGTGGCGGTCTACCCGCTGGTGCTGGTCTACGCCGTCACGCTGACCAACACCCTGGAGTCCTTCCTCATCCACCAGCTGCACGTTGAACCCTGGCCGCGCTGGGCGCTAGCCACCCTGCTGGTCGGCGGCCTCATCTTCGTGGTGAAGATGGGCCAGGAAATCGTGGTCAAGGTGATGTCCGCGCTGGCCTTCCCCTTCATCGCCGTGCTGATCTTCCTGGCGCTCTACCTCATCCCGCGCTGGAACACCGCCTTCTTCTCTACCTTCGACCTAGACGTCGCGCGGGAGGCCTCCGGCAACGGCCTGGCCACCACGCTGATGCTGCTGGTGCCGGTGATGGTCTTCTCCTTCAACCACTCGCCGATCATCTCCTCCTTCGCCTCCGAGAAGCGCCAGGAGTACGGCGACAAGTGGGCGGATAAGAAGACCGGCCAGGTCCTGGCGGCGGCCGAAGGCCTCATGGTCATCGTCGTGATGTTCTTCGTCTTCTCCTGCGCCCTGTCCCTGTCGCCGGAAAACCTGGCCGAGGCCAAGGAGCAAAACATCACCATCCTGTCCTACCTGGCCAACCACTTCGATGCCCCCTTCCTGCAATGGGTAGCCCCCATCGTGGCGTTGGTGGCCATCTGCAAGTCCTTCCTGGGCCACTACCTGGGCGCGGCGGAGTCCGTCGAGGGTCTGGTGGTCACCGGCAACCACGTCGCTGGCAACACCAAGTTCACCCACAGCCGCGCGCTGGAGACCGGCTCGCTTATCTTCATCCTGGTGACCTGCATCCTGGTCGCCTGGGCCGACCCGTCCATCCTGGGCATGATTGAGACCCTGTGTGGCCCGGCCATTGCCGTCCTGCTCTTCCTGATTCCGATGTGGGCCATCCACAAGGTGGACGCGCTCAAGCGCTTCCGCGGCAAGCCGTCCAACTGGTTCACCACCTTCATCGGCCTGGTGGCCGTGGCAACCATCTTCTTCTCCATCTTCCACTCCCTGTAAGCGCTGCTACCGCCGGCCTACACTCGAGGTCGGCGGTTTTTCGCTTGCCGAGAACCCTTCTTGTTTCACTACTCGTCGAAAGGAAAATCATGAACCGACCAGCCAAGCTCGTTATCACCGGAGCGGGCCACGTAGGTTCCTACGTGCTGGCAGAGGCGGTACACTCCGGCTTGTTTGCCGACATTGTGGTCATCGATAGCGACCCCGACATTGCCTACGGCGAGGCCCTCGACCAACACCACCTGACCGGCGTGCCCGGTAGCTTCGTCCCGCGCGTGCGCCGCGGCGACTACTCCGAGTGCGCGGACGCCGACGTCGTCATTTCGGCCGCCGGCCCGTCGATGATCGTGGACCCCGACAACCCCGACGCCAACCCGGACCGGGCGGCGCTCGCGCCCGTCAACGGCGATATCACCCGCGGGATCATGCGCGAGGTGTGCGCGAACGTGGCCGACAAAGAGGCCGGCCCCGTGCTCATCTTCATCACCAACCCGGCCGATACCATCGTCTGGATTGCCCAGAACGAATTCGACTACCCGGAGCACAAGATCTTCGCCACCGGCACCATGCTGGACTCGTCCCGCCTGCGCCGCCTAGTCGCCGACGATCTGGGGATTAGCCCCGACTCCGTCGACGGCTACATGATGGGCGAGCACGGCATGGCCGCCTTCCCGGTCCTGTCCCACCTGTCCGTGGCCGGCATTCCCGCCGCCCGGCTCGGCGAATACTTCCCCGGCGTCCGGCTCGACGCGGCGGACCTGGCCGAGCGCGTCGTCGAGGCCGCCTACCAGGTCTTCCACTCCAAGGGCTGGACCAACGCCGGCGTCGCCGCCTCGGCCATGCGCCTGGCGCGGGCGGTCTTGCTCGATGAGCGCGCCATCTTCCCGGTCTCGACCACCCTGCACGGCGAATACGGCTACGACGGCGACGTCGCGGTCTCCCTGCCATGTTTGATCGGGCGTTCGGGGGTCCTCCGGCGCCTGACAGTGGAGCTGGATGACTGGGAAACGAAGGCCTTAGAAAAGTCCGTAGCTGCGGTTAAACGCGCAATCGCGGATTCTGCCCAAAACTTATAGTCATGAGTGACCTGTTTTACATCTACGCGAATCGGAAAAAATGGGCATTCTGAAGTAGGGTAGAGGAGGTCACTAAACAAATTACTGAGTGATATACAGCACTTTTGCTGTGGATATTGCCCCGTGACAGCGAATGAAAGGTTCGTCGCATGTCTAATGCTCGTTCTGTCCTTGTCAGTGTCGTAGGTCGTGATTTTGCCGACCTCAACCTTGCGGAAACTGCCCACCAGCTAGACGCGCAGCTGCGCACTCTGGATGAGCTCAACCCGAAGCTCGCCGACGTCGTCGCTGCGGAACTTACCGCCGACGGCCCCGTAGTTATTCAGGGCACCGGCGACACCCACTTCGACTCCGTAGCTGCCGCCGCCGTCGGCGTGCCGCTGCTGTTCGTAGCCGAGCAGGAAAAGGGCGCGGCCGAACTCGCGGTCCGCCACGCCAAGGACGTGCAGGCGACCGTCGCCGGCGTTGTCACGCCGGACCAGCTCAAGGACGGCGAGGCCCTGGCCCGCCAGATTAACCTCAACGTCGAGCCGGTCATGTCCGCTCCCGTCTTCGAGCAGCAGCTGCTGGGCCAGGCCAAGGCCGCCGGCGCCCACGTCGTGCTGCCGGAGGGCGACGACGACCGCATCCTGCTGGCGGCTGGCCAGCTGCTGGAAAAGGGCATCGTCAAGCTCACCATCCTGGGCAACCCAGACTCCATTGCCACCCGCGCCGGCGAGCTGGGCGTGGATCTGACTGACGCCACCATCATCGACCACCTGACCTCCCCGCTGGCCGAGGAATTCGCTGCCGACTTCGCCGAGCTGCGCAAGAAGAAGGGCGTGACCCTCGAGCAGGCCCGCGAGACCATGCAGGACATCTCCTACTTCGCCACCATGATGGTCCACAAGGGCCTGGCCGACGGCATGGTCTCCGGCGCGGCGCACACCACCGCCCACACCATCAAGCCTTCCTTCCAGATCATCAAGACCACCCCGGAGGCCTCCGTGGTCTCCTCCATCTTCCTGATGGTCATGCGCGGGCGCCTGTGGGCCTTCGGCGACTGCGCGGTCAACCCGAACCCGACCGCCGAGCAGCTCGGCGAGATCGCCGCCGTCTCCGCGAAGACCGCGGCCCAGTTCGGCATCGACCCGCGCGTGGCCGTGCTGTCCTACTCCACCGGCACCTCCGGCTCCGGCCCGGACGTGGACCGCGCCGTGGCCGCCGTGGAGGCCGCCCTTCAGATCAACGGCGACCTCAAGGTCGACGGCCCGCTGCAGTTCGACGCCGCCTGCGACCCGGGTGTGGCCAAGAAGAAGATGCCCGACTCCGAGGTCGCTGGCCAGGCCAACGTCTTCATCTTCCCGGACCTGGAAGCCGGCAACATCGGCTACAAGACCGCGCAGCGCACCGGCGGCGCCCTGGCCGTGGGCCCGATCCTGCAGGGGCTGAACAAGCCGGTCAACGATCTGTCCCGTGGCGCTACCGTTCCCGATATTGTCGACACCGTCGCTATTACCGCTATCCAGGCAGGAGGCAACGCCTAAATGGCCTACGTTCTAGTACTTAACTCCGGCTCTTCCTCCATCAAGTTCCAGGTGGTGAACCCGGAGAACGAAGCCACCGACGCTCCGCTGGTCACCGGCCTGGTCGAGCAGATCGGCGAGCCGAACGGTGCCATCAACGTCACCGTCAACGGCGAGAAGATCCGCGAAGAGCTGGAAATCCCGGACCACACCGCGGGCCTGAAGCGCGCCTTCGAGATCATGGAGGACAACCAGGTCGGCCCCACCCAGCTGGAGCTCATCGCCGTCGGCCACCGTGTCGTCCACGGCGGTCGCCTCTTCAGCGAGCCGCAGCTGCTGGACGAGCAGATCGAGTCCATGATCGAGGACCTCATCCCGCTGGCCCCGCTGCACAACCCGGCCAACCTGGACGGCATCCGCGTCGCGCGCGCCATCCTGCCGGACCTGCCGCACGTGGCCGTCTTCGACACCGCCTTCTTCAACCGCATGGCCCCGGCCGCCGCGCTGTATGCCATCAACAAGGAAGTCGCGACGAAGTACGACATCCGCCGCTACGGCTTCCACGGCACCTCCCACGAGTTCGTCTCGCAGCAGGTCCCGAAGCTGCTGGGCCGCGACCCGGGCCACACCCACCAGATCACGCTGCACCTGGGCAACGGCGCCTCCGCCGCCGCGATCTCCAACGGGCGCGCCATCGACACCTCGATGGGCCTGACCCCGCTGGCCGGCCTGGCCATGGGTACCCGTTCCGGTGATATCGACCCGGGCATCATCTTCCACCTGTCCCGCCAGGCGGGCATGACCATCGATGAGATCGACAAGCTGCTTAACAAGCAGTCCGGTGTGAAGGGCATTTCCGGCGTCAATGACTTCCGCGTGCTGCGCGAGCGCATCGAGAACGAGGACTCCGACGCCTGGCTGGCGTACAACATCTACATCCACCAGCTGCGCCGCTTCATCGGTTCCTACATGATTGCGCTCGGCCGCGTCGACGCCATCACGTTCACCGCCGGCGTCGGTGAGAACGACACCGAGGTCCGCCAGGACTCCCTGTACAACCTGGACATGTACGGTATCCACTTTGACAAGGAAGCCAACCTGGTCCGTTCCAAGGAGCCGCGCATGATTTCCACCGCAGACTCCCCGGTCAAGGTCTTCGTCGTCCCGACCAACGAGGAACTGGCCATCGCGCAGAAGTCTGCCGATATCGCCGCCATGGCCCGCGAGGCCGGCCTGTACTAGCACCTCGTGCTGCCGCGCGCCACTTGAGCGCGCCTGCGACTGTGGATAACTAGGGCCCGCGCCCAGTTATCCACAGTTTTGCTGTATCTGGGCCCGGGCGGCCTAGACCGGTGTTTGCGTGGGCGGTCAGGATGGCGGTATGAAACTGACTAAGACCCCGTACCACTGATAACCACTGCACCCGCCTCGCGCCGCAGGTAACCGCCGACGCGCAGGATTTCACGTCGTTGCCCGCCCACGAACAGGCCCGGCTGCGCTGCCTGGCCGCCGCGCTGAGCGCCCACCGCGCGGTGCTGACCTCCCGCTCGGCCGCCCGCATCCACCGGCTGTGGGTGCTCAGCGCCCGCGGGGGCGAGGACATAGAACTCGCCCTGGCCGGCGGCACCGCCCCGCCTAACGCGCAGGTCCCGCCCGGGTGGCGCTACCACAAGATGAAGCTGCCGCCGGGCGATATCGTCTCGGTGGCGGTTGCGGAAAGTGATGCCAGCGTCAGAGCCACCAGCCCGGCCCGCACCGTGGTGGATCTGGCCCGCCTGCACGGCTTCGTGCGCGGGCTAGTCGCCGCCGACAGCTACCTGGCCCGCGGTTTTGAGCGCGCCGAGTTGATGGCCGTGGCCGGCAGGCTCAAAGGCACCCGGGGGATTGGTCAGGCCCGTCAGGTCATCGGTGCCGCGATCGGCAACTCGGAGTCGCCGTACGAGTCGCTTGCCCGCGGACTGCTAATCCATAGCGGGTTGGCTAAGCGCCACCGCGTCGAGGCCCAGGCCCAGATCGGCGCTTTCCGCGTGGACCTGCTCATCGACGGATGGCTGGTCCTCGAGGTGGACGGCGCCGCCAAATACGACGGGCAGACCTACGGCCGCGCGGTCGAGGACGTCATCCGCTCCGAGCGCGACCGCGAGGCCTACCTGCAAAACCAGGGTTTCGTGGTCCGTCGCGTGACACCGCGGCAACTCTTCTACGAATACGCCGAGTTCATGGAGATGCTGACCACCACGTTGCGGCGGGCGGGGAGGTAGGGCGACGAGCGCCGGGCGCTGGGTGCCGGGCGCTGGGCGGAAAATATCGTCCTTTGCACAGAAGCCGATATTTCCGGTGTCTAAAACCGCTGTTCACGGCTTTGTGCGTGTCGGCTGCGGGGAGGTTGGGCGGTAGAAGTAGATATTTTCGGCCGGGGCAGAGGAGAATCCGCGGAAAATATCGCCCTCTGCCCAAAGGCAGATATTTCCGACCCGTAAAACCGCTGGTCAACGCGTTAAAGGTGAAATCCGCGGACCAACCCGCTGGCAGGGGTCGATATTTCCCCGGACCCAGCCCCAGTACCCACCGAACCTAAAACGCCGTCACCGGCCGGACCTGGTTCGCCAGGTCGACCAGCGCGTAGCGGTGCCGGGAGAAGGGGGCTTGGCGGGCGAGCGCGCGGAGCGTGTCGGCGAGCCCGTAGCGCAGGCCGCGCTGGGTGAAGGCGTACTCGAACAGGTCGTTCGGGCTGGCGGCGTGCGTGAGCTGGTGATCGCGCAGGAACGTCAGCCCGGCGGAGAGCACGGCGACCTTGATCTGCAAAAAGCGCGGCTCGTTGGTGGGGATCTCTTCCAGACGGCGGGCGGCGCGGCGCACGCGGGGTTCGGTCAGGGAGTGGGAGATGAGCTGCAACACCGTGGTCAGCCGCGCCATGCGCTGGTGGCGGGAGGCGTTCGGCACGCGGTCGAGGGTGTTGACGGCCATCTCCACCTGGTGCTCGGTGCGCAGCTGGCGGGCCAGCCCGAAGGCGGAGGAGACCGTGGTCGGGTTGGTGGCCCAGACCAGCCCGTAGAGGCGCATCGAGTTAAACCGCAGGACGCCGGGGTCCTGCGTGATGTGTTCCCAGAGCTCGGGCTGGCCGGCGAAGTCCTCGTCGGGCAGGTCTCCCAAGCTGAGCTCTTGGACCGCGCAGGCGCGGGCGACCTTCGGCATGAGCAGGGAGGAGCCGTCGTAGCCCAGCTGCTGCAGGAGCAGTTCGTTGATGGCGGCCAGCGCCAGCTTCGGCGCGGCCTCGCCGGGCAGGAGGCTGAGCACGGTGGAAAAGTGCTTCTGCGCCTCGGCGTAGTCGTCCAGCAGCAGCGCGGTCACGCCGGAGTACCACTCGAAGCGCCAGTCGCCGCCCAGGCGCTGCTCCAGCGAGGACAGCCAGCTGCGGGCCTGACCCGTGTAACCGAGGTCGATCATGGAGCGCACCACGCCCAGGGGGATTTCGGCGGACTGCTCGTATTCGTCGGTCTGCATCGCCTGGCGGAGGGTTTCCAGGGCCTCCTGCGGCTCCGTATAGGACGCGCCCTGCAGCAGCGCGGCGCCGACGTCGCTGCGGTCCAGCAGCGGGGTCGGGAGGGCGGAGACCACCTCGGGGGCGGTGGTCCGCACGGTGCGGTCGATGCCGTCGATGAGCTGGTCCGTGCGGAAGACCAGGTGCTTGGTGCCGAAGGTGGTACGTTGCGGCGAAAACAGCGAGTGCTGGGAGGGGTGCTGGACACCGTCGCGGACGGCGATGACCTCGCGCAGCACGCCGTAGAGCTGCGTGCGCAGCTCGCCCAGGTTGTTAAAGCGCTTGTCCGGGTCGCGGTCGGTGGCGCGCAGCAGCAGCCGGTAGAAGGACAGGTGGCGGCGGAACTGCGGTTCCTTTGCCGGGCTCGGCAGCCCGGGCAGGTAGATGCCGTCCTCGCTGGGAAGGTCGATGGTCAGCGCGGCCAGGGTGCGGCCGATGGTGTAGATATCGCTGGCTACCGAGGGGCCCTGGGTGGCCACCTCGGGGGCCTGGAAGCCTTGCGTGCCGTAGATGAAGCCGTAGGCGCCGATCCCGGAGACCGCGCCTAGGTCGATGAGCTTGACCTGGTCCTCGGTGACGATGATGTTGTCGGGCTTCAAGTCATTGTAGACCACCCCCCGCGAGTGCAGGTAGTCCAGGGCCGGCAAAAGCTCCAGGATATAGGCGATGGCGATGTCGATGGGCAGCACCTTGCCCGGCTGCGCGTTGCGGCGGCTGCGCAGGGAGGGCCCGCCCACGTATTCCATCACGATGAAGCCGCCGGGCACGCGGGCGTCGTCGATGAAGTTGAAAATCTTCACGATGCCCGGGTGCGTAATATCCGCCAGGAACTCGCGCTCGGCGGCCGCGGCGGCGGTCTCGTCCTCGGACTTGTGGGCCTGCATGCCCTTGAGCACGACCACGCGCCCGGAGACGAAGTGGTCGTTGGCCAGGTAGATCCAGCCCATGCCGCCGTGGGCGATAACGCCCAGGATCTCGTACTGGCTGGCCACCATGTCGCCGGGGTTAAGCTGCGGGCGGGGGATCTTCTTGCGCTCGACGACCTCGTCCACGTCGAGCAGCGCCTGGCGCGGGTTGCTGGGGGAGACGAACGGCAGGTGGACCATGCCGTCGGCGACCTCGCGGTCGCGGCGGCGGGTCGCGCGCCTAGAGCGGAAGGTGTCGAGCGCCTTCTGGCGGGAGCGCTGCGAGGTATCCGCCACCTGCTGCGCGTCGCGCGCCTTCTTGTCGCGCAGGTTGCCCAGGTCCTTGATCAGCGCGGCGATGTTGTCGGAGTCGGCGGCGAATTCGTCGTCCTCGTCGTCGTCCGCGAAGGGATCGAAGGCCACGGCGGCGGTGCCGGTCTCGCCTTCCTCGTCGTCGGCGAAGGGATCGAAGGGCACGGCCGCGGTGGCGGCGTCCAGGTCGGAATCCGGGCCCGGTTCCAGGTGATCGGAGCGATCAGTCATTGCGTGCCTCCTCGGAGTCGTCGTCGGGGTCTTCGCTGCGGTAGTCCAGGGCCGGCGGGCTGGCGGGGGCGAGGTAGGGGCCGAACCACTCGTTGTAGAGGCGCGCCCACGTGCCGTCGCGGCGCAGCCGCTCCAGCGTGGAGTTGACCTGTCGGACCAGCGGGCGGGTGTCTGCCCCCGGGCGGGATTTCTTGATGCCTACGCCGTAGGACTCGGTGGACATGGGCTCGCCGACGATCTCGGTGTAGGAGTCCTGATCCACCATGCCGGACAGGAGCGTGTCGTCGGTGATGACGGCGTCGGCCTGGCTCAGCTGCAGGGCCATGAGGCAGTCGCCCCAGGAGTGCGTGATCAAAAGCTGGGCGTCGGGCAGGTGGAGGCGGGCCTGGTTGAGCGAGGTCGAGCCCGCGGTGGCGCAGACCCGCTTGCCGGCGGTGGACTCGAGCGAGTCGATGCCGCTGGACTTCAGCGCCAGCAGGCGCGTGGAGGCGTCGAGGTAGGGCGTGGAAAACTCCACCTGTTTTTGGCGGTCTTCGTTGATGGTCATGGTGCGGACCACCATGTCGACCTCGCCGGACTCCAGCGCGTCCACGCGCTCGGCCGAGGACAGGAAGCGGAAATCCACCTTGGACGGATCGTCGAAGATATCGCGGGCGATCTCGTGGGCCAGGTCGACCTCGAAGCCGCTCATCTGCCCGGTGGTGGTGTCGCGGTAGCTGAGCAGGTTGTGCGACTGGTCCACGCCGACAATCACCCAGCCGCGCTTGACGATCTCGGGCACCCGCTCCTCGGCGTCCTTGTCGTCGGGGCGCCAGGAACCGGCGGGGTTGCCGCGGGAGTCCGCGTCGGCGGCTTCGGCATCGGCGGGCTCGTAGTAGGCGCCGGCGGGCAGCGGGGGGCCGGCTTGTTCTTCCTGCGTGCGCTCGGGGAGGATGCGGTCGATCTCGTTGGTCGGGGCGAGCTCGGAAGAGTGCGTCACGCAGCCAGTAAGCAGCAGCGGGAGAATGGCGAGCGCGGGCAGGACTTTCTTGCGCATTAGAGGTACTCCTGCACTCGGGGGCGGATGCCCAGCCAGACCGAAATCACCGCGGCCACGGTCAGCAGCATGACCGCGCTGGAGACCAGCGTCATGGCGGTCAGTCCCTCCTGGATGTGCAGGCGCATGGCGCGCCGGGCGTCGGCGATGAGCTGGTCCAGGGTGCGGTCGAGCTCGTTGAAGGAGCTGGCGGCGCTGGTGGGTGAGGTCTCCCCGGGCAGCGTGTCGCCCGGGTTGGGATCGGTGGCCAGGAAGATGGCGTCGTCGTAGCGGCCCTCGCTCAGCGCGTTGAGCAGCGCCTCGTGGGACTGGGTCCAGCGCTCCAGCGAGTGCTGGGCGCCGCGGATGAGGTCGTCGCGGTCGAGTTCGGACTCGGTGGTGATCGACTCGGAGGCCGCGTAGTCCTCCAGCGCGTGGGAGATGGATTCGGTGGTCTCGTCGAAGGTCACGGCGGTTTCCTGCTCCGACTGGCGGTTGACCAAGGCCAGGGTCTCCGAGGTGCGGGCCTGCTGCGCGGCGATGCGCGAATTGGTCAGCGCGTCCCACGGGCGGGAGGCGTCCTCGAAGCCCTGCATGCCGGCGGACCAGGTCGCCAGGTTGGACAGGCCCACCCACAGCACCGCCAGGGTGAGCAGGCTGGTGGCGGTGACGAAGCCGCGGTTGAAGCGGCGCCGGGTCAGCCGCCACAGCCACCACTGGGCTAGTACCAGGAAGATGACGGCGGCCACCAGGCCGGACAGCGGAACCCACTGGGGGCGGGTGAGCTCGCGGCGCTCGTCGGAGACCTTCTGGCTGGTCAGCTGGAAAAGCTCGTCGGCGGCGGGCAGGATCTCCTCGCGCATCAGCGACGAGGCATTGGACATATAGGCGCTGGCCACGGCGTTGCCGGCGCGGTGGTTGGCCCGGGCGGTTTCCACCATGGAGGTATAGACCGGCAGCTCGCGCTGGATGAAGCCGACCAGGTCGCGGATGCGCTGGTCGTCGTCGGAGGTGCCCAGGATGGACTCGGTGGCGGCTACCGATGCCCGGTCGATCGCGTCGTTGTATTTCTGCCGGTTCTCGCCGGACTCGACGCCGGCCTGGACGAAACCGGTGGTGGCGACGGTATCCGCCAGGGAGAGGGAGGTGTAGAGGTTGTGGGCCGAGTTCGACATCGGCTCCGTGGTGGACAGCAGGGTGTCCAGGTTGTCCTGCCGGGCGGCCGAAGAATTGGACATGGAGATGCCGGCCGCGGCGATGGCAAGGGTCAGAATCACCGTGACGGTGAAAAGCTTGCCGGGCGTGGTCTCCAGGAAGGACCAGACGCGGCGGGCCAGGCGCGCGGGTCCGGCGAAGGTGGACATCGCCAGGTGGGTGGCCGGGTTGAAGGCAGGGTCTGCTGGGGCCGTGAGGTCGTCGAGCCAGTGGTCGCCCCCGGCGAACTGGGAGTCGTGCTCGGTGGGCTGGGTCGACTTAGGTTTCCTGCGGCGTGGCCGCATCAAGCTGGGTGCCCCGGAACCGGTCATTCATCTAGAATAGCTTTTCCGCTGTGTGCTACGCCACCTGTCCGCGGGGTTTTGCCAAAAGTTATAGCATGGAGGGTGATGAATGTGGCAGGCAAACCCGAAAGCGGCGACGGCTGGGCAGCGGGCCCGGGCGGCAAACCCGCCTGGGGACTCTACGGCGCGGCCGGCCTCTTCCTGCTGGCCGAGGGCCCGCGGGTCCTGCTCCAGCACCGCGCGCAGTGGACCCACCAGGGCGGCACCTGGGGGATTCCCGGCGGCGCGCGGGACTTGCACGAAACCGCCAGCCAGGCGGCGGTGCGCGAGGCGGTCGAGGAATGCACCATCGACCCGGCGGACATAGAAATTATTGATGAGATTGTTACCGCCGGCCCCTACCCGGCCAACCCCGCGCGCCCGGACCTGCCCGGCGGCTGGACCTATACCTCGGTGCTGGCCCGGACCAAGACCGGAAACCCGCTGGACACCGTGCCCAACGAGGAGTCGCTGGAGCTGCGCTGGGTGCCGCTCGGCGAGGTCGAGCAGCTGCCGCTGCTGTCCGCCTTCCGCTCCGCTTACGCGGATTTGTGCCGGGCGGCGCGTGCCTTGGGCAGGTAAAACCGCCCGAATTGTGGCACGCTAGTGGGCATGATTGAAGTGAACGGGCTGACTAAGCAGTATAAGTCGGTCCGCGCCGTCGATAACTTAAGTTTTACGGTCAACCCCGGAATGGTGACCGGCTTCTTGGGACCCAACGGTGCGGGCAAATCCACCACCATGCGCATGATCCTGGGCTTGGATAAGCCGACGGCGGGCACGGCTCGCATCGGCGGCAAAAGCTACCGGGAGATGAAGAACCCGCTGCGGGAGGTTGGCGCGCTGCTGGACGCGAAGGCCGTGCACCCGAACCGCTCGGCGGCCAACCACCTGAAGTGGATGGCGCAGTCCAACGGCATCCCCACCCGTCGTGTGGACGAGGTGCTGGGCCTGGTGGGCCTGTCCGACGTGGCTGGCAAGAAGGCCGGCGGCTTCTCGCTGGGCATGGGGCAGCGCCTGGGCCTGGCCAGCGCCCTGCTGGGCAACCCGGGCGTGCTGATCCTGGACGAGCCGGTCAACGGCCTGGACCCGGAGGGCATCCGCTGGGTGCGCGACCTGCTCCAGGCCCTGGCCCGGGAAGGCCGCACCATCCTGGTCTCCTCGCACCTGTTGTCGGAGATGTCCATGACCGCCGACCGCCTGGTGGTCATCGGCCGCGGCCAGCTGGTGGCTAACCAGTCCACCTACGACTTCATCAAGGAGCACGCCGCCTCGCAGGTCATCGTCCGCTCCGAGTACCTGGACGCGTTCACCAACGCGCTGGAGGAGGAGAACATCACCTACCAGTACAGCCAGGACCAGGAGGGCCGGCCCACGCTGGTTATCCCAGAGCAGGCCACGGACCTTATCGGGCAGCTGGCGTACTCGGTGGGCGTGCCGCTGAACGAGCTCACGCTGCACCGCGCCTCGCTGGAGGACGCTTTCATGGAAATGACCGGCCACGCGGTCCAATACCACGGCCAGATTGAGGGGGCTGACGATGCTCGTTAATACTTTGCGCGCAGAGTGGACCAAGCTGATTACCACGCGGTCGTTCTGGCTCACCAGCGCCGTGTTCTTCCTGCTGACCTGGGGCTGGAGCGCCCTGAACGCATCTGTTGCCCGGCAGACGCCGGAGACCGCCATGTTCCTGACTCCGGAGTCCTCGGCCACCGCCGTCTGGATGCTGGGCCTGCCGGTGCTGATGATCCAGTCCATCATGATCATCACCACCGAATACCGCTACAACATCCAGACGAACGTCTACATGGCCAACCCGAACCGCCCGATGGTGGCGGTGGTCAAGCTGGTCATGTACGCGGTAATTTCCGCTCTTTTGGTATTCATCGCGCTGGTGGGCGTCTACCTGCTCACCCAGGCCATTGCCGGCGAGGTCGCCCCGGATTATGACCCGTGGAACAGTGAGAGCGCCCGGCGCTTCCTTTGGGTCTACCCGCTGGTGATGGCGGCGATGGTGCTGTTTTCCCAGGGCATGGGCCTGTTGCTGCGGCAGACCGCCGGCACCGTGGCCATCTGCTTGATCCTGAACCTGGGCATCGACCAGCTCATCGGGCGACTGCCGAAGATTGGTGAGCACATCGCCCCGTTCATGCCGTTTACGGCCTTGCAGAACTGGATCTTTGAGACCGTGCCGGAAAAGGCGATGTGGGACGCCAACTGGATGAACCTGGTTATCTTCCTGCTGTGGGCCGGTGGCCTGTGGCTGCTGGGCGTTTTGCTGCTGCAAAAGCGCGACGCCTAAAGCCCGCACGGTTTAGTCTAGGAAACCGTGCCCTATTCACTTCTTCTGTCCCTGGCGCTGCTGTCGGCCACGGCCGCCTTCGCCACGGACGTGTACCTGCCGGTCATGCCCGCCATCGCGGCGGAGTTCGGGGTGGCGGATGCGTGGGTCCAGCTCACGCTGACCGCGTTCTTCGTCGGCCTGGCGGCGGGCCAGCTGTTTATCGGCCCGCTTTCCGATGCCCTCGGGCGCAAGACCCTGCTCCTGCTCGGCGCGGTGGGGGCGGTGGCCGCATCGGTGCTAGCGGCGCTGGCCCCCAACATAGGGGTGCTGATCGCGGCCCGCTTCCTGCACGGCCTGGGCGGCGGGGCCTGCGTGGTGCTCTCCCGCGCGGTGGTGCCGGACCTTTTGGTCGGCAAGGCCGCGGCCCGGGCTTTTTCTTTGCTCATGGCCATCCAGGCCATCGCGCCGGCGCTCGCCCCCATCATCGGCGGCCTGCTGGCCGAGCCCATCGGCTGGCGCGGCATCTACTGGGTGCTGGTGGGCCTGCACGTGGTGCAGCTGCTCCTGGCGTGGCTGGTCGTGCCGGAAACCGGCGGCCGGAACCGGCAGGGCCGCCTGCTGGGCCAGGTGCTGGGCAATTACGCCACGGTGCTGTCCCACCCGGCGATCCTGGGATACCTGGGCTCGATGTCCTTCGGCTTTAGCGCGATGTTCTGCTATATCTCCGCCTCGCCCTTTGTCATCCAGGACGTGCTGGGCTTTAGCCCGGCCGGCTACTCGTTGGTTTTCGCGGTGAATTCGCTGGGCCTGCTGGCCGCGAACCTGGTGAATATGCGGCTGGTGGATAGCCACGGACCGAAGGTGATGCTGCGCGCCGGGGTGATTTTAAGCGTGTGCGCGAACGCGGTGCTCCTGGCCACCATCGCCTTCGGGGCCGGCGGCGGGGTGGTGCTGGTCGCGTTGTTTTTCTGCGTCGCGCCCACCGGGTTCATCATGGGCAATTCCGCGGCCCTGGCCACGGGCCTGCGCCGGGATAAGGCCGGTTCGGTCTCGGCCGTGATGGGCGGGGTCCAGTCGCTGCTGGGCGGGTTGGTCAGCCCGCTGATGGGGCTGGGCAGTGATCGTCTGCTGACGATGTCACTGGGCATGTGCGTCTGCGCGGGCGTGGCGGTGGCCGCCGCCTTTGCCGCCACGCGTTGGCATGTGGGTGAGTAGTTTTACTTCTTGCCCTTGCCCAGGGCGATAAGGGCCAGGCCGATGGACAGGATCCAGCTGTCCTTGGCGATGGCGGTGCCGTCCTCGGACGGGCTGATGCCGTCGTCCTGGGTCATGTTGTCGTTGTTGAAGTACAGGGTCAGCAGGCCGGAGGAGAAGCCGGTCAGGGCCAGGCCCGCCAGGCGGTTCGGGATGAACGGGGCCAGCAGGGCGCCGCCGACGCCAATCTCCGAGTAGGAGATGAACTTGCCGAAGGTATCCGGATCCATATCGCCCAGAGCCGGGACGCCGGTGGCGGCGAAGTCACGCAGGCCGGCGGCGTTTTCCCCGCGCAGGCCCAGCTTGCCAATGCCGGAGTTGAGGATGAAAGCGCCCGGGAGAGCGCGCAGGGCGACGGAGGCGAGACGGTGGCCGAGGGTCGGCTTGGAAGACTTGGACATGATGCTCCTTAAAAAGCGATCGGTGATTGAACTTTCTGCTCCCCACTCTAGCAATGTTGATGTGTCACGCACGGGCGGCTACTGCAGCGCCGAGGTCAGCCGCATGACGTTGTCCACGTAGCGGCGGAAGAAGCCGCGGGTGTTCCATTCCTCGAGGGTCAGCTCGTGGGAGACGCCGCGGTAGTTGGCGGCTAGCTGGTTGAGCTGGTCGATGAGGTCGCCGCGGGCTACCAGCATGGTGGACTCGTAGTTCAGGCCGAAAGACCGCATGTCCATGTTGGAGGAGCCGAACATGGCCAGCGGGTAGGTGGAGGTATTGGCCGGCTCGTCCGGGTCCGCGAGGGTGAACTTGGAGTGCAAAACGTAGGGCTCGGGGAACTGGTAGATGTGGACGCCGGCTTCGAGCAGGGTCTGGTAGTAGGAGGACTGGGCGTGGTTGACCATGAACTGGTCGGCCTTGGCGGAGACGTAGAGCTCCACCCGCACGCCGCGGTAGCAGGCGGTGGTGACGGCCTCCATGAGGGACTCGTCCGGGACGAAATAGGGCGAGACCATCACCAGGCGTTCCTTGGCGTGGTGCACCACGGAGTTGAACATGCGCAGGTTCGGCTCCGTGGTATAGCCCGGGCCGGAGGGGATGAGCTGCAAGAAGTTGGCGTCGGCGTCCCAGGCGTCGTCGTAGGGCAGTTCTTTGAGCCCCAGGGTCTCGTTGGATTCCAGGTACCAGTCCACGGCGAAGACGGCGGCCAGGGAGGTGACCACCGGGCCGGTGAGCTCGACCATGTAGTCAATCCAGGCGCGGTCGTCGGTCTTGTACTGGCGCTTGATCATGTTCAGCGAGCCGAGGAAGCCGGTGTGGCCGTCGATGACCACGATCTTGCGGTGGTTGCGCAGATCGGGGCGGCGGAAGCGGAATTTGTGCAGCTGGATGGGCAGCATGAGGCGCCAGTCGACGTCGATGGCGCTGAGCTTCTTACCGAAGCTGAAGTAACCGGGGTACTTGATGCTGCCGATCTGGTCGAGCAGTAGCTTGACCTCCACCCCGCGCTTCCGGGCGCGGGCCAGGGACTGGTAGAAGACGTCGGTGGCCTCGTCCCAGGACTGGATGTAGATTTCGACGTAGACGTATTCCTCGGCGGCATCGATAGCGCGGGCAATCGCCCGGATGCACTCGTCGTAGTCCGCGTGCAGGCCCTGGTTGTGGCCGACCACGCAGGGGAAACCGGTCAGCTCCCGGTTGAGGTGGATGAGGGACTCGACCTCCGAGGGCAGGCGGTCCTCCGGGTGATCCGGGGTGGCGGCGGTGATGTCGTCGATCATCTCGTTCGCCTCCTGCTGGATGCGGTGGCGGCGCCGGTTGATATACGGCGAGCCCATCAGCAGGAACAGCGGCAGGCCCACGAAGGGCAGCAACAGGATGGCCAGCAGCCAGGCATTGGAGCTGGACGGGCGGCGGCCCTCCGGGACGATGCCAATGGCGACGGCCTTGATGGCGTAGTCCAGCACCATGAAGAAGGCCTGCCAGAAGGTCAGATCGATACTGAGGCTCATTAGCGCACCGCGTCGAAGTCCGGAAGGTCGTAGTCGGCCATCAGCAACACGTGGTCGGAGGTGCCCTTTTCCGCGCGCTCGGCCATGTCGACCGCGGCGGAGCGCACCCGCTCGGCCAGCGGCTGCGAGGCCAGCTGGAAGTCGATGCGCATGCCCTCGCCCTTTTGGAAGCGCATGCCCTTGTAGTCGAAGTAGGTCCAGCGCTCCTCGCGGGTGAACTGGCGGGTGACCTCCTGCGTGCCCGCCTCCAGCAGCATCTGGAAGGCGGCGCGCTCCGGTTCGGTCACGTGGGTCTTGCCGCGGAAAACGGACAGGTCCCAGACGTCCTCGTCGCGCGGGGCGACGTTGAAGTCCCCGGTCAGCAGCAGCTTGCGGTGGGAGCGCTGCTCCACGTAGCGCGCCAGCGCGTAGTAGAACTGCAGCTTGTAGTC
This sequence comes from Corynebacterium sp. 32222D000AT, assembly GCF_053546955.1. Taxonomy (NCBI): domain Bacteria; kingdom Bacillati; phylum Actinomycetota; class Actinomycetes; order Mycobacteriales; family Corynebacteriaceae; genus Corynebacterium; species Corynebacterium sp. 32222D000AT. Next base: position 127,240 of record NZ_JBPPVW010000003.1, on the reverse strand, counting down.
GTAGTGGCGATCGGTGATCTCGCGGCCGTTGGGGAAATACAGGCTCCAGATCTCCACGCCGCGGATGACCACGCCCAGCGCGCGGGCCTCCAGGGCCTGCTCCTTGTCCGGGTCTTTGGCGAAGCCGGGCTGGCCGGGGAAGCCCTCGTAGGTCTCCTCCGGGGCCTGTTTGCTGATAATGGCCACGCCGTTCCACTGGTTCAGGCCGTGCCGGGCCACGTGGTAGCCGGCGTCTTCGAAAACCTGGGTCGGGAATTTGTCATCAGCCACCTTGGTCTCTTGCAGGCACAACACGTCGATGTCGTGAGCGTCCAGCAGGGCCAGCGCGCGCTCGGCCCGCGTGCGGACGGAGTTGATGTTCCAGGTGGCTATGCGCATGATTTACAGGGTAGCGAACCGCCGCCGATGGTGCTCATCCAGGCCGCACTCGGCCGCAATCGCGCGGGCGGCGGCGTCCGGGACCTCCAGGACCGCCACCGCGCGGGTCGCGCCCTGGGCCCGGCCCCAGCGCAGCTTCTCGCGCAGCTCGGCCGCGCTGGCCGGGGCGGTGGGCACGACCACCCACACCGTGTCGTCGCCGGCCGTGCCCAGGGCGGCGGGCGCGGTGTCGGGATTTTCGGCGCTGGTCTCGTCGGGCAGCTCCCCGACGTAGCAGACCAGCTCCGGGCCCACCGGGCGGGAGTGTGGCAGGCCGTTTTTGCCGATGCGCTCCGGCAACAGCAGGCGCGGGCCGGCGTTATCGAGGATCTCGGCGGCGGGCAGGGGCGTGAACCCGGCCGAGGGACCCAGCGGCACCGAGCCGGAGGCGCGCATTAGCCACTGCCCGTCCGCCGACCACTGCTCGTGCGGGTCCGGGTAAGCGTTCGCGATGGCCTCTTCGACGCGGCGGATATCCGAGTTGCGGATGGTGCGCGGGGAGAGCTTCTTGATGATCTTTAGCTCCTCCGGCGCGATTTCCACCGCCTCCTTATCGGAGGGGTAGCCGCCCACTTGCTGCGGGCGGATGATCAGCGGATCCAGGCTTTGCACGTGCCCGATGACGTCGCTTTTGACCCCGCCGGCGTAGTCGCGCCGGGCCACGACCCGGTCGCCTACCTCCACCGCGTCGGAGCGAAACGCGAAGCCCACGGCCTAGTCCTCACCGTCCGTGTGGCCGAAGGGATCCTCGTCCACGCCCGGGGTCCAGGTCAGCCCGGCGACGTTCCAGCCCTCGCGCTTGATGGCCTTCTTGGCCGCGCGCTTGTAGCGGCCGATGAGGGTGTCGGTGTAGACGTAGCCGTCCAGGTGGCCGACCTCGTGCTGCAGGCAGCGGGCGAAGAAGCCGTAGCCCTCGACGGTGATGTCGTTGCCGTTTTCGTCCTGGCCGGTTACCCGGGCCCAGTCGGCGCGGCCGGTGGGGAAGGACTCGCCCGGCACGGACAGGCAGCCCTCGTCGTCGGAGCCGTCGTCCGCCGGCATTGTCACGGGAATCTCGGAGGTCTCCAGCACCGGGTTGATGACGCAGCCGCGGCGCATCCCGCCGTCTTCCTTCTCCGTGCCGTCCGGGCCGTCGGTGTCCGGGCAGTGGTAGACGAACAGTCGCTTGTTGATGCCGATCTGGTTGGCGGCCAGCCCGACGCCGTGGGCGGCGTCCATGGTCTCGTGCATATCGCTAATCAGCTGCTGGAACTGCGGGCTGGAGATGTCTTCCGTGACTTGTTCGGTGGGGTGATGCAGCACGGGGTCGCCGTGGATCACGATGGGGCGAATACTCATGTTCTACAGTTTAAGCATGTCCGCGCAATCTGACCTACCCGACCTGTCTGGCCTATCCGAGCAGGACGTGGCCATTCTGGACTTCGAGGCGCACGCCCCGCGCGCCGTCGGGCGCAAGGAAGAGGCCATCCGCGCCCAGCTGGACCTGACGCCGGTGCGCTACCACCAACGCCTCAACGCGCTGCTGGATCTGCCGGCGGCGCAGGAATACGCGCCGGTGCTGGTGGGCCGGCTGCGGCGGGTACGCAGCCAACGCGAAGAAATCCGGCGCGCCGCGCAACAAAATGAAACTCCTGGGGTTTAAAGTAAGTTTTGTGACTAATGTGAATCAGGAGAAGAACGACGCCACCTCGACCAGCCTGCCCCTGCGCGGTTTCGCGATGGTGCTCATCGCCGTCGCCGTCGTGCTGGGCCTGTGGGCCCTCTACGCCCTGACCCAGGGCGGCGGGGACGAAGAATCCACCCCGGCCGCCGCCACCTCTTCCGCCCCCGCCGGCGGCGCGGAGGGTCCGACCACCTCCGCGGCCGCGCCCAGCCAGGAGAAGGACGCCGACGCCGAGCGCAGCACCGAGGCCCCGGCGCCCGCCGAGGACAGCAACCGGGAGGAAGCCGCCCCGGCGGCGGGCCAGCCGGAGCAGGCCGACCCCGCCCCGGCCGAGCAGCCGGCCCCGAAGAAGGTCAGCGTGCTGAACAACTCCATGACCCAGGGCCTGGCCGATCGCGTCTCCCGCGACCTAGAGGGCAACGGCTACGAGCTGGGCGAGGTCGGTAACTTCCCGGAGGAGGTCCTGCCGGAGACCACCGTCTTCTTCCCCAAGGGCGACGCGGCCGCGGAGGCCGAGGCCCGCAAGATCGCCTCGGAGCTGGGCGGCATCGCGCGCGAAAACATCGACAGCCTGCCGGACAAGGCCACGCAAGGCCGCGGGCTGACCGTGGTGCTCACCGACGCCTAACCACGGATAAATAAAGAATTAAAAGGCGCGGCAGCTAACGGATTCTAACGCTGAATAGATACGATAAACGCGTGAAGATCCCGGAAGAAAAATTCGCGCGCTCCGCCGAACCCACCCTGGGGGTGGAGTGGGAGATCGCGCTGGTGGATCCAGAAACGCGGGATTTCGTCCCGCGCGGCGCCGAGCTCATTGACCGGGTCCGCGCCGCGCACCCGGACGTCCGCCTGGAAAAGGAATTCCTGCAAAACACCGTCGAGCTGGTCACGGGCATTACCCACACCGTGCCGGAGGCCATGGCGGATCTGGGCGGCACCCTGGACAAGGTCCGCGCCGTGGCGGACGAGATGGGGGTCAAGTTGTGGTCCTCGGGCGGGCACCCGTTTTCCGACTTCCGCGAAAACCCGGTCTCGGAAAAGCAGGCCTACAGCGAAATCATCAACCGCGCCCAGTACTGGGGCCAGCAGATGCTGCTGTGGGGCACCCACGTCCACGTCGGGATCAGCCACGAGGACAAGGTCTGGCCGATTATCAACGCGCTGATGACCAAGTACCCGCACCTGTTGGCCATCTCCGCTTCCTCCCCGGGCTGGGAGGGGATTGACACCGGCTACGCCTCCAACCGGACCATGCTCTACCAGCAGCTGCCCACCGCCGGCATGCCGTATCAGTTCACCAGCTGGTCCCAGTGGCAGGACTACATGCGGGATCAGGCGATCTCCGGGGTCATCAACCACACCGGCTCCATGCACTTCGACATCCGGCCGGCCTCCAAGTGGGGCACGGTCGAGGTGCGCGTCTCCGACGCCACGAGCAACCTGCGCGAACTTTCCGCCATCGTCGCGCTCACCCACTGTCTGGTGGTCCACTACGACCGCATGCTGGAGGCCGGGGAGGCGCTGCCCACCCTGCAGCCGTGGCACGTGGCCGAGAACAAGTGGCGCGGGGCGCGCTACGGCATGGACGCGCTGGTCATCACCTCGCGGGAGACGGACGAGCGCTGGGTCAAGGACGAGCTAGCCGATCTCATGGAGGAGCTGGCCGACCTAAGCCGCGAGCTGGGCTGTGAGGAGGAGCTGCAGCTTATCCGCGAGATCATCGACGGCGGCGCCGGCTACGAGCGCCAGCGCGCCATCTTCGAATCCACCGGCAGCTGGGTCGGCGCGGTCGACCTGGCCTGCCAGGAGATGGAGAACAAGCGCCCGGTGCGCTAGGCCGCGCGGTGCCGGCCCGTGACCACGGGCAGGTCCTGGGTGTCCGGGCCCTCGTCGACCGGGGTGCGCGGGATGAGCCGGTAGATGACATAGACCAGCATGAAGACGATGGGCGAGCAGGAAAACACCAGCGCCGGCCAGGTGGCCTCGAGCCCGTCCAGAGTGCGGTAGGCAAACCAGGGGAAGCTGCGCTGCCCCACGAATGGCGCGAGGATCAGGCAGAGGCCGGCGACGGAGACCAGCCCGACTACCTGCTCGCGCAGGACGGTGCCGCGCCACTTGCGGCCCAGGGTCTGGTTGATCCAGGCGAAAAAGCCGATGCCCAGCGGCACCACCCAGACGAAGTGGTGGTACCAGCTAAACGGGGAGACCAGGCAGGAGCTCAAGCCCGTAAAGGCCAGCGCCAGCGTGTTGTTCCCGCTGCGGCTGGCAAGGAAGACCGCGGCGCAGGTCAGCGCGAAAACGGCCACGATAACGCCCAGCCAGACCGGCCCGCCGGCCACGCCGAAGGCGCGCTCGAGCACCGAGCGCAGCGCCTGCGCGCCCGGGTTGGTATGCGCGCCCACGCGCGAGGACTCGAACATCGACTCCGTCCAAAAGCGCATGCCGTCGCCCACGACCGCCAGGCCCACCACCACGGTGGTCAGGAAGGTCAGCACGCAGATCACCGCGTGCCACCAGCGCCGCTGAATGACAAAAATCAGGCCCATATACGCCGGGGTGAGCTTCAGCCCGGCGGCCAGGCCCGTGCCGATGCCGGCCAGGCGGAACTTCCGCGGCAGGAAATCGAGCGCGACCAAAAACATCAAAAAGACGTTGATCTGGCCGTAGTAGGCCGTGCCGTGAATGGGCTCCAGGTTGACCGTGGTCAGGGTGAATACCAAGAAGACGAGGATCCCGAGCACCCCCAGCCGTAGGCCGCGCTCCCGCAGGGCCAGGGCGACGACGGCAAAAAGCGCCAGGAAAGTCGCGCCGTGCCACAGCGCCATGGTCGCGTTGTCGCTTAAGGGATCGAGGCCGGCGAAGACGACGCCGGCGAACGGGGGATAGGTGAAGGGGAGGTCGAAAATCAGGGGGCCGTCGTAGAGCGGCTGGCCTTGGGCGACCTCCGCGCCGCCTTTGAGGTAGATCGCCAAATCCAGGGGCATCCGCCACACGAAGGCGGATTGCTCCCGCACCGGGGCGATCTGGTGCCAGGCCCACCAGGTCAGGGCCAAAAAGACCAGCCCGACGGTGGGCAGACCGTAGATTTTCTTCACGGTGGCGTGCCTGCTACTTCCGGCGCATGGATTTGCCTGCCGGTCGGTCGTTGCGCGTCATATCGTCTTCCTTTCCGTACAGACCCTCACGCCGGGCAATACGGGACATGCGCTGCGCGGTAACGGGACTGGTCATCATCGCAAAGAGTACCAGCAGGAAGAGCATGCCGAGGTCTCCTCGCTCCGCGACCCCGAAGGTCTCGGAGCCGGTCACCCTAATGAGGGCACCCAGCATGGTCAGGATGAGCCCCACGGTCTGGGGCTTGGTCACGAAGTGGACGCGGGACATGGTGTCCTTGTAGCGGACCACGCCCACGGCGGCGGAGAAGACTAGCAGCGCGCCGCAGACGATGAGGATGAGCGAGACAATATCGGCGATGAGCGAATAAGTCACTGGTTATCCCTCTTCCTAAAGCGCGTGACCGAGACCGTGGAAATGAAGCCCAGCAGGGCCACGACCAGCATGGAGTTGACCACGGTGGTATTCAGCGTCCAGCAGATATAAACCGCCATGGCGCACTGGAACATGGCGACAAACCCGTCCATGCCGATCAGCCGGTCCATGGAGTTCGGGCCGACGATGATCCGCCAGGTGGTCATCAGGAATGCGGCCATGAACAGCACGGCGGCGCCCGCCAAGACGATGTTGTAGATTGTCGGGTCCATCTAGCGCACCTTCCTTTCAAAGATATCGATCATGTGCGCCTCCAGCTTGCGGATGTTGGCGATCTCGCGGGCGATGTCGTCCTCCGAGTCCGCGTCCAGCACGTGGGCGGTCAGCATGCGGTTGGCGATGTCGATATCCGTAATCGTGCCACCCGGCTGCAGGTTGTAGAGCATCACCGCAAAGGATAGAACGAATTCGCTCTCCACGCGCATGGGGACGTTCAAGATGGCGCTGCGCGGCTTCGGCTGGGGGCGCACGCCCAACCAACCGACCTTCAGCGAGGCCTGGAATAACTCCCCGGTCCAGGTGAAGGCGTATTTGATGAGCCGGCCCCAGGACACCGACAGGCCGTTGATGGGCATCGCCGGCAGCGGGAAAATCACCATGATGATGAGCCCGACGCCGATGCCGGCCACGATATTGGCAAAGGAGACCTCGCCCATGAGCAACACCCACATGATGGTGATGGCCAGCAGGAAGCCCGGGCGGAAACGGTAGCTGAGCCGGCGGGAAAAGGTGGGTTTAATGGGATGAGTCATTTACTCTTCCTCCTCCGACTCGTCGATGTCGTTCGGGCTGGTGGCAATGCCCGGCTCCGGCTCGGGCAGCGGGTGCGTGCGCGACTCCAGGGAGTCCTGGCCGCCGTGGTAACGCTCGCGCTGGTCCAGGTGCCGGGTCGGGTTGTCCGCGTTGTCGCCCAGCACCGCGTACTGGTAAATCGAGGTGTCCTGCGCCGACTCGGCCGCCCGCGAGGTGATCCCGGAGATCGGGCCGGCCAGGAAGGTGATCGCCGTGGAAGCGGCCACCAGCAGCGCGGTGGAGCCGACCATGCCCAGCGGCAGCTTGCCGACGTCCTCGCGGTCGGAGTAGGCGACCTCGTCCGTGATATCGCCCAGCGGGGACGGACGGGCCATGGCCACGTTGCCCTCCGGGGCATCGGCGCGGTCGCGCAGGAAGCCCTTGGACCAGACCAGCATCATCACGTACAGGGTCAGCAGGGAGGTGATCACGGCGCCGGCGATGAGCACCCAGGACAGCCAGGAGCCCTCGTTCGCGCCGGCCTGCAGCAGCAGGATCTTGCCCATGAAGCCGGAGAAAGGCGGGATGCCGCCCAGGTTGACCGCCGGGATGAAATACAAGATCGCGATCAGCGGGGCGGAGTAGATCAGCGAGCCCAGGCGGCGCAGCGAAGACGTGCCCGCCTGGCGCTCGATGAGGCCGACCACCAGGAACAGGGAGGTCTGCACCAGAATGTGGTGGACCGCGTAGAAGATCGCACCCGACAGGCCCTGGGCCGTGCCGAGGGCCACGCCGAAGATCATGTAGCCGATGTGGCTGACCAGGGTAAAGGACAGCAAACGCTTGATATCGCTTTGGGCGATAGCACCTAAAATGCCCAGCACCATGGTGGCCAGGGCGACCCACATCAACAGCGTGTCCAGGCGCCCGTCGGTAAAGACCGTGGTGCGCATGCGGATAATCGCGTAGACGCCGACCTTGGTCAGAAGGCCCGCGAAGACCGCGGTCACCAGCGACGGGGCGGTGGGGTAGGAGTCCGGCAGCCAGGCGTCCAGCGGGACGATGGCGGCCTTAATCGCAAAGGCGATGAGCAGCACGCCGTAGATGGCGGTCTGGGTGCCGGCCGGGATGTCTTCCATGCGCATGCCGATCTGGGCCAGGTTGACCGTGCCCACGGAGGCATAGACCATGCCGATGCCGAAGAGGAAGATCATCGACGAGGCCATGGAGACCATCACGTAGCCCACGCCGGCGCGCACGCGGCCGGGCGAGGCGCCCAGGGTGAGCAGCACGTAGGAGGCCACCAGGAAGATCTCGAAGCCGACGTAGAGGTTGAACAGGTCGCCGGCCAGGAAGGAGACGTTCACGCCCATGGTCAGCAACATATAGGTCGGCAGGAAGACCGCCACCGGCTCGTCCTTGGAGCCGTCGCGCACGCCCTGGGAGATGGCGTACCACATCACGCTAAAGAGCACGATGGAGGAGGTAAACAGCATCACCGAGGCCAGCCGGTCCGCGGCCAGCGTGATGCCGACGGGCGCGTCCCAGCCGCCGATCTGGACGGTCTGGATGCCCTCCGCGTCGGCGACGATGATGAGCACCGCGTTCACCGCGGCCGTCACCAGCAGTGAGAAGAACGCGATCTGGCGCTGCACGCCCGGCTTCTTGGCGAACATCATCGCGGCCGCGGCGGCCAGGGCCGGGATCAGGATGGGCAGCGGAATGATGTAGCCCATGTTCGGCAGGGCCCAGTCAACGATGGGTTGGAAAGTCTCACTCATCCTTGGCCCCCTTCACGGGCTCCTCGAAGAACTTCGGACCGAACTGGTCGCCGTGCTTGGTGGCCCGACCGGTGGTCGGGTCGTCGGAGGCGTCGTGGTCCGGCGCGGCCGCCGCGTTGCCCGGGCGGGCCGCGATCTTGGCGATTGCGGCATCCTCCGCGTCGTCTTCAATGACGTCGGCGGTGCGGTAGCGGTACTGGCGGTAGGCCAGGGTGAGGATGAAGGCCGTCATGGCCATGGAAATCACGATGGCGGTCAGGATCATCGCCTGCGCCAGCGGGTCGGCGATCTTCTCGCCGTACTGGGCCGATTCCCGGCCCATCACCGGCGGGGAGCCGGCCGAACCACCGGCCTGCAGGATGAGCAGGTTGGCGCCGTTGCCGATGAGCAGCAGGCCCAGCATCATCTTGGTCATGGCGCGATCGAACAAGAGGTAGACGCCGGCGGAGATCAGCACGCCTGTGGCGAGCAGCAAGAACAGGTTCGCTTCCATTTATTTCTCCTTTCCGGTGGATCGGTTGGTGATGTCGTTGGCGGTGGACTGGTGGCGCGCCGCCGCCTTGGCCGGTTGGCTGCGGGCGGCCGCGGCCTTCTTGTTCTTCGCGTTTTCGCGCTGGCGCTGGCGGCGGGCCAGCGAGCGGGCCCGGTCGCGGGCGCGCTGCTTACGGACCTCTTCCTCCTCGTCGAGCTTGCCGCCAAGGGAGAAGAGGATGAACAGGATAAGCCCGATGACGATCAGGTAGACGCCCACGTCGAAGACCAGCGCCGAGGGGAAGGACACGCTGCCGATGAGCGGGATGTCCAGCGAGCCGTAGGCCGAGGCCAGCGGCGGGCGGCCGAAGAACATCGGCACGATGGCCGCGGCCAGGGAGGCGAACAGGCCCGTGGCCATGAGTCGGCCCGGATCGACCGGGAGGGCCTCCTCCAGTTCCTCGCGGCCGCCGGCCAGGTAGCGCAGCGTGAGCGCCAGCGCGGCCACCAGGCCGCCGGCAAACCCGCCGCCCGGGGCGTTGTGCCCGGCGAAGAAGAAGTAGAAGCTCAGCGCCATCATCAGCGGGAAGAGGATGCGGGTGGAGACATCGATCATGAGCGAGCGGTTCAGCGCCTGCTCCGTCTCGACCTCCGCGGCCAGCCAGCGCCGGCCGGTCACCCGCAGCGTCGGGCGGCGGGAGTCGCGCTCGAAGGACTGGGTGCGGAAAATCAGGGAGGCCACGCCGATGGCGGCGATGACCAGCACGGTGATTTCGCCCATGGTGTCCCAGGCGCGCATGTCGACCAGGAGGACGTTGACGGCGTTCGCGCCGTGGCCGATCTCCTTGGCCAGCTCCGGCATGGGCTCCGAGATGGGATCCGCGGTGCGGGAGTTGATGGCGAACATGGCCACGATGGTCACGGTCAGGCCCACGCCCACGGACAGCCAGGCCCGCAGCCGGTTGAGCTGGGGTCCCTGGCGCCACTCGACGTTGGCCGGCATCTTGCGCAGCACCAGCATGAAAAGCACCACGATGAGGGTCTCGACCAGCAGCTGGGTCAGGCCCAGGTCCGGCGCACCCTGCAGGGCGAAGACGGCGGAGAGCCCGTAGCCGGACACGCCGACGATCAGCACGGCCGACAGGCGGTTATGCGTGACGGTCGCCGCGATGGCCGCGATGATCATGATGATGGCGGCGATGGCCTGCCAGGGGCTTTCCGCCACGATCATGCGCACGTCGTTGAGCCCGCCGGAGACGATCGCGGCTGCCGGCAGCAGCATGAGGCAGGCGAAGATGATGGTCAGGTTCATCTGCAGCGAGCCGCGGTGGGTAAAGGCGGTGGTGCGCAGCGACAGGTTGCGGATGCCGTCGATCGTGGCATCGTAAGCCACGTCGGCCGAGCCCAGGGCCGGGTGCTCCAGCTGGGCCTTGGCGACCACGCCGCGCTGCCAGTGCATGGCAACACCGCAGACGATAATCAGCGCGGAGATGGCCAGCGGCACGTTGAAGCCGTGCCACAGCGCCAGGTAGGTCGCCTCCGGGTCCGCGCCGTAGACGTTGTCCAGGTGCTGGTTGATGAGATCCGACAGCGGGCGCGGGAAGATACCGAAGGCCACCGTGCAGGCGGTCAGCGCGGCCGGCGGGAACCAGAGCATCGGCCCGATGGCGTGCATGTTCTCCACCGCCTCGGAGATGCCGCCGCCGGTCGGGTGGCTGGCCGGCTTGGTGGCGAAGGCTCCCCACAGAAAACGCAGCGCGTAGGCCATGGTCAGGATGGAGCCTAAGACCACGCCGACCAGCAGCATGTTGCGCGGCATGCCGACCAGCAGCTGCTCGTGCATGACGGACTCGATGACCGCCTCCTTGGTCACGAACCCCAAAAGCGGCGGGATGCCGGCCATGGACAGCGCGGAGACAATCGCCAGGCCGTAGACCACCGGGTGGCGGCGGCCCAGGCCGGACAGCTCGTTGATGTCGCGCGTGCCGGCAGTGTGGTCGATGGCGCCGACCACCATGAACAGCGGGGCCTTAAACAGCGAGTGGGCGAAGGTCAGCGCCAGGCCAGCCAGCATGGCCTCCCGGGAGCCGATGGCCACCACGGCGGTGATAAAGCCCAGCTGGGAGACCGTGCCGTAGGCCAGGATGAGCTTGAGGTCTTTCTGCTTGAGCGCCATCCAGCCGCCCAGCAGCATGGTGATAACGCCCAGCGGGATGATGACCAGGTGCCAGGTGTCTACCACCTGCAGGTCCGGGGCTAGGCGGGCGACCAGGTAGATGCCGGCCTTGACCATGGCCGCGGAGTGCAGGTAGGCCGACACCGGCGTCGGCGCGGCCATAGCCCCCGGCAGCCAGAAGTGCGCCGGGGCGATGGCGGACTTGGTCAGCGCGCCGAAGAGCATCAGCACGATGGCGGCGGTGATGTACGGGGTCAGCTCGATCTGCTCGAACCCGGAGATCTCCGAGAAGTGCCAGATGCCGGTCTGCCGGCCGAAGAGGATGATGCCGACCAGCATGGCCAGCCCGCCCAGCACGGTGACCATGAGTGCCTGCTGGGCGGCGCGGCGGGAGGAAGCGCGCTCGCCGTAGTAGGAGACCAGCAGGAACGACAGCAGGGAGGTGATCTCCCAGAAGACGTACATCAGCAGCATGGAGTCGGAGGCCACCAGGCCGAACATGGCGGTGGCGAAGGCGACCATCTGCGCGCCGAACATCGAGAGGCGGCGCGGCGTTTGGTCGAAATAACCCCAGCAGTAGACCAGGACCAGCGCCCCCACGCCCAGCACGATCAGGCTGAACAGCCCGGCTAGGGAGTCCAAGCGTAAGTCGAAGGCTAGGTGCGCGGCGGGCATCCATTCGACGGTGACGTCGACGGAACCGCCGTTTCTAAACGTCCCGTTAGCAAAGAGGCTGAGTACCCACACGAAGCCGGCGCCGGGGACTAGGGCGAGCAAACCGAACGCGGGTCTACCCAGATAGTGAATGAGGATAGGCGCACTGATCGAGGCGATTAGCAGTGCGCAAAGCAGAATCAGCACGGTGAGACGAGTGCTCCCTACGTGTAAGTCGCGGATAGGACAGGGTGCCGCGAGTAAAGGGTCCATGTCGACGCACAACGGTGCTGCCCCAGCGGCAGTCTGCACTCATTCGCCGCGCTTGAGGATGGCGGCGGAACCGATCTGATTTTCACTGAGAAACACAAGCGACACCACCAGGCGGGAGCGTCCAGCGTTGAGGCGGCGTCATGAATGGCGCGGCCAACGTTTCCCCACTTTACCGTTAAAGTGCTGGATTTTAAACCTAAATTTTTCCACTCAGTATTATATGGGGTCAGTTGGCGGTGCCAGCGGGGGTTTATTTGCCGTAGCGCAGCAGGAACAGCGCCTCGGCGGTGGCGATGCGCTCAATCTCCGTCGGGTCCACGGACTCGTTAGCGGAGTGGATGGCCGCCTGCGGATCCTCGACGCCGTACAGCGCGATCTCCGCGTTCGGGTGGGCCTCCTGCAGCTCCACGGTCAGCGGGATGGAACCGCCCATGCCGACCTGCGCGACTTCCGCGCCGTAGGCGGCCCCCAGGCACTCGCCCAGGGTGGCCAGGGCTGGCTTGGTCGGATCGGTGGTAAACCCGCGGTTGACCTCCGGGACCTCGCAGCTGATATGCGCGCCCCACGGGGTGTGGGCCTTAAGGTGGCTGACGATGCCGTCGATGACCTCGCGCGGGTCCATATCGGCCGGCACGCGCACGTTCAGGTTGGCCTGCGCGGTCGCCGGCACGGCGTTGACGGCCTCGGCGACCGGGGTGGAGGTAAAGCCGGTCACGCTCACGGCCGGGCGGGCCCAGAGGAAGTCGGCCACGGCGTCGGTCTCGTCACCCAGGATGTCCACGCCGTCCAGCAGCTGCGCGTCCGCGCGGTAGTCCTCGCGGGAGTACTCCCGGCCCTCCCACTTGGCGCGGGTGTCGACGCCGTCGATGACCAGGCGGCCCTGCTCGTCGCTGAGCGAGTCGATGGCGCGCATCAGGGCCTTGACCGCGTCTGGGGCGGCGCCGCCGAACTGGCCGGAGTGCACCGGGGAGGACAGCGTGTCCACGCGGACCACGATCTGGCCGCCGCCGCGCAGGGAAGTCGTCAGCGTCGGCTGGCCGACCTTCACGTTGCCGGCGTCGGCGATCATGATCGCGTCGGCGGCAAAAAGCTCCGGGCGGGTCTCGATGAGGTGGGACAGGCCCTCGCCGCCCTGCTCCTCGGAGCCCTCGATGAGGAACTTCAGGTTCAGGTCGGTCCCGCCCAGGGCCTCGACGGCGCGCAGGGCCGCCAGGTGCATGGCGACGTTGCCCTTGCAGTCGGCGGCGCCGCGGCCGTACCAGCGGCCGTCGCGCTCGGTCAGGGTGAAGGGATCGGAATCCCAGCCGGCGGGGTCGCCGGCCGGCACGACGTCGGAGTGGGAGTAGAGCAGCACCGTCGGCGCGCCCTCCTTGCCGGCGCGGGTGCCGACCACGGCGGTGGAGCCGTCCACCGCGGAAATCTCTTCCACCTCGGCGCCCAGCTCGCGCAGGGCGTTGGCAGCCCACGCGGCGGCCTTCTCGGTCTGGTCTTTAAGCTCCGGATCCCCGTGGACGGAGTTGAAGCCGACCAGCTCGGAAAGCTGCTTAAAGATCTGCTCGCGGTCGCCGGTGACGAATTCGAATGCTTGCTGTGCGGAAATGTTTTCGGTCATGCCCTCTAAACTACCCGTCCCGCCTACTGGGAGGCTCGTTTAGGGAATCGACCTGTCAAGTACTAGAATTTCGTTATCTCGCAACCGGGAAACTGCCTGCTTAAGGAACTGACCCTGTCAGCTTCTAACCGCAGAACCCACGGGCGCGGGCGAAAAACCTCCATACTAGCTAGAAAGGACCTGGCATGGCGACAACGGAAACCGCCGCCGGTTCACAGGCGAGCCTGCGCGAGCTTACCCTCCGCGGCATCATCATCGGCGGGCTGATCACCCTAGTCTTTACTGCCGCCAACGTTTACCTCGGCCTGAAGGTGGGGCTGACGTTTGCCACCTCCATCCCGGCCGCCGTGATTTCCATGGCTATCCTGCGCAAATTCGCCGGGCACAACATTAAAGAAAACAACATCGTCCAGACCATCGCCTCGGCGGCCGGCACCCTGTCGGCCATCATCTTCGTGCTGCCCGGCCTGGTCATGGTCGGCTACTGGACTGGTTTTTCCTTCCTGGAGACCGCCGCGGTCTGCGCCATCGGCGGCATCCTGGGCGTCATGTACTCGATCCCGCTGCGCCGCGCCCTGGTCACCGGGTCCGACCTGCCGTACCCGGAGGGCGTCGCCGCGGCTGAGGTGCTCAAGGTCGGCGACGACAACGGCAACCATGCCGAAAACGCCCGCGGCCTGCGCGTCATCCTGGTCGGCGGCCTCGTCTCCGCGGGGATGAGCCTGCTGGCGGCAATGAAGGCCGCCGCCTCCTCGCTGGGTAGCTATTTCAAGCTGGGAGCGGGCGCGACCACCCTGGGCATGAGCCTCTCGCCGGCGCTTATCGGCGTCGGCCACCTAGTGGGCTTGCCCGTGGGTATCGCCATGCTGGTCGGCGTCGGCATCTCCTATTTCATCCTGCTGCCCTGGAAGACCGGGGACGTTGCGGCCGTGGCCAGCCTGCCGGACGTGGTGGACACCGTCTTCTCGGACGAGATCCGCTTCATCGGCGTCGGCGCGATGGCGATCGCCGCCATCTGGACGCTGCTGAAGATCATCGGGCCCATCGTCAAGGGCATCGGCGAAAGCCTCGCCTCCTCCCGCCTGCGCAAGGCGGGCCAGGCAGTCGACGTCACCGAGCGCGATATCCCCTTCCCATACGTGGCCACCACCATCGTGGTGCTGATGCTGCCCATCGGCCTGCTGCTGTGGGACTTCGTGCAGGGCACCGACATCCACGAGCACATGGGCGTGCTGATCACCGTCTCCGTTCTCTTTACGCTGCTGGCCGGCCTGATCATCGCCTCGGTCTGCGGTTACATGGCCGGCCTCATCGGCGCGTCGAACTCGCCCATCTCGTCCATCGGCATCATCGCGGTGCTGGCGGCCTCCCTGATCATCGCCGCCGTGACCCGGGGCACCAGCGCGGATCCGCTCTCCCTGGTGGCGTATACCCTGTTTACCGCCGCGATCGTCTTCGGCATCGCCACGATTTCCAACGATAACCTGCAGGATCTGAAGACCGGCCAGCTGGTCGGCGCCACCCCGTGGAAGCAGCAGGTCGCGCTGGTCATCGGTGTCGTCTTCGGTTCGCTGGTCATCCCGCCCATCCTGCAGGTCATGCTGACCGGCTTCGGCTTCCAGGGCATGGAAGGCGCCGGCGAAGACGCGCTGGCCGCCCCGCAGGCCGCCCTGATGTCCTCGGTCGCCTCCGGAATTTTCGACAGCTCCCTGGACTGGAACCTCATCTTCCTAGGGGCCGGCATCGGCGCCATCCTGATCGCTATCGACGAGACCCTGCAGCGCACCACCGCGAACAAGTCCCTGTCGCCGCTGGCCGCCGGCATGGGTATGTACCTGCCGGCCACGCTCTCGGTAACCATCCCGATCGGCGCGCTGCTGGGCTATTTCTACAACCGCTGGGCCGCCAAGCAAAACGGCGCGGAGGCCAAGAAGCGGCTGGGCACCCTGGCCGCCACCGGCCTCATCGTCGGTGAGTCCCTGTTCGGCGTGGTCAACGCGGCCATCATCGCCGCCTCCGGCGGCGACAGCCCGCTGGAGATCTTCGACGGCGGCCCCGCCGCCAACTGGGTCGGCGCCATCCTCTTCGTGGTCGTGCTCGCCTTTGTCTACCGCTACACCGCGAAGAAGTCGCAGGAGGCCTAAAGGCACGCTGGCGGAATTATAAGCAGAGTTTACGCAGTATTAACTCACGGGTTATCTCCACTGCGTAGGCTCTGCTTTTGCATTCGTATATAAGAGGAGAAAAACCCGTGAGCCCTTTTAACCGCCGTACACTTTTTGCCGCCACCGGCGCGCTGGGGATGGCCGCCGCCGCGGCCCACCAGCCGGCCGCCGTCGCGGCCCCAGCGCCGCATGCCCTGCGCTTCAACGCCGAGCGCCGCTTTAAGGTCATCCAGTTCAACGACACGCAGGACGACCACCTCACCGACCGCCGGACCATCGAGTTCATGGAGAAGGTCCTGGTTTCCGAGAAACCCGATTTCGCCCTGATCAACGGTGACGTCATCGCGGCCGGGCCGACCACTAACGAGCAGGTCTACCAGGCCATCAACAACGTGGTCTTGCCCATGGAAGAGCGCGGCATCGCGTGGGCGGTGACCTTCGGCAACCATGACGAGGACCCAGCCGAGGAAGCCGCGGCGGTGACCGTGCGGAAGCCGGAGATGACCCGCTTTGTCAGGCAGTACCGCCATAACCACAACGCGCCGGCCACGGGGGAGGGCTACGGTGTTTCGAATACGCTGATTCCCATCCTGGACGGGGAGATACCGGCGTTTGCGCTCTGGCTGCTGGACTCGGGCGCGTACCTGGGGGAGGAAGTCGCCGGCCAGTCGGTGGAGGATCTGCCGGGCTACGACTATCTCCGCCCGGCCCAGATCCGTTGGTACGAGGACAACTCCCGGAAGCTGGAGGCCCAGGCGGGCGCCGTGGTCCCCGGTTTGATGTATTTCCACATCCCCACCTACGAGCACCGCGATATGTGGTTCGGCGGCCCGGACAAGAATTCCCTGATCGACCATG
The DNA here is from genome assembly GCF_053546955.1 of Corynebacterium sp. 32222D000AT. Taxonomy (NCBI): domain Bacteria; kingdom Bacillati; phylum Actinomycetota; class Actinomycetes; order Mycobacteriales; family Corynebacteriaceae; genus Corynebacterium; species Corynebacterium sp. 32222D000AT. The sequence goes on along the minus strand of NZ_JBPPVW010000003.1, from coordinate 110,886 downwards.
GGAAGGCCAAGCAGCGCCACCAGATTGTCGGGGAGAAGAACGAGGACGTCTACAAGGGCGCGTTCAACTCCGGCATCTACGCCGCGGTGGCCAACCGCGGGGACGTCAAGGGCATCTACTGCGGCCACGACCACATCAATACGTATAAGGGCAACTACTTCGGCGTGGAGCTCGGCTACGCGCCGGGCACCGGCTTCGGCCCCTACGGCCTGCGGGACGGCACGCTGGCCATGCACACCCTGCGCGGCGCGCGGGTCTTCGAGCTGAACCTGGACGCCCCGGAGGTCTACGAATCCACCCGCGTCATCTTCGCCAAGGACTTGGGCCTGGACATGGCCCCGGCTAAGCAACCCCTGGATGCGCCGAAGGCTCTGCCGGACTACCTCAGCACGGTAGACGAGGCGAAACCGGATGAAGGCTCGAGCCGCTCAAACTCGAGCAGCCTGAGCTCGGGCAGCTCGTGGTAGGTGGCGTCCTTGCACTCGGGGGTCCCGAGTGCCAGAATGGTCTTTAGCACTTGCAGAAGGCGAGTGCTAGAAATCTTGGTTTGCATGGTTGAGGTTGGTCTAACACTCGCCAATCATGCCGTCGCGGGCGTCCATGCAAGCACTGACGTGAGTGTCGTCCTATCTAATAAACGAGGAGCACAAACACCATGGCAAAGATTATCGCCTTCGATGAAGAGGCCCGCCGCGGCCTGGAAAGCGGCCTGAATACCCTGGCCGACGCCGTCAAGGTCACCCTGGGCCCGAAGGGCCGCAACGTTGTGTTGGAGAAATCCTGGGGCGCTCCGACCATTACCAACGATGGCGTTTCCATCGCACGCGAGATTGAGCTCGAAGATGCTTACGAAAAGATCGGTGCCGAGCTGGTCAAGGAAGTAGCGAAGAAGACTGACGATGTGGCCGGCGACGGCACCACCACCGCTACCGTCCTGGCTCAGGCCCTGGTTCGCGAGGGCCTGCGCAACGTCGCTGCTGGCTCCAACCCGATGGGCATCAAGCGCGGCATTGAGTCCGCCACCAAGGCCGTCGTCGACTCCCTGCTGTCCTCGGCCAAGGAGGTCGAGACCCAGGAGCAGATCGCTACCACCGCTGGCATCTCCGCTGCAGACCCGGCTATCGGCGAGAAGATCGCCGAGGCCATGTACACCGTGGGCAACGGCCAGGTGAACAAGGACTCCGTCATTACCGTGGAAGAGTCCAACACCTTCGGCGTGGACCTGGAGGTCACCGAAGGTATGCGCTTCGACAAGGGCTACATCTCCGGCTACTTCGCCACCGACATGGAGCGCCAGGAGGCCGTCCTGGAGGATCCGTACATCCTGCTGGTCTCCTCCAAGATCTCCAACATTAAGGACCTGGTCCCGCTGCTGGAGAAGGTCATGCAGTCCGGCAAGCCGCTGCTGATCATCGCTGAGGACGTCGAGGGTGAGGCCCTGTCCACCCTGGTGGTCAACAAGATTCGCGGGACCTTCAAGTCCGTCGCCGTCAAGGCCCCGGGCTTCGGCGACCGCCGCAAGGCCACCCTGCAGGACATGGCTATCCTGACCGGCGGCCAGGTCATCTCTGAAGAGGTCGGCCTGTCCCTGGAGACCGCCGACCTGCCGCTGCTGGGCCAGGCCCGCAAGGTGGTTGTCACCAAGGACGACACCACCATCGTGCAGGGCGCCGGCGCCCAGGAGCAGATCGACGGCCGCATCAAGCAGATCCGTGCCGAGATCGAGAACTCCGACTCCGACTACGACCGCGAGAAGCTGCAGGAGCGCCTGGCCAAGCTGTCCGGCGGCGTGGCCGTCCTGAAGGTCGGTGCGGCCACCGAGGTCGAGCTCAAGGAGCGCAAGCACCGCATCGAGGACGCTGTCCGCAACGCTAAGGCAGCCGTCGAGGAGGGCATCGTCGCCGGCGGCGGCGTGGCCCTGCTGCAGGCCGCTTCCGCCCTGGACAGCCTGTCCGACCTGACCGGCGACGAGGCCACCGGCGTCAAGATCGTCCGCGAGGCCCTGTCCGCTCCGCTGAAGCAGATCGCCCACAACGCCGGCCTGGAGCCGGGTGTGGTGGCCGACAAGGTTGCTTCCCTGCCGGCTGGTGAGGGCCTGGACGCCTCCACCGGCGAGTACGTCAACCTGATGGAGAAGGGCATCAACGACCCGGTGAAGGTCACCCGTTCCGCCCTGCAGAACGCGGCCTCCATTGCCGCCCTGTTCCTGACCACCGAGGCCGTCGTGGCTGACAAGCCGCAGCCGGCCGGTGCTGGCGACGCAGCTGCTGCTGCCGATGCCATGGGTGGCATGGGCGGCTTCTAAGCCGACCAGCAACCCTAAACCGCTAAGGCCGCCTCCCTATGAGGGAGGCGGCCTTCCGCGCATCTAAGGGCTTCGCAGCGCCCGTTTAAGAGTTGTTCAGACTTAAGGTGTAGCCTGCAGAAAAGCTCGAAGCGAGAGCCCGAACCCGCCCCCAAATTGGGGTAGAAACCTAAGGGATTCTGACACTAGCACCTTTGAAAGTCGGTCGAGTTTATCGCGACGAAACAAATGTCCGTTACGTGGCTAAGTCTAAATAACAAAATATCCGGAATTTTGCGGCAAAACCGCAGGAAAAGCGGGGGTGACACACCTGAACCGCCTGTGTATCGAGTGTCGAGTGTGACGTGAGTTTTTGGTGTTGAATAAATTATGAAGACACGCTCCGGTTGACGTCCGAAAATATTGTGGCAAAATTACTTCGTGTGACGCCCGTAGGGTGTCTGCAAAACCGCAAACCCTCTCCGGCGTAAGTCGGAACTAGATTAGGAGTTCAATATGGATCTCTCTCTCATCCAGACTCACATCGACAACTTCGTTGACACCTGGGAAGGCTGGGGCAAGCTGTTCGGCAACGTTGAAGGAATCTTCGACGGCCTGGCCCGCCTGGTCAACTTCCTGGGCCGCGAGAACCTGGGCAGCTCTGACTTCTTCCCGAAGACCGACGCCCTGATCGACGCTAACGAGAAGGCTGCCGAGGCTGCTGCCTAAGTAATTCCATCGGTTAGTGGCACAGACGGCCACTAACCACGGGCTGAATGCCCACCCACAATCTGTTTCGACTCACTAAGGAGAAAAAATCATGGAGCACACTTTCGAGAACGAGGGTTTCCAGACTTTCGCTGAGGGCTCTTCCGCTTTCGCTGCCGACCTGTTCCGCGTCACCGAGTGGATGGAGCCGCTGGTCGACTTCGCCAAGGGCCTGTCCAAGCTCGTCGGCATGTTCGCCTAAGAGCTTCGCTCTGAATGCTTGACGCAGTCGGCATGAGACCCCGTCTTCGGACGGGGTCTTTTTTGATCTTTTGTGCAAAGTAGATGTCTAGATCGGCGCGCCAGAATGGGGTAGGCAGGTTACACTTAATACATGGCTGAACACAAAGACGACGAACTTCCCGAGATTGATTTGGCGCAGACCGACGGCTACGTCGTCGACGACTCTGACGAGGACGACCCGGCGCTGATCATGCCGGATGGCTCGCCGGTCCAGACCTGGCGGGAAAACTACCCTTATGACGAGCGCATGACCCGCGACGAATACGAGTCCACCAAGCGCGCGCTCCAGATCGAGCTGCTGAAGTGGCAGAACTGGACCAAGGAGACGGGCCAGCGCCACATTATCCTCTTCGAGGGCCGCGACGCCGCGGGCAAGGGCGGCACCATTAAGCGCTTCAACGAGCACCTCAACCCGCGTGGTGCGCGCACGGTGGCTTTGGAGAAGCCGTCCCCGCGGGAGTCGACCTCCTGGTACTTCCAGCGCTATATCCAGCACTTCCCGGCCGGCGGGGAAATCGTCTTCTTCGACCGTTCCTGGTACAACCGCTCCGGCGTCGAGCGCGTCATGGGCTTTTGTACCGAGTCGCAGCACGCGGAGTTCCTCCGCGAGGTGCCCATGCTGGAAAACATGATCCTGGGCTCCGGCATCTCCCTGACCAAGCTGTGGTTCTCCGTGACCCGGAAGGAGCAGCGCACCCGCTTCGCCATCCGCCAGATCGACCCGGTGCGCCAGTGGAAGCTCTCGCCGATGGACCTGGCCTCCCTGGATAAGTGGGATGACTACACCCGCGCCAAGGAAGAGCAGTTCCGCTACACGGATACGGACGAGTCCCCGTGGATCACCATCAAGTCGAATGACAAGAAGCGCGCCCGCATCAACGCCATGCGCTACGTGCTGTCCAAGTTCGAGTACACGAACAAGGACCACTCCGTCGTCGGCGAGGTGGACGAGAACATCGTCAAGCGCGGCCGCGACCAGATCGGTGACTAACAGAAGTTTCCTAAGGGTTAATCTCGTCGTTACCCTGCGGTGATGGGGGTAGGGAAGAGTTATTGGGGTGAATAACTCTTCCCGTTTTTTCGTAAGCCTACTGTGCACCGCGGCCCTTTCTGTTCCGGTCGCGCACGCACAGTCGTCTTTGTCTTCTACTTCATCTCTATCCTCTTTATCCTCGTTATCGTCGGGTTCTTCGTTGAGCTCGTCGTCTAGTTCTTCTTCTGTTTCTGACTCTGATGCTGACTCCGGCGACCGGGTCCTGTGGTCGGAGGGCTTTGACGCGGTTCCTAATCCCGCGAAGTTCACGCACAACGTGCCGGAGGGCTGGTCGGTGTCTACGTCCGGGGTCAGCTCCGGGGAGGCGCGCTGGAACGGGTGGGCGCTGTCCACCATCCGCGATTGGACCTGGGCGGCCGGCACGGACATGCGGCACTGGTTCACGCAGGCGCACGGCAACGTGGCCATCGTGGATAACAAGCAGCAGCGCCTCAACGAGACTGATTCCATGACCACGGCGCTGCGCAGCCCGGAGATCCCGGTGGACGGAGAGACCGTCAACCTGGAATTCGACCACCACTACCGGCAGGGCTCCCCGGAGCAGTCGGCGACGGTGCGCGTGGCCTTTGACGGCGGCGAGGCGCGCGAGGTCGCGGTCTTTTCCGAGGACGTCTTCTCCAAGCACGAGAGCCTGGAGCTCGACGTGCCGGCGGGGGCCCAGACCATGCGGGTGGAATTCGTCTACCGCAACGGCAACGATGACTGGTGGTGGGCGCTGGACAACGTGGAAGTCACGCGCCCGCTTGGTGAGGTGGGCACGCCGCAGGCGGTCGTGGATGTGCTCTCCGACGTGCAGGGTGACCCGGAGGACTACCAGGACGCGGTGCGCCAGCTCAACGGCATGGAGGACAAGGCGGACGCGCTGGTGATCAACGGGGACCTGGTCGATGACGGCTCGAAGGCGCAGTGGGACGACTTCCTCGCCGCGCACCGGGCGCAGCCGCATGATTCCGGCACGGAACTGTGGACCATCGGCAACCACGAGATGTACGGGCCGGAAGGTTCCGAGACTTATCTCCAGCGCTTCCTGGAGCATTCCGGGCAGGACAAGCCCTGGGCGGAGGTCACGGCCGGCGGGGTGCCGCTGATTTCTATCAACACGGAGTACTACTCCGATATCGACCGCGGCGGCAAGGAGCCCTTCCAGCGTCTTTCGGAGGAACAGCTGGACTGGCTGGAGTCCCGCCTGGCCTACTGGGAAGGCCGGGGAGTGACCCCGCTGGTGTTTACCCACCCGCTGCTGCCGCAGACGGTGTCGATGTCGCACTCGGCGTGGTACCAAAACGACTTCGAGGATCTGGAGGCGCTCAGCGAGGTGCTCGCCCGGCACCCGAATATCGTGGCCTTTACCAGCCACTCGCACTCCTCGCTGCGCCAGAACAATTGGTGGGGCACCTACCGTTACAAAGACGCCGCCTTCCCGGTGGTCAACACCGGGGCGATCCTCAACGAATACCTGCCCGACGGCGACCACGACGAGGAAATCGTGAAGGACAAGGAGGAGGCATCGTCCGGCCTGCGGGTGAAGGTCTACCCGGACCGGGTGCGCGTGGAAGCCTGGGATTTCAAGGCCGAGAAGATGCTGAAATTCCAGGACTTCCCGCGCTAGGCGACCGGCTCGATTGGGTTGCCCTGCCAGGCCGAGTCGCTCGGCACGGCATCGCCGCGCATGACCAGGGAGCCGGGCGCGACGGTCGCGCCGGCGCCGATGGTGGCGGCCGGAAGGGCCACCGAGTGGGCGGCCAGGGTGGCCCCGTCGGAGACGGTAACGGTATCCAGGCTCATCACGCGGTCCTGGAAAAGGTGGGTCTGGACCACCGTGCCTGGTCCCACGGACGCGCCGCGGCCGACCACGCACAGGTCCGTCTCCGGGAACCAGTAGGTCTCAATCCAGGCGCCGCGGCCGATCTTGACGCCCAGCGAACGCAGCGCCAGGTTGATTTCGCCCGCGCCGGTGGTGTGGTTGAAAAACCACGGCGCGGCGACGACCTCGACGAAGGTGTCCTGGAGCTCGTTGAGCCAGACGAACGCCGACCACAGCGGGTGATCCGCGGCGCGGTGTTTGCCCACGCAGACCCACTTCGCCACCCAGGCGATCGCCACCGCGACGGCGCCGGCCGCTATGAGGACGAGGCCGCACAGCGCGATCGCCACGCCCAGGTTGGCCGTCTTGAGCAGCCACAGCAGGGTGGCCAGGACGCCGGCGGCAAGCATGGCCGAGGCCATCGGGGCGAGCAGGCGGAGGGTCTCCACCAGCCCGCGGGCGACCTTCACGCCCGTGCCCGGGCGGTAGGTGCGGGACTCGCCGCTGCTGCCTTCCACGTGGGCCTCCACCCGCCGCATGCGCTCCGGCGGGGAGCCCCACCAGTTGGCGCCGGCCTTGGACTTCTTCGGCGTCGAGGAGAGCACGGCCACCAAGGAGTTCTTGGACAGCTTGCGGCCCGGGCCGGTCACGCCGGAGTTGCCCAGGAAGGAGCGCTTGCCCACCTTGGACACGCCGGTGAGCATCCAGCCGCCGCCGAGCTCGTAGCCGCCCAGCAGGGTGTCGTCGGCCAGGAAGGCACCGTCCTTGACCTCCGCGAACTTGGGCACCATCACGGCGGTGGAGACTTCTACGTCGGAACCGATCTGAGCGCCCAGGCTACGCAGCCAGGCCGGGGTCAGCTGGCCCGCATAAAGCGGGAAGAGGTGGGTGCGGGCGTCGTCCATCAGGCGGGTGATGGTCCACGTGCGCCAGCCGGCCGCGGAGCGCACCGGGTTCGTGCCGGGCTTGAGACCCAGCGAGAACAGCCGCACGCCCGCCCAGGTCAGCGCCAGGTAGACCGCGAAGGCCGCCAGCCCGCCTAGCGGGGCGAAAAGCATGGCGCCGACCGCGGGGTTGCCGGGGCCGTTTACCAGCCAGACCACCAGTGCGGCGCCGGCGGCCAGGGCGCAAATCGGCAGCAGTGACAGCACCACCGAGGTCAGCCCGTAGATCGGCACCCAGGCGGAGCGCCGGGCCGGCGGGTGATCGGGGAAGCGGTGCTTGGAGCGGCCGACCTTGCGCGCCGGGGATCCGGACCAGCGCTGCTCCGCCTTGACCTTCTTGGCCCCGGTCACGGTGGAGCCGGTCTCCACGTGGGCGTAAGCGCCGATGACCGCGCCGGGCAGCAGGGTCGAGCGCGCGCCGATGCGAGCGCCCTCCTTGATGTCGATGGCACCGACGTGGATGATGTCCCCGTCCACCCAGTAGCCGGACAGGTCCACGCCCGGCTCGATGGCCGCGTGCTTGCCCACCGTCAGCAGCCCGGTCACGGGCGGCAGGGTGTGCAGGTCCACGGATTTGCCGATTTTCACTCCCAGCAGGCGGGCGTAGTTGTTGACCCAGGTCGCGCCCGCGATACCGCGGGAGCCCGAGGCGTCCGCCCAGCGCTCGGCGGCCCAGATACGCAGGTGCACCGAACCGCCGCGCGGGTAGTCGCCGGGGGAAATCCCGGCCGTGAGCGCGCGGGCGCCCAAAGCGCCGATGGGGATGCGCCCCAACGGGGTCGCGAAGACGACCAGCAGGACGGCCACCAGCCACCAGTTGGTGTGCACGGCGAAATCGACGCCGGCCGCCGCTGCCAGGTTCGAGCCCAGCAGGAGCCAGGCGAGCCAGGTCATGCCGGACAGCGTCATGGCGACGACGTTGGTCAGGGTCTGGGCCACGCGGGTCGCAGTACCCACCGGGGCCACCGAGCGCGGCTCGTGGGTTTCCGGGCGCGGCTCGGCGCCGGCGAGGTGCTCGGCCAGCGAACCCAGCCGCGGGTGATCGTAGAGATCACGCACGGCCACGGTGGGGTAGCGCTCGCGGATCCGGCCGACCAAGGTCGCGGCCGCCAGGGAGGTCCCGCCCAGGGAGAAAAAGTCCGCGTTCTCGTTATCGACGGACACCCCCAGCACGTCGACCCACAGCTGGGCCAGCCAGGCCTCGGTGGCGGTCAGGCCCGCGCTGTCCACGCCCACGCCGGGCAGCGGCCAGGGCAGGGCCTTCTTGTCCACCTTGCCGGAGGTGCGCACCGGCAGCTTGTCCATCACGCAGATGCGCGGGACCAGGGCCGCCGGCATGGTCTCGGCTAGTCGCTCGTGCGCCTGGCGCTCGTCGAAGCCGCGGTCCGGATCTTCCAGGCTCACGTAGCCCACCAGCACGGACTCGCCGCCGGGGGTCTTCTGCACGGCGACGGCGGAGTTGTAGACGTTGTCCAGGGCGGCGACGTTCGCCTCGACCTCGCCGAGCTCGATGCGGCGGCCGCCGATCTTGACCTGGTCGTCCACGCGGCCCACGAAGTAGAGGCCGTCTTCCTCCAGCCGCACGTGGTCGCCGGTGCGGTAGGCGCGCTGCCAACCCAGGGAATCCAGCGGCGCGTATTTCTCCGCGTCCTTGACCGGATCCAGGTAGGTCGCCAGGCCCACGCCGCCGATGACCAGCTCGCCGACCTCGCCGTAAGCCACCGGGTTACCGGAGCCGTCGATGACGGCCAGGTCCCAGCCGTTGAGCGGCAGGCCGATGGAGACGGACTCGCTGGGCCGAAGCTGCGCGGCGCAGGCAACCACGGTGGCCTCGGTGGGCCCGTAGGTATTCCACATCTCGCGGTCCGCGGTCGCCAAGCGCTCGACCAGCTCCTGCGAGCAGGCCTCGCCGCCCACGATGAGCAGGCGCACGTGGTCCAGCGCTTCTGCCGGCCAGAGGCCGGCCAGGGTCGGGACGGTGGAGACGACGGTGATGTCGCGGCGGATGAGCCAGGGGCCCAGATCCATACCGGAGCGCACCAGCGAGCGCGGAGCCGGCACCAGGCAGGCGCCGTGGCCCCAGGCCAGCCACATCTCCTCGCAGGAGGCGTCGAAGGCCACGGACAGGCCCGCCAGCACGCGGTCGTCCGGGCCGAGCGGGTTGTCGATCAAAAAGAGCGCGGCTTCCGCATCAACGAAGGCCGCCGCAGAGCGGTTGCTTACCGCCACGCCCTTGGGCTTGCCGGTCGAGCCGGAAGTGAAGATGATCCAGGCGTTATCCTCCGGCTGCGGCTCCTCCAGCGGGACGGGCTCGCCCCGGCGCAACGGGCGGAAGCCGGCGTCGGTGAACAGGCCGTCGATGTCGGCCTCGCCGAAGACCATCTCGGCGCGCTCGTCCGGGTCGTCCGCGTCCACCGGCACGTAGGCCGCGCCCACCGCCAGGGTGGACGCGATGGCCAGGTAGAGCTCTCGGTGGCCCGAGGTCATGCGGATGCCAATGCGGTCGCCGCGGCGGATGCCCTGGGAGGCCAGCTCGGCCGCCCAGGCGCGGGCGCTGTCGATGAGTTCGGCGTAGGTCATCACCTCGCCGTCGTCGATGGCCGCTGCTTCCGGGAAGAGTTCAGCGGTGGTGCACAGCACGTCCCAGAGAGTCCGCGGGCGCGGGGCTAGGGCACTGGCTAGGTAGTGCTGCGGGACCATTTACGCTTCTTCCTCGTCCGCGGCAATGATCGACTTGGCCAGCTTGCGCAGGTGCTTGAGCTGCTTGTTGGTGGAAGAGTCCAAGGCCTCTTCCTCGGCGGAGTCGACCAGCTGGGCCAGTTCCTTCTGGGCCTTCGCACCCTTCTTGGTGGAGGCCACGATCTGGCGGCGGCGGTCCTGCGGGTCGCGCTCGCGCTTGGCCCAGCCGCGCTTTTCCAGCGAGTCGAGCAGGCGGACCATATCCGAGGCATCGATAGCCAAAAGCTCGGACAGGGAGGACTGGGAGGTGGCAGAAGAATCCACCAAGCAGGTCAGCACCCAGTACTCGCGCAGGGTGGTCTGCTTGGTGGACAAGGCGGCCTCCACGCCGTCGCGGGTGCGGCGGCGGAGGCGCTCCAACTGGAAGGACGGGGATTCTAGCAATTCGGTGGGTATTGAGGTCATTCCATCATAGTAGCGCCCCTAAGGTCGAAAACCTAAATGATTGGCGTCAGCCAACTATTTAGGCCATTTCGCAACCGCTGGCCTTCCAGTTATCGGTCCCGCCGACGACGTTCGCCGTGTCGAGACCAAAGTTCTGCTCCAGGTAGGCGGCCACTTGCAGGCTGCGCCCACCGGAATGGCAGATGACGTAGACGGTCTTATCGCTATCCAGCTCGCCCACGCGGTCGATGATGCCGCCCATCGGGATGTGGGTGGCGCCAGCGGCGTGCTCGGTGGCCCACTCGCTGTCCTCCCGCACGTCGATGAGCTGGGCGCCCGCGGGGACCTCGGTCGGGTTAACGTTGCGCATAGTTTAAGGACTAACCCTGGTAGCGCTCGATAGCGGCGGCGTGGATCTTCTCCGCCTCTTCCTTGTTGCCCCAGCCGGAACCGGTGACCTCCTTGTTCGGCTCCAGGTCCTTGTAGCGGGTGAAGAAGTGCTCGATCTCGTCCTTGATGTGCTGCTCGACGTCGTCGATGTCCTGGTAGCGCTCCCAGCGCGGGTCATCGACCACGGTCAGCAGCTTGTCGTCCCCGCCGGCCTCGTCGGTCATCTTGAACACGCCGACGATGCGGGCTTCCACGATGACGCCCGGGAAGACCGGCTCCGGCAGCAGGACCAGAGCGTCGAGCGGATCGCCGTCCTCGCCCAGGGTGTGGTCGATGAAGCCGTAGTCCGCCGGGTAGGCCATCGGAGTGAACAGGTAGCGATCCAGGTAGATCTTCCCAGTCTCGTGGTCCACCTCGTACTTGTTGCGGGAGCCCTTCGGGATCTCGATGGTTACTTCAACGCTCACGTTGTACCTCCATGAAAGAAATGCAAATTGCCGGTATTGATTCTAGTGAACATCCTAGCGTGCGCCCGGGGTAGGGTATTAGGCGATGAAGGCAAAACATGTGTGGTGGACCCTCGCTGCGGTGGTCACCGCCGCCGCGGTAGGCACGACTGCGGCGGTAGGCATCACGGTGCAGCAGGCCTACAGCGACTTGGACCACGGCGAGGCGTTTGCCGTCTCCGCCCCCGACGACGCGCTCACCCCGGCCACCCCGGAGGATATTGACGCGGCCGCGCTGGTCGGCGAAATCGAGGCGCTGGACAAGGAAGACCTGGGCAATTACGGCGCCCAAATCATCGACACCACCGATGGCGCGGTGCTGTGGGAAAAGGACGCGGGCAAAGCCCTCGTGCCCGCCTCGACTACCAAGGTGCTGACCACGGCGGCGGCCACCCTGGCCCTGGATGAAAACGAGCGGCTGCGCACCGATATCGTCCGCGCCGGCGACGACGTCATCATTAAATCCGCCGGCGACGTGTGGATCACTCACGAGCAGCTGGACCGCGCGGCCGAGGAAATCGGCAGCGCCTCCCGCGTGCTGATCGACAACTCCGTCTGGTCCGGCCCCGAGCAGGCCGCCGGTTGGGACTCGGCCAACGTGGACGAAGGCTACGTCGCCCCCATGCAGCCGTCCATGCTCTACGGCGGGCGCCTGGGTACCACCGAGGGCGACGTCCCGCGCAGCCACCAGCCCGCCCACGACGTCGCCCAGCAGCTGGCCGATCGCCTCGGGGCGGAGGCCGGCGAAGGCAGCGCCCCAGAAGGCGCGCAGGTCGCCGCCACCATCGAATCCGAGCCGCTGTCGCTGCGCGCCGAGCAGATGGTCAAGCACTCCGACAACGTCGCCGCCGAGGCGATCGCCCGCGAGCTCGCCCTCCACCAGGGCAAGCCGGCCAGCTTCACCGGCGCGGTCGAGGCCACCTTCGAGGTCCTGCGCGAAGCCGGCTACGACCTGAGCGGGGCGCACCTGGAGGACAATTCCGGGCTGTCGCCGGATAACCGCCTGTCCGCCCAGCTGCTGGCCCACCTGGTCGAGCGCGCTGCCGAGGACGATAGCCTGCGCCCGCTGCTGACCTACCTGCCGGTCGCCGGCGGGGAGGGCACCCTCTACGAGCGCTACGGCGACCGCGCCGGCAAGGGCTACGTGCGCGCCAAGACCGGCACGCTCACGGGCACCGCCGCCCTGGCCGGCACCGCCCAGGGCCAGTCCGGCCGCATCTACGCTTTCGCCCTGCTGACCAACGACGGCGAGCTGCTCTCGGCCCGCGCCAACCAGGACGCGCTGACCAGCATCCTGGCCCAGTACTAGCCATGACCGAGCCCTTCTGGCCGCGGAAATCCCCGCACTTTCTGGCCTGCCGCACCGCGGTGCGGCCCTTCGTGGAGGGCTATCCCCCTGTGACCGTCGGGCTGTCCGGCGGGGCCGATTCATTCGCCCTCACCGCCGCCCTGGCGGCCGAGTACGGAGAGCACAAGAACAAAATCACCGCCGTCTCCGTCGACCACGGCCTGCAATCCGGCTCGCGGGAAGTCTCCGAACGCGCGGTGGAGGCCGCCCGCCAGTTGGGCGTGGCCGGGAAGGTCATCTCCGTCGAGGTTGCCGAGCCCACCGAGGCCGCCGCGCGGCTCGCGCGGTATCAGGCGCTGGGCGCCCAACGGCCCGTCCTGGTCGCCCACACCGCCGACGACCAGGCGGAAACCCTGCTGCTGGGGGCCCTGCGTGGCAAGGTGACGGGAATGCGAAAGGTGGAAAACAACGTCTGGCGTCCGCTGTTGGGCGTGCGCCGCGCCGACACCGAGGGCGCCTGCCGGGAGCTGGGCTATACCCCCTGGCAGGATCCGCAGAACGCCGATGCCCGCTTCCGCCGCGTGGCCATCCGCACCCAGGTCCTGCCGTTGCTGCGCGACATCATCGGCGGAGATCCCACCCCGGCGCTGGCCCAGGCGGCCGCGGACGCCGCCGCCGACGACGCGCTGCTGAGCCCGGATCGCTTAACCGACGACTGCGCGGAGCTGGCCGCGCTGGCCGAGCCGCAGCGGCGCCGGGCGATAGCCGGCTGGCTGAACGCACACGGCGTGCCGGTGAGCCGGGCGGCCATCCGGGGTATCGACAAGCTGTGCACCGACTGGCGCGGCCAGGGTCCGGTGGCGGTGCAGAGCTTGGAAGTGGTGCGCCAAGGTGGCAAACTGTCACTGGTAGAAGCGAAGAAGAAAGGTCACCCCACCATGACTCTGCACGAGGCCAAGGACTACTCCGTGCCGGATAAGCGGTACGGCTCCGATGTGGAAGCGGTCCTCCTCTCCGAAGACAACATCGCCCGTCGCGTCCAGGAAATGGCCGACAAGGTCTCCGTACACTACCGCGACGCCGAGGACGAGCTGCTGCTGGTCTGCGTGCTCAAGGGCGCGGCCTATTTCCTGACGGACTTCTCCCGGGCGCTGTCCATCCCGGCCCAGCTGGAATTCATGGCTGTTTCTTCCTACGGCAACTCCACCTCCTCCTCTGGCGTGGTGCGCATCCTCAAGGACCTGGACCGGGACATCGCGGATCGCGACGTGCTCATCGTCGAAGACATCATCGACTCCGGCCTGACCCTGTCCTGGCTCATCGGCAACCTGCAAAACCGCAACCCGAAGTCCCTGCAGGTGGTCTCCCTGCTGCGCAAGCCGGAGGTCGTCAAGGCCAAGCTGGACCTGTTCGACGTCGGCTTCGACATCCCGAACGAGTTCGTGGTCGGCTACGGCCTCGACTTCGCCGAGCGCTACCGCGACCTGCCGTTCGTGGGCACCCTGCACCCCAGTGTCTACAGCAACAACTAGACTTATTCCTTGATGAAAAACCAGAAAATCCTCCGCTACGGCGGCATTGCGGCGATCCTGCTCATCGCCCTGTACGCCTTTACCTTCCTGACCGACGACACCCGCGGCTACGAGCCGGCGGACACGTCGGTGGCCATCCAGCAGTTGCAGGACGGCAACGTGAAGGAAGCCCAGATCGACGACCGCGAACAGCGGCTGCGCCTGGAGCTGAAAAAGCCCATCACGGTCGAGGACCGCGAGGGCGTCGAGCAAATCGTCGCGCAGTACCCGGCCCGGGCCAGCGAGCAGATCTTCAACGCGGTCAAGGACACCGACGCCGAGAAGTACGAGACCAACGTGACCCAGGAATCCTTCCTGGGCTCCATGCTCAGCTTCTTGCTGCCGATGCTCCTGCTGTTCGGCCTCCTGTTCTTCTTCATGTCCCGCATGCAGCAGGGCGGGGGAATGTTCGGCATCGGCGGCAACAAGGCCAAAGAGCTCACCAAGGACATGCCGACCAACACCTTCGAGGACGTGGCCGGCGCGGACGAGGCCGTCGACGAGCTCCAAGAGATCCGCGACTTCCTGGAGGATCCGACCCGCTACCACGAACTCGGCGCGAAGATCCCGCGCGGCGTGCTGCTCTACGGCCCGCCCGGCACCGGTAAGACCCTCCTGGCCCGCGCCGTGGCCGGCGAGGCGGGCGTGCCTTTCTATTCCATCTCCGGCTCGGACTTCGTGGAGATGTTCGTGGGCGTGGGCGCGTCCCGCGTGCGCGACCTGTTCAAGCAGGCGAAGGAGCACAGCCCGTGCATCATCTTCGTCGATGAGATCGACGCCGTCGGCCGCCAGCGCGGCTCCGGCATGGGCGGCGGCCACGACGAGCGCGAGCAGACCCTGAACCAGCTGCTGGTGGAGATGGACGGCTTCGGCGACCGCGAGGGCGTCATCCTCATCGCCGCGACCAACCGCCCGGACATCCTGGACCCGGCGCTGCTGCGCCCGGGCCGCTTCGACCGCCAGATCCCGGTCACCGCCCCGGACCTGGCCGGCCGCGAGCAGATCCTGCGCGTGCACTCCAAGAACAAGCCGCTGGGCAAGGACGTGGACGTCACCCAGCTGGCCAAGCGCACCGCCGGCATGTCCGGCGCCGACCTGGCCAACGTGCTCAACGAGGCCGCGCTGCTGACCGCCCGCATCGGCGGCAACGTGATCACCGCCGACGCCCTCGAGGAGGCCACCGACCGCGTGGTGGGCGGCCCGCGCCGCCAGTCCAAGATCATCTCCGAGCAGGAGAAGAAGGTCACCGCCTACCACGAGGGCGGGCACACCCTGTCCGCGTGGGCGCTCAAGGACATCGAGCGCGTCTACAAGGTCACCATCCTGGCCCGCGGCCGCACCGGCGGCCACGCCATGACCGCCCAGGAAGACGACAAGGGCATGTACACCCGGGATGAGATGTTTGCCCGCCTGGTCTTCGCCATGGGCGGCCGCGCCGCCGAGGAGCTGGTCTTCGGCCACCCGACCACCGGCGCGTCCGCCGATATCGAGCAGGCCACCAAGATCGCGCGCGCCATGATCACCGAATACGGCTTCTCCCCGGAGCTGGGCACCGTGAAATACGGCCAGGAACAGGGAGACCCCTTCGCCGGGCGCCCGGGTGGCACCAGCGAATACTCCGAGCAGGTTGCCGCCAAGATCGACGAGCAGATGCACTACCTGCTCGATCGCGCCCACCAGCAGGCCTACGAGATCCTGGCCGAGCACCGCGACTACCTCGACGCCCTGGCCACCGAGCTGCTGGAGAAGGAAACGCTGCGCCGCCCGGACCTAGAGCGCCTGTTCACCGACATCGTCCCGCGCGAGTCTTACGACGTCTTCCCGGGCGAAAACGTGCGCTTCCCGCAGCAGGCCGGCCGCGAGCCGGTCAAGACCCCGGTCGAGCTCGCCAAGGAGCGCGGCGAGGAGCTGCCCAAGCGCATGACGCTGCTGGATGCTTCCCGCGCGGCCCGCGAGCGCCGAGAGGCCGGCGAGACCCTGTCCGGCGAGTACGGATTCAACTTCGGCGAACACGCCGGAGACTACGACAAGGACCGCGACGATGACTAATTCCTTCGACCAACCGCGCGCAGAGGCGGCTATCCGCGAACTCCTCCTCGCCGTGGGCGAAGACCCGGACCGCGAGGGCCTGCAAGAGACCCCGGCCCGCGTGGCCCGCTCCTATGCGGAGATCTTCGCCGGCCTGCACGTGGATCCCACCGAGGTACTGCACAAGACCTTCGCCGAGAACCACGAAGAGCTGGTCCTGGTGCGCGATATCCCGATTTATTCCACCTGCGAGCACCACCTGGTGCCCTTCTACGGCGTGGCCCACATCGGCTATATCCCCGGCAAGGACGGGCACGTCACCGGCCTGTCCAAGCTGGCCCGCCTGGCGGATATGTACGCCAAGCGCCCCCAGGTGCAGGAGCGCCTGACCACCCAAATCGCCGACGCGCTGACCGATACCCTGGGTGCGCAGTCGGTTATCGTGGTCATCGAGTGCGAGCACCTGTGCATGGCCATGCGGGGCATCCGCAAGCCGGGCGCGACCACCACGACTTCCGCCGTGCGCGGCGGGTTCAAAACCAACGCGGCCTCACGCGCTGAGGTCATGAGCCTTATCCGGAGCTAGAAACCATGTCGATTGCAGATCTGTCCGCCCCGACCGACCGCACGCTGGTCATGGGGATTGTTAACGTAACCGAGGATTCCTTTTCCGACGGTGGCAAGTGGCTGGCCGTCGACGACGCCATCGCGCACGCCCACGAGCTCGTGGCCCAGGGCGCGGACATCATCGACGTCGGCGGCGAGTCCACCCGCCCGGGGGCTACCCGCGTGGACGCGGAGGTTGAGCGCGACCGCGTCACCCCGGTGATCAAGGCCCTCCACGAAGACGGGATCCTTACCTCCGTGGACACCATGCGCGCCAGCGTGGCGGCCGCCTCCGCCGAGGCTGGCGTGGATCTGCTCAACGACGTCTCCGGCGGCCTGGCCGATCCGGACATGTTCCGCGTGATGGGGGAGACTGACCTGCCCGTGTGCCTAATGCACTGGCGCACCGTCCGCTTCGGCGACGCCGCGGGCGCGGCTGACCACGGCGGGGACGTCGTGCGCGATGTGCACAACGTCTTGGACGACCTGGTCGAGCAGGCGCTGCAGGCCGGCGTGAAAGAAAACAACATCAGCATTGACCCGGGCCTGGGCTTCGCCAAGACCCCGCAGGACAACTGGGCACTACTGAAAGCCCTGCCCGAATTCATCGACGGGCCTTACCCGGTGCTCGTAGGCGCCTCCCGGAAGCGTTTCCTGACCGGCATCCGGAAAAACCGCGACCTGCCGGCCGGCCCGCAGGAAGCCGACCCCGCCACCGCCGCCGTCACCGCGCTGTCCGCCCAGCTGGGCGCGTGGTGCGTGCGCGTGCACGAGGTGGCCGTCTCCCGCGACGCCGTCGATGTCGCCGCCGCCTGGAAGCTCGGCGCGGACTACCAGGGGAACTAATGGCTGACCGCATTGAGCTGACCGGCCTCGAGTGCTACGGCTACCACGGGGTCTTCGACCACGAAAAGCGGGACGGGCAGAAGTTCCTCGTCGATATCACCTGCTGGTTAAGCTTCAGCCCGAACGATGACCTGGCCGAGACCATCAACTACGCGGAACTGGCGGATCTCGCCGCCGGGTTCGTCGAGGGCGAGCCCTACGATCTCATCGAGACCGTCGCCTCCCGCATCGCCGACGCCGCCATGCAATCCTACGAGCAGCTCTTCGCCGTCGAGGTGACCGTGCATAAGCCGCAGGCGCCCATCGAGCGCAACTTCGGTGACGTCGCCGTCGTCGCCCGGCGCTCGAAGAAGACGATCCGGAGGGGCTAATGCGCGCGGTACTATCCATCGGCTCCAACCTGGACGACCGGGAAAAGCTCTTGCAGACCGTCTTCGACGAATTCGCGGCGGAGACGGTGGCGGCCTCGCCCATCTATTCCACCCCGCCGTGGGGCGTTACCGACCAGGACGAATTTCTCAACGCGGTGCTCATCGTCGACGTCGCGGACAGCCCGATCGAGCTGCTGCGCCGCGGCCAGGAGCTAGAGCAGGCCGCCGACCGCCAGCGCATCCGCCACTGGGGCCCGCGCACCCTGGACGTCGACATTGTCGACATCGCCGGCTATACCAGCGACGATCCCGAGCTGACCGTGCCGCACCCGTACGCCCACGAGCGCGCCTTCGTCTTAGTCCCGTGGCTGGCGGCCGACCCGGGTGCCACCCTGAACGGCGCGCCCGTCCGCGAGCTGGTCGCGAAGCTGGAACCGGCCGAGGTCGCTGAGATCAAGGAACGCTAAGTGAAACGCACCTCCATCGGAACGCTCATCGGGGTAGGGCTCTTCGTGGCCGCCGCGGCCGCGATCCTCACCGCTCGCTTCTACGGCTCCATGCTGTCCATCCCCGTGACGGTGTCCATCACCTTGTGGGTCATGACCGTGCTCTGCTTAGGGCTGGCCTGGAAGGTACGGCAGGCCAAAAGCGACGACGGCATCGGCCTGGACCGCACCCAGCTGAACCCGCTTACCATCGCCCAGTTCATGCTCGTGGCGAAGGCCTCGGCCTGGACCGGGACCATCGTCGGCGGCGCGTACGCGGGCATCGCCTGCTACGTCATCCCCAACGCCGGTCGCCTGGCTGCTGCCTCCGACGATCTGACCGGCGTGTTGGCCTCCGCCCTGGGAGGGCTGGCCATGGCCATCGCCGGCGTGGTTTTGGAACGATACTGCGAAGTCCCTCCGCCCGAAACTGGATCGGACGCGTTAGAGTAGTACCCATGAATAACCAGACCGATCGCGGCCAGATTGGGCTCGCAGTGCTGGTGGTGCTCGCAATTATTGCCAGCATCGTCATGCTCATTGCCGGTTCCGACGCCGCGCTAAAGATCGCACTCCTTGCTGCTCTGTGGGCCGCTGTGGTCGGGTTCTTCCTCGTTACCCGCTACCGCCGCCTGGCGCAGAAGAGCGAGGACGAGCTCGCCTACCGCGAGAAGCTCCACCAGGCGGAGCTGGAGAAGGCGCAGAGCGCCGAGGAACCGGAGATCCTCGCCGAAATCCGCGAGCAGCTGAGCACCATCCGCAAGCAGCTGGAGGACCTTTCGGGCCGCGAGTTCGGCTACGAACCGGCCGCCCTGCGCGCCGAGGCCCGCCGCATCATGGAGCTCGAGGATAACTTCAAGCAGACCTCCGCCGGCGCGCCTTCGGAGGACGCCATCGCCGGCCGCCTGGGCAACCAGACGCAGCAGGAGACCCCGCTCGAGGAAATCATCAAGGAAAAGCAGGAAGCCGAAGAGCAGGAGCCAAAGAAGGAAGAACCCACCTTCCAGACTGATTCCTTCCAGGCCGTGCGTTGGGACTCCGGCGGGGATCCGGAAGTGAGCAAGCCAAAGGAAGAAAAGCGCGGTCGCCGCCGCCAGGACGCTCACCGCGAGGGCTCGGTCTCCGTCGCGCAGCTCATGGCCCAGATGAAGAAAAACAAGTAGTCGTGGACGCACCGCGCATGCGCATCGGGGTGATCGGTGACTCCGCCCCCGGAAAACTCTTTGCCGAGCGCCTGGCCCAAGCCGGCCACAAGGTCGGCAACGCCGCGGACGCGGAGGCTCTCATCCTGGCGGTCGAGGAGGACCGGCTGCCGGCGGCCATTGAGGAGGCGGCCGGCATCGTCCGCTCCGGCACCATCGTCATGCACACCTGCCTGACCCGCGGGGCCCAGGCTCTCGATGCCCTGGAGACCCGCGGCGCGATCGTCGCCGCCGTCTGCCCGGTGGACGACGAGGCCTGGGCCGTCGACGCCCTCGACGAGCTCGGCGAGACCGTCGCCACCCTGCTGGTCTTCGAGTCTCACGGGAAGTACATGCTGCTCAGCGATGCCGACCGCCCCGACTTCGTCGCCGGAGTCTACAAGCGGGAGATGCTCCGCGAGATTCTCGCCCGGGAGGGCGGCGGCAACGACTACACGCCGCTGAGCGCGCGGCAGATCATCGCCGGATACAACGGCGACCCCGCCTACCTGACCTATGCCCGCCGCCTGGCAGAATTGCGCGGGGACATCGACCTAGAATTCTGGGGGAGTAATGATAGATACCAGTGATCTCGACAAGATCCGCATGGTTGGCAGCGCCTACGCGAAGACCGGCCGGCCCGTTGTGCTGGTCATGCTCGGCGACGGCGTACACGCCGGCCACCAGGCGCTCATCCGCGCGGCCCGCGCCATCCGCTCCGCCGTCGTGGTCGTCGCGCTGCGGGAAGGCGAGGCTCCCGACGCCGACGTGGTCTGGCGCTACGATGCCGAGACCCTCTGGCCGCACGGAAAAACCATCGCCGTGCCGACCCCCGACCGGGGCCTGGAACCCGTTCAGGATCTCGCGCTGCCGCTGGCGCTCATCGGCGCGCTGCGCCCCTCCGACGTCGTGGTTGGGGAGAAGGACTACGAATACCACCTGGCCTTAAACCAGGCCGTGCGCGACCTGCA
This sequence comes from Corynebacterium sp. 32222D000AT, assembly GCF_053546955.1. Classification (NCBI taxonomy): domain Bacteria; kingdom Bacillati; phylum Actinomycetota; class Actinomycetes; order Mycobacteriales; family Corynebacteriaceae; genus Corynebacterium; species Corynebacterium sp. 32222D000AT. The sequence continues at coordinate 90,423 of NZ_JBPPVW010000003.1, read as the reverse complement.
CCTGGGGGCTCGCCTCCACGGCGTGCCCACCGTGCGCACCGCCGAGGGCGTGGCGATGAGCCTGCGCAATACCCGCCTGCCCGCCGAGCACCGCACCGCGGCCACCGCCATCTCCGCCGCGCTAACCGCCGGGGCGCATGCGGCCGAAGCCGGCGCCGATCACGTCCTCGAGGTCACCGAGGCCGTACTTCACTCCGCCGGCGTGGATCCCGACTACGTCGCCGTACGCGGCAAGGACCTCGGCCCCGCGCCCGAGCAGGGCGATGCCCGCCTCCTCGTCGCCGCCACCCTGGGCGGAATACGCCTTATCGACAACGTCGGCCTGCCGCTGGGCGTGGGCTTTAAGAACTGGGACGAGTACCAGTCAGAGCAGCTCCGCGATGAAGCCGAGTTGCTCCGGTCCGACGTCCGCGGGAAGTAGCGGCACCTCCACGGTCGGGACTGGCAGCGCCAAGCCGCTAAGCGCCGCGTCCTCGACCCGCCGGCGGGCCTCCATAAAGCTGCCTTGCCCCTGCGGTGACCGGCGATTGACGATAACCCCGCCCACGGTCATCCCACTGTCCCGGAGTTGGTGATAAAACTCGGTGGTTTCCAGCACCGGGAGCCTCTCGGGGGTTAGCACCAGATAGAACTCGGAGTCCTGCTGCAACGTCGCCCGCAGCCGCACGAAACGCTCCCGGCGGCGCCAGAGGATGCTCCGGATCTCCTGGTTGCGCTTATCCACCTGCTCGGAACCGGCCTCCCCGCCGAGCCCGCGGACCAGGGAGCTAAAACGATCCGAACGGTCCCGCCGCTCCAACAGCCCGTCGGTCCAGGCCTGCATAATTTCGGGCAGCTCCACCAGGCGGGCGGTGTGGCCGCTGGGGGCGGTATCGAAGATGATCCGTTCGTAGTCGGTATCGACCAGGTCCGCCATGCGCTCCAGCAGCGCGGATTCGTGCGTCCCCGGTGACTGCCGGGCCAGGTCCAGGTGCCGGTTGACCTGGGAGTGCAGCCGCTCCGGCATCATCTTGTGCATCGTGTGCCGGACCTCGGCCAGGTGTTTTTCCGTGACCTCGGCCGGGTCGATCTCCACGATGTCGAGGCGGTCGGCGACTGGCGTGGGGGTATCGCCCAGCGAGACGTCCCAGAGGTGCCCCAGGTTGTGCGCCGGGTCCGTCGAAACCAACAGCGTCGAATGCTGCTGCGCGGCCTTCCACGCCGCGGCGGCCGCCAGGGTGGTCTTGCCGACGCCGCCCTTGCCGCCGAAAAACGTCACCGGTTTTAGCAGCATGAGATGCCCTCCAGCGGGGAGCGATCCATCCCCATACGCCGATGCCAGGCGTGGAACTCGTCGTAGACGACCGGCAGCAATTCCAGGGTGTAATAGGTCGCCGGGTTGGGAACCCCGAGCGCCTCCGACATCACCAGCAGCAGGAACAGGTCATCCTCCTCCTGCTTGGCTTTGGCGAAGGTCGCCCGGTAGGGGCCGGCGTAGTAATCCTGGAGCAGCTGCCGCAGGCTCATCGGACCGGCTCCGGGGCGTCGACGTCCTCGTCGGTCCAGGTAATGGCCGGGCTTCGCCGCGCACGCTGGAGGGAAGCGAGCGCCTCGACGGTGACCCACAGGGCGGCGATGAGGATGATGACGTCCATGACCAGCAGCAGCCAGTTCTGCTCCTGCCAGAAGGTGCCGAGCTGCATAATCAGCGCCCAGACGGACATGACCATGAGGAAGGCGAAGGGGATGAGCACCGGCAGGGTCGGCCGGCGCAGGTAGGTCAGGATGACGGCCAGGATAGCCAGGGTCAGGCCGGCCATCAGCTGGTTGGTGGTGCCGAACAGCGGCCAGATAGTCATGCCGCCCGAGCCGTCGGTGCCCTGGGAGAAGGTCAGCGCGAAGGCCACGCCGACCGCGATGCAGGTAGCCACCAGGGCGCCGATCCGCACCCCGACGACCTCGCCGATTTCTTGGACCACGAGGCGCTGCAGGCGGATGCCCGAGTCCATGGTGGTGGCGGCGAAGAGCACGGCCATGGTCGCGAGAATGGTCCCCGACAGCGAGGTGGGGATACCGAGGCCCTCGTTCATCAACGAGCCACCACCGGCGACGAAGGCGTCCACGCCCCCGGCGTTGAACTCGTGATAAATCTCTTCCCAATCTTGGATGGTCTTGAACCCGGCCGTGGTCGCGATGATCGTGCCCAGGGACAAAAGGCCCTCACCGACGGCGCCGAAATATCCGACAAAGCGGGCGTCGGTTTCCTTGTCCAGCTGCTTCGAGGAGGTTCCCGAGGCCACCACGCCGTGGAAGCCGGAGATCGCGCCGCAGGCAATGGTGACGAACAGCAGCGGGAAGATGGAGGGGGTGCCGTCCGGGACGGCATCGTTAAGCGCCGGGGCGACGATGTCCGGGGCGGTGAACAGGAAGGCGCCGTAGAGGATGGCCAGGCCAATGAAAAGCTGGAGGCCGTTGATGTAGTCGCGCGGCTGGAGCAGCACCCAGACCGGCAGCAGGGAAGCCGCGAAGGCGTAGATGAACAGCGCGATGATCCAGACGCCGTTGGCCGGGATCCCCAGCACGGTCTCCGGGAGCACCACCGGCACGCGGTCGCCGATGATCATCAGCGCGTAGAGGGCCACGACGCCGACGATGGAGACCACCGGCAGGTTCCAGTTAAAGCGGTAGATTGCCTGACCGATCAACAATGCCACGACGATGGCGCCCCAGGTCGGGATGACCGCGGTCGGGGTGGAGACCAACAGGTTGGAGATGACGACCGCGAAGGCGGTGTTGACCATCAGCAGGAGGAGGAAAATAACGACCAGGAAGAGGTTGCGCCCGCGCGAGCCGATGTAACGGCCGGACAGCGTACCGATGGACTGGCCGCGGTGACGCTGCGATGCCCACAGCGCGCCGAGGTCGTGCATTCCGGCCATGAGGACGGTGCCGATGGTCACCCACAGGAACGCGGGCAGCCAGCCCCAGATGACGGCCACGGCCGGACCGATGATCGGGGCCGCGCCGGCAACAGAGGTGAAGTGGTGCCCCCACAGGACGTACTTGTTGGTGGGCACGTAGTCGACGCCGTCGCGCATGGTGTGCGCGGGGGTGGCGTAGTTAGGGGAAAGTCGGAAAATTCGGTTTCCGAGGAAACGGGAATAGAGCAGGTACCCGGCGGCCATCATCGCGACGCCGATGGCAGCGAGTATGAGTGAGTTCATGATACCCTCCGTGGAAGTGTGCAATGAATCACTATTGTGGCACGAAAGTTTCGTGTAGGGGCTGGTTTTCCAAAACGGGGGAGGTGGCCTTGGTGTGCGCGCGGTCGCGGCGGGAGTGCTGCGCCTGTGCCATGGTCCGCATCCAGTTAACGTTTTTCGCGGACAGCGGGCCTTCCGGCGACGTGGACTCCCAGGTGCCGTCGTTGGAAAGCCACACCACGGTCCCAGTGCGCGGGTCGAGGATATAAGTCACCCGGCCGTCGGTCTTGATGTTGTGGTGGTGCTGGCAGAGGTTGACCAGGTTGCTCGCGGCAGTGGGGCCGCCGTCGTGAAAGTCTTTGCAATGGTCTTTCTGGCACCTGATGGCGGGGATGCTGCAGCCCGGGTACCGGCAGCAGCCGTCCCGGCCGTTGAGGAAGGCCTTGATGTCCTCCGGGGTCTGGTAGTTCGAGCTGCGTTTTTCGGCCGCGGCTGCCATGTCGCGCTGATGGTCGGATTTTTCGGCCATGTGGTCGGCGGTGTCTGCGTCGACCCAGCCGTAGCCGTCGATGAACCCGCCGCTTTCTGGGAGGTCCTGAGCCATGAACATGTTGAGTACGACGCGCGGCGAGCCATACTTGCCCAGGACGAGCCCGGCCAGCGCTTTGGCCGGGCTGACGTTGTTGTCTTTGGCGACCTTCCGGATGGCGGCGTCCATGGCGGCGGTGGTCTCCGCGTCGTATTCCGCGACGATCTCGCCGCGGTTGGAGCCGACGGGCCCGGCGGAATAATGCGGCGGGGGAGGCTCGTGGGGTGGTTGGGTAAGTTCCAATTCTGCGTTGACGAGCCGGTTGAGCTTCCGGCGGAGATTTTCGTGGGAGGGCAGGACCTGGGCGGGCTGCGTTGGGGTCAGGTAGTCGGCGAGTCCGGTATCGATCCGCGCGAGCGATTCCGAGGACGGGGTGGCGCCTAGTTTGTTGAGGACGGAATCAATGAGGGTGAGTTGTTTGAACTCGAGGTGGTGCAGGGTTTCGACTAAGTGTTTTAACTTCGGCAAGGTGTCGAGCCGTTCTAGGCTCTCGCAATAATCCCGTGCGCGCGTGAAGGAGAGACCGGTTTTTAGGGCTAAGCGCTTGATGGCGAGCTCGTCGTCAGCGCTGCGAGCAGGGCGGAGGTCTTGCCAGAGGTAGTAGTAGTTGCGGCGGTAGGTGGTACAGGCGGTAGCAGTCGGACAGTAGGGAGTATTGACGGTGTAGTAGGGCTGCATAATTCCCCCGGTTGTGAGTTAGCTAATCTGTTCTAACTAACCCACACAATACGCAACCGTCCGACATTGTGCTACCCTTTTTCGAAAAAATGTACGAATTATTTTCCGAATTCTTCCTGCAGGTGGTCCACCAGGTCCTTCGCGGAGAAGGCGTCAATTCGGAAGAACTCGCCGTCCAGCGGGTAGACGTGGTTGTTCCGGACGGACTCGGTGTCGGCCAGCTGGGGATCCTTGCGGACCTTCTCATCGGCCGGCTTGCCGCCCAGGTTGAGAACGAAGGCGCTCTTGCCGTCCAGGGCGAGCGGGAGGTTTTCGGTGTTAACGGCCTTGACGTCGCCGCGCTTGGAGCCTTGCGCCGAGGTGCCGACGAGGTCCTCTGCCGGGGTGGCGACCTCAATGCCCAGGTCGCTGAAGATCTGGCCCTGGGCGGATTCTTCGGTGAAGAAGTTCATGCCGTCCTTGGTGGGGGAGACGATGTTGACGGGCTGCTCGATGTCCAGGTTGCCCTTGGCCTTCTCCACGGCGGCGTCGTAGTCCCCGATGACCTCATCGGCCTTGTCCTCCAGTCCGGCGGCCTCGGCGACCTCCCGGGTGGTGTCCTGCCAGGACTGGTCGGAGTAGTCGATGACCTGGACCGGGACGATGTCCTTGAGCTGGTCGTAGATTTCGGCGCCGGAGTCGTTGCCGACGTTAGACATGACCACCAGGTCCGGATCCTGGGCCAGGACGGCCTCGGCGGAGGCGGAGCCGATGGTGTAGATGGAGTCGATGCCCTTCTGCTGGGCGACCTCGTCCCAGGCCAGGCCGAAGCCGGTGCCGTCGGCGAACATCGGGGCGTCCGGGTTGCCGCCGGCCGAGGCGACGACGGGCGCGTCGAGGGAGAGCAGGGCGCCGGTCAGGGTGACGGAGGCGGAGACGATCTTCTTGGGCTGGGACTCGATGGTGAGATCGGTTTCCTGGCGGTCCTTGTCCTGCGTCTGGATCGTTCGCGGGAAGGTGCTGTCTGCGGTGCTAGAGGAAGCGGCCTCCGAGTTCTCTGCGTTTTCCGAATTCTCAGCGTTGTCGCTGCAAGCGACGAGGCCGAGCGAAAGAGCTGCGGTGGCGGACAGGGCGAGGATGCGTCGTGCGACGGGCAAGGGTGCCTCCTAGGTAGCGGACTATTTCCTAGAAGGTTAGCCTAACCTATCGCGGCACCACCAAGGGTCCCCCACTTATGGGGTCAGTAGCAATGACCGCCTCGAGGCCGAAAACTGCGGCCAAAAGGTCCTCGGTGAGGACCTCGGTCGGGGAGCCCTGGGCCGCTAGCTTTCCGTCCGCGCCGAGCAGAATTAGACGATCGGACCAGCGGGCCGCCAGGTTCAGATCGTGGAGGACCATGATGGCGGTGCTGCCCCGGGCATCGACTAGTTGCCGGACCAAGCGCAGGACGTCGACGGACGTCGCCAGGTCGAGGTACGTTGTGGGTTCGTCGAGCAGCATGACTGGGGTATCTTGCGCGATGGTCATAGCGATCCAGGCGCGTTGCCGCTGCCCGCCGGAGAGCTGGTGGAGGGGCCGGTCCGTGAGATCGGTTAGGCCGGTGGTGGTGACTGCGTCGGTGTAGACGGCGTCGTCGCCGGCAGACCAGCGCTGGTACCACGTCTGGTAGGGGTGCCTCCCGCGCGCGACCAGCTGGCCGACCGTCAGCCCTTCCGGGGCCACGGGGGATTGCGGCAGCATGCTCAGGTAGCGGGCGCGCTCCCGCCGGTTCCAGCTGCCCAGATCGCGGTTATAAAACTCCAGCTTTCCAGTGTGGGGCAAGAGTCCGCACAGGGACTTGAGGAGGGTGGATTTTCCGCAGCCGTTCGGGCCGATGAGGCAGGTGATGCCGCCTTCCGGCAGGCGCAGGTTCAGGTCCGTGACCACGGGTTTGTTCCCGTAGCCGACGCTGACGTTGTCCAAAGAAAAGATATCCATCACACAGTTTCCTTTGCTCGGGTGCGCATGACCAAGATAAACAGCAGGGGTGCGCCCAGGAAGGCGGTGACCACGCCCACCGGCAGCGGCCACGGCAGCACCACGCGGGCGACGATGTCCGCCCACAACAGTGCGGTAGCACCCACCGCCGCGGAGAAAAGCAGCGGCGGGGTGGGGGCGCGGGAGACCATTCGCGCCACGTGCGGGCTCACGAAAGCTAAAAAGCCGATCGGACCGGCGGCCGCGACGGCAACGGCAGCCAGCACGACTGCCACCAGCAGCTGGATGAGCTGGGCCAGGCGGACGTTGTGCCCCAGGATGTGGGCGGTGGCGTCGCCGAGGCTGAGCGCGGCCAGTTGGAAAGAAAGCCAACCGGCCAGCGCGACGGCGATGACCACGGTGGCCAGGGGAACCCACGCGTGGTGCCAGTCCCTCCCGTTAAGGGAGCCGGCCATCCACATGCGGGCGCTGGCCGCGCGATCCAGCTGCGCGTAGGCCAGAAGCCAGGTGGTGAGCGAGGACAAAAACATCGACAGGCCCACGCCGACCAGCACGATTTGCACCATGCTGCGGCCCCGGCCGGCCAAAAAGACCATGGCCACGGCGGTAAGAGCCGCGCCGAGGATGGCGGCTACCGGCGTCATGCCCCAACCAAAGACGATGGCGGCCACCGCGGCTAACGATGCCCCGTTGGTCACCCCCAGGATATCGGGGCTGGCCAGCCCATTGCGGGCGACGGACTGGGTGAGCGCGCCGGAGTAGGCCAGCGCCGCGCCGACCACCAGGGCAACGACGGCGCGCCCGAGCCGGAATTCCAGGATGACCGCGCGGTGGGCGGCCGAGCCGCCGCCGGTAAAAACGGCCACCACGTCGGAGAAGGAAAGCGCCAAATCGCCCTGCATGACGGAGACGACCACGCCGAGGACAGCCAGGGCAATGAGAGTCAACCAGCGAATCATAGGTTGCCTCCAATCTTGTTGCCGCGCACCAGGAGGATGAAGATCGGGACGCCCAGCAGCGCCAGGACGATGCCCATGGGCAGCTCCCCGGGGCGGGCAAGCAGGCGGCCCAGGATGTCGGCCAAGAGGGCGCACACCCCGCCTACGAGGCCGGACAGGGGGACAATCAGGCGGTAGTCCACGCCGGCTAGCCGACGGGTGATGTGCGGGGCGGCCAAGGCGATGAACGCCACCGGACCGGCCGCCGCCACGGCCGCGCCGGTCAGGCCGGCGATGACGATAACCCCGCCAGCTTGGACCGCCGAGACGGGCACGCCTAGGGACTGCGCGGTGGCATCGCCGAGCAGTACCAGGTTGACCAGCGGGGACAGCAGGATGGCGGCCACCAGGCTGACGATGCCGATGGGCGCGGTGACTTCTACCGTCCCGAAGTCGCGACCCGCGACCGAGCCGGTGGCCCACTGCCGGATGGCGTCGAGCACCTCGTCGTTGGTGAGGACCAGGGCGTTGACCAGCGCCATGAGGACGGCCGACAGGGCCATGCCGGCGAGCACGAAAGTCAGTGGGCTACCGCTGGAGTTAAGCGCGAACAGCAGGCTGGTCACTAGGACCGCGCCCAGGATGGCGGGCCAGACGAAGGAATCCGTCACGCCGGTCGACACGGCCAGCGCCACCGCCGCGGCCGCCCCGGCGGTCACGCCGAGGATGCCGGGATCGGCCAGCGGGTTGCGGGTAAAAGCCTGGGTGAGCGCGCCCGCGGCACCGAGACAGGTGCCGGCGATGAGCGCGAGAAGAGTGCGCGGGAGACGCTGGATGCCCAGGAGCATCTCGAATTCGTCCGCGGGCGCGCCGGGGTCGAAAGCGTAGCGGAAACCGCCCGGGATGGCCTCCCATACTTGCGCAAAAGTGGTCGCCCGCGCGCCGACAAAGAGGCTTGCCAGACACAGGGCGACCACGAGCGCTAGGCACAAGGGTGCGACTAACCTAAACCTGAACACAGTTAGGTTAGTGTACCCTATACGCCGATGTTGCCGTTTTCCTTCCAGACGACTACGACGGCCGGGCGCGGGGTGGAGTTGCCACCGTCCGGCCAGTGGGAGGAGGGCTCGTCGAAGGCGGCCTCGTCATCCTCGCCCGGGTGCTGGACGTTGACCATGACGCGCTCGTCGGTGACGATGGGCCCGCAGGTCTCGGCCCCGGTCGGGACGGTGAGGAAGCACTTGAGCTCGCCGCGGGTCTCGCCTTCCGTGGTGACCGCGTACAGGCCGTCGTTGGACTCGAGGGCGTTGCCGTCGGTGGAGATCCACAGGTTGCCGTGGGAGTCAAAGGCCAGGTTGTCCGGGCAGGAAATCGGGGAGACCTTCTCCTTGTCGAAGCCGCCGAAGTAGGAGTCCGCGGTGGCCGGGTCGCCGCAGACCAGGAAGAGGTTCCAGGTGAACTTTTCGCCGGCGTGGTCGTCGGAGATCTCCATGACCATGCCGTTCTTGTTCTCCTTGACCGGGGCCCATTCCTTCGGGTCCTCCTGGTTCTTCCCCGCGTCCTCGCCGGTGGCGCCGCGGTAGGAGTTGTTGGTCAGGGCGGCGTAGACCTTGCCGGTCTGCGGGTGGATGTCCACGTCTTCCGGGCGGTCCATCTTGGTCGCGCCCGCCTTGTCGGCGGCCTCGCGGGTGAAGATGGCGACCTCCTCGGCGCTGAAGCCCTCCACGTGGGACTCGGCCTTGTCGCCGTCCACGGTCAGCAGCTTGTTCCACACGCCGGTGCCGTCGAACTTGCCGTCTTCCGGCAGGACGCCGGAGCCGTCGATCTCCTCTTCCGGGGAGTTGCCCTTCAGCTCGGCGACGTAGAGGGTGCCGTTGTCCAGGATGGTCATGTTGTGGCGGGTGTCGCCCTCCTTGATCTTGCGGGAGGAGACGAACTTGTAGATGTACTCGAAGCGGGCGTCGTCGCCGGAGTAGGTGACCACCGTGCCGTCGTCGGTGACGTGGACGTTCGCGGACTCGTGCTTGAAGCGGCCCAGGGCGGAGTGCTTAATGGGCGTCGACTGCGGGTCGAGCGGATCCAGCTCGATGACGTAGCCGAAGCGGTTCGGCTCGTTCGGCGTCTTGGCGATATCGAAACGGTCGTCGAAGCGCTCCCACTTGCGCTGGGAGGGCTCGTCCTCGAAGCCGAAGCGGTCCAGGGACTTCTGGGCGCGCTCGTCGTCGACCTTGGCGTTGGCGAAGTAGGCGTCGAAGTTTTCCTCGCCGGACAGGATGGTGCCCCACGGGGTAACGCCGCCGGAGCAGTTAGCCATGGTGCCGGAGATGGTGGTGCCCTCCGGATCCTTGTCCGTCTTCACGTACTTCGAACCGGCCGCCGGGCCGGTCAGGCGGAAGGGCGTGGTCAGGGTGATGCGGCGGTTGAGCGGGCCGAACTCCCGCTTGAGGTTGCCGCCCTCAGCCTTGGAGACCTCCAGCACGGTCAGGCCGTGGTTGGCCCAGCCGATCTTCGCGTGCTCCTCGGTGGGGTTCTCGGCGTCGTAGTCCGGGAACATCTGCGGCTCGGTGGTGTACTCGTGGTTGCAGACGTAGACCAAGCGCTCCGGGTCGTTCGGGTGCTCTACTAGGCCGGCGAAGTCGTTGTTGAAGCCGAACTGCTTCTCCGCGTCCTGGGAGGTCTGGTTGTGGACGTCGAATTCCGGGGCGCCCTCGATGACCGGATCGCCCCAGGCGATGAGCACGGACTGCTGGTAGCCCTTAGGTACGACGACTTCGTCCTTGGTGTTCGGCTCGACCGGCTCGAACTTCATACCCTCGGCGGAGGTCAGTTCGACGTCGGCCTCGGTGGTGGTGGTAGAGGCGCTGCCGGTGTTCTCCTCCGGGGCCGAGCAGGCAGCCAGGGCGGCGCTGCCGCCGACGGCGACGACGCCCAGGCCGCCGGCGCGCAGCGCGGTGCGGCGGCTGAACTGATCGCCGAAGTACGGGTTGGAGGTCGGGTTGTCTGCCTCCCCGAAGCAGGCGTTGCCGCACTTGTAGGTGCAGGTCAGGCTGGAACGGGAGGAAGTAAACAAGGAACTAAGAAGATTACGGCCCTTCAGTGCCATGGGTGAATGCTCCAAAATCGATTATAGAAAGTCATGGAAAGTTGCGCCTAGAACTTAGTTCGGTGAAGTAACTGGATATTTAGATTCAGATTGATATCGGACGACGTTTTCATGAAGTACGGGTTAACACCGCCGCAGATGGCATGCGGTATTCTGTTGGGCGTGAGCGAGCAAAAGAAGAATGAGACCCCAGACATCCCGGAGCAGCTACGGATCCGCCGCGACAAGCGCGCCCGCCTGCTCGCTGACGGCACCGAGGCTTACCCGGTGTCGGTAGCCCGAACCACCTCCCTGGCCGACCTGCGCGCCAAGTACCGCGTGCTGGCCGAGGACGAGGCCGCCGGTTCGGAAGAAGGCGTAACCTACCTGGCGGTAGGGGAGGAGACCGAGGACGTCGTCTCCATCGCCGGGCGCCTTATCTTTATGCGCAACACCGGCAAGCTGTGCTTCGCCACGCTGCAGGACGGCGACGGCACCCAGGTGCAGGCCATGCTCTCCCAGGCCGAGGTCGGCAAGGAGCGCCTCGATGCCTGGAAGCAGGACGTCGACTTGGGCGATTTCATCTCCGTGACCGGCCGGGTCATCTCTTCTCGCCGCGGCGAGCTGTCCGTGATGGCCACCGAGTGGACCATGGCCTCGAAGTCCCTGCGCCCGCTGCCGGTCTCGTTTGCCGACATGGCTGAGGACACCCGCGTGCGCCAGCGCTACAACGACCTCATCGTGCGCAAGGAAGCGCGCGACAATGCCATGATCCGCATCAAGGTCGTGCGCGCCCTGCGCAACTACCTGGAGTCCCAGGGCTTCAACGAGATCGAGACCCCGATGTTGCAGACCTTGCACGGCGGCGCGGCAGCTCGCCCGTTCGTGACCCACTCCAACGCGCTGGACATCGACCTCTACCTGCGCATCGCCCCCGAGCTGTTCCTGAAGCGCGCGGTGGTCGGCGGCATCGATCGCGTCTTTGAGATTAACCGCAACTTCCGCAACGAGGGCATCGACAAGTCTCACTCGCCGGAGTTCGCCATGCTCGAGACCTACGCGGCCTGGGGTGACTACAACGACTGCGCCCGCACCACCCGGGAGTCCATCCAGGCGGTGGCCCAGGAGGTCTTCGGCTCGCAGAAGGTCACCCTGGCCGATGGCACCGAGTACGACTTCGGCGGCGAGGAATGGCCGGAGATTGAGATGTACCCCTCGCTGAACGAGGCGCTGGCGCGCAAGTTCCCGGGCCAGCCGGAGGTGACCATCGACTCCTCCGTGGAGGAGCTCAAGGGCATCGCCGACGTCATCGGCCTCGAGGTCGGCACCGGCTGGGGCCACGGCAAGCTGGTGGAGGAAATCTGGGAGGTGCTCTGCGAGGACCAGCTCGAGGGCCCGATCTTCGTCAAGAACTTCCCGGTGGAGACCTCCCCGCTGACCCGTTCGCACCGCACCCAGCCCGGGGTTACCGAGAAGTGGGACCTCTACGTGCGCGGCTTCGAGCTGGCCACCGGCTACTCCGAGCTCATCGACCCAGTCATCCAGCGCGAGCGCTTCGAAGATCAGGCCCGCCTGGCCGCCGGCGGCGACGAGGAGGCCATGGTCCTGGACGAGGACTTCCTCGCCGCGATGGAGCAGGGCATGCCGCCGACAGCCGGCACCGGCATGGGCATCGACCGCCTGCTGATGGCCCTGACCGGCCTGGGCATTCGCGAGACGGTGCTATTCCCCATCGTTAAGCCTGAGCAGAGCTAAAAAGGGCAAGAAAAAGCAGACCAGAGAGTGAATCCGCTCTCTGGTCTGCTTTTTAGGTTCTAGTCGTGGCCGAAGTTCTGGACGACGTAGAGCCTGCCGTCGGCAGCCTGGGCTACGCCCACGCCGAGGGACTTAGCTTCCGGATCCAACATGTTCTTGCGGTGCCCCGGGGGGAGTTGGCCCAGCGGTTGACGAAGACGCGGCCGGAGTCACCGCGGTTGCCCTGGGCGATATTTTCGCCACCCGGGCGCATATTCGCCGGGTAGTGCTCCCAGTAGTTGGCTCGGTGCTTGAACTCGCCGGTGCGAGCGATGGTCTCGGCCCAGTCCTGGGCCAAGTCGTTGAGCGCGGCGTTGGCCTTGACCGGGGCGAGGCCGTTCTGGGCGCGGAAGTCGTTGGTCGCGTCGAGGACGGCCTGCTGGCTGGCCGAGGACGTTGCGGCCGGCGGCGCGGCAGGAATCGAGCTGCCGGAGGAGATGCCGCCGATGATGATCCCCAGAATGGTGAGCAGGGACAGTACAGCGGAGATGATCTGCTGAATATTGAAGTTGAACCGTGGCATGGTGAGGTTTCCTCTTCGAGAGAGAGATAGGGCCTACACCTTTAGTTTAAATTCCTTCACGGCTGTCAGTACATTTTCGGCAGAAATGAGGCACATTGGTACCCCCACTCCGGGAACGGTCGTGGCCCCGGCATAAAACAGGTTGTCAATCTTTTTCGATTGGATACGCCCGCGGAAGAACGCGGACTGGAACAAGGTGTGCGCGGGCCCGATGGCCCCGCCGGACAGCGAATGGTAGCGGTCGGCAAAGTCGGCGGGGCCGATGGTGTGCTGGACGAAGACGCGGTCGCGCAGATCCGGGACGTTTGCCCACTCGGCCAGCTGGTCGAGCGCCCGGCTAGCGATGCCGGCGACCGTCGCCGATTCCTCCCCGTAGGCGCTGCCCTGGCCGAGGGCGGCATCGGCGGCAGCGGGCACCAGGATGAAGAGGTTCTCGCACCCTTCCGGGGCCACGGAGGTATCGCTAGCCGAGGTCTTGCAAACGTAGATGGAATTCGAGGCGCCACCTTTTCGGAAGACAGCGTCGAAATCGGGGTCCCAGTCGCGGCTGAATAATAAATTGTGGTGGGCAAGTTCGGGCAGCGGACCGCGCACGCCAGTCAACACCAGCACCGCGGACAGCCCCGGATCGCGACGGTCGAAGAACTTATCGGAGAAGGTCCGCTGGTGGGCGGGCACCAGGCGGGTCTCCGTGTGGTGGAGATCCGCAGCGGAGACCACTAGGTCCGCCGGCAGCGTGCCGCGGTTGGTGGTCACTTCGGTCGCCTGCTTGCCGTGCGTGACGATCGCGGTGGCCTCGGTCTCCCACTGGAAGTGCACGCCCAGGTCGGTGGCGAGGTCCAAAAGCGCGTCGATGACCGCGGCGAAGCCGCCCTGCGGGTAGCGCACGCCCTGGGTGAGATCCGCGTGGCTCATCAGGGAATACAGCGCTGGGGCGGCGGCCGGCTCCGTCGACAGGAAGACCGCCGGGTAGGTCAGGACCTGGCGCAGCAGGGGATCGCTAAAACGCGAGCCGACGTAGCTTTGTAGGGACTGGCCCAGGAGCTTCGCCAGGCGCGGCAGGCGTCGCAGGATATCGGGGTGCAGGAGCTGCGAGGGGTGGCTGAAGGTGGTGTAGAGGAAGTGCTTGAGCGCCATCCGGTAGGTATCGCTGGCGGTGGCGAGGTAGTCGCCTAGGCGAGCGCCCTGCCCGGGCGTGCGTTGGTCGAAAAATTCGACCACGGTGCCGTCGATGTCCGCGGCGTGGCCGGCTTCGTTGAAAATCCGGTAGGCGGGGCTCAGTTCGGTGAGCTCGAAGAAATCACTGGTGCGGTGCCCCAGCCGGCCGAAGAAACGCTCGAAGGCCTCGGGCATCAGGTACCAGGACGGACCGGTGTCCCACTGGAAACCGGAGTCGGTGAATCTTCCCGCTCGGCCGCCCGGCTCGGCGAGGCGATCGACCACGGTGACCTCGTAGCCTTCGTCCTGCAGGAGGCAGGCGGTGGCCAGGCCGGCCACGCCCGCGCCGATAACAACGCAGGTACTCATGCATTCCTCCAGAGGCTGCCGGCCAGGATCTGGGCCTTACGGGGCGCGGGCACCCGGATCCGGCGCGCGTACAGCTCGTCGACGCTGGCGCTGTCGATGCGCTCGTTTAGGTCCGTAAACAGGCCCGTCGCGGCGAGGACTCCCCTACGTGCGCCGGGCGGCAGGAGGTGGGCGGCGCGGCGCGCGCGGGCGAGCTCGTCGCGGATCTCCGCGCACCACCGGCGCTTGGTGGAGGCATCCAGCTCCGGGAGGTAACCCCGCCCCAGGCAGTCGGTGTCCTCGGCGAGGTCTCGGAGGAAGTTGACCTTCTGGAAGGCCGCCCCGAGGGCCTTTGCCCCGTCTGCCATGGTGGCCCGGTCTTCTTCGGCGGGGTGGCGCCCGACCAGGAAGATATCCAGGCACATCAGGCCGATGACCTCCGCCGAGCCGTGGATGTAGCGCTGGAGGCTCGCCGCGTCATGCGGGGAGGGGTCCAAGTCCCTGCGCATGGAGGCGAAGAACGCGCGGATGTGGTCTTCGGAGAACTGGCAGCGGCGCTGCGCGTTCGCCCACGCGTGGAGGACCGGATCGGTGTGGAAGGCGGCATCGGCAGCGTGGACGACCTGCTCCTCGTAGCCGTCCAGCAGGGCGCGGATGTCGGCGGTCTTGGCCTCCGCGGCCGCGCCGTCGACGATCTCGTCCGCAATGCGTACCACCGCGTACAGGGCCTGGATATCGCGCCGGATCGCAGCGGGGAAAAGCCGGGTACTCCACGAGAAACTGGTGGAATAGTAATTGATAATGCGACCCGCGGATTGGCCCGCGGCGGCGTGGTAGTGCCGGAGCGCCGAGCGGTGGGAAATGTTCACGAAGCCTTTCATAATTGGACTTTTCCCTAAAGCCTAGTGCGGGGTAATTCACCCCGCTAAATTCGCCTGTTCGCTACCGGCGTACAGGTTCATGACCTGCTAAAAGCGGCTGATTTACTACCTTGGCGCAGAAAGTGAGAATGGAGGCTGGGGAAAGCGCGTTAGAGTGGATAGAGAATTTAGGAAAAACCACAAGGGGTAGATAGCAGATGTTCGAAAGGTTTACTGACCGTGCCCGCCGCGTCATTGTCTTGGCGCAGGAAGAGGCACGCATGCTCAACCACAACTATATCGGCACCGAGCACATCCTTTTGGGCCTTATCCACGAGGGTGAAGGCGTAGCCGCCAAGGCGCTGGAGTCCATGGGGATTTCCCTGGAGGACGTGCGCCGCGAGGTCGAGGAGATCATCGGCCAGGGAACCCAGCCGCACACTGGGCACATCCCGTTTACCCCGCGCGCGAAGAAGGTCCTGGAGCTGTCCCTGCGTGAGGGCCTGCAGATGGGCCACAAGTACATCGGCACGGAGTTCCTGCTGCTGGGCCTTATCCGCGAAGGCGACGGCGTCGCCGCGCAGGTGCTGACCAAGCTGGGTGCAGACCTGCCGCGCGTGCGTCAGCAGGTTATTCAGTTGCTGTCCGGTTACGAGGGCAACAACCAGGAAAACGACAACAGCAACAAGGGCGGCGGCCCCGTGGGCGCCGGTGCCGGCGGGCGCGGTTCCCAGGGCAACTCCGGGGAACGCTCTAATTCCCTGGTGCTGGACCAGTTCGGCCGCAACCTGACCCAGGCCGCCAAGGACGGCAAGCTGGACCCGGTCGTCGGCCGCGAGTCCGAGGTCGAGCGCATCATGCAGGTGCTCTCGCGCCGCACCAAGAACAACCCGGTGCTCATCGGTGAGCCCGGCGTCGGTAAGACCGCCGTCGTCGAGGGCCTGGCCCTGGACATCGTTAACGGCAAGGTCCCGGAGACCCTGAAGGACAAGCAGGTCTACTCCCTGGACCTGGGTTCGCTGATCGCTGGTTCCCGCTACCGCGGTGACTTCGAGGAGCGCCTGAAGAAGGTGCTCAAGGAGATTAACCAGCGCGGCGACATCATCCTGTTCATCGATGAGATCCACACCCTGGTTGGTGCCGGTGCCGCCGAGGGTGCTATCGATGCCGCCTCCCTGCTCAAGCCGAAGCTGGCCCGCGGCGAGCTGCAGACCATCGGCGCGACCACGCTGGAGGAATACCGCAAGCACATCGAGAAGGACGCCGCGCTGGAGCGCCGCTTCCAGCCGGTGAAGGTGGAAGAGCCCTCGCTGGAGGACACCATCAAGATCCTCAAGGGCCTGCGCGACAAGTACGAGGCGCACCACCGTGTGTCCTACACCGACGACGCCCTGAAGGCGGCTGCCTCCCTGTCGGATCGCTACATCAACGACCGCTTCCTGCCGGATAAGGCCGTGGACCTGCTGGACGAGGCCGGCGCCCGCATGCGCATCAAGCGCATGACCGCCCCGGACTCTGTCCGCGAGGTCGACGACCGGATCGCCGAGGTCCGCCAGGAGAAGGAAGCGGCCATCGACGCCCAGGACTTCGAGAAGGCCGCCGGCCTGCGCGACAAGGAGCGCCAGCTGGGCGAGGAGCGCGCCGAGAAGGAAAAGCAGTGGCGCAATGGTGAGCTCGAGGACATCGCCGAGGTCGGCGAGGATCAGATCGCCGAGGTGCTGGCGCACTGGACCGGCATCCCGGTCCTCAAGCTCACGGAGAAGGAGTCCTCGCGACTGCTGCACATGGAAGATGAGCTGCACAAGCGGATCATCGGCCAGGACGAGGCCGTCAAGGCCGTCTCCCGCGCCATCCGCCGTACGCGGGCGGGCCTGAAGGATCCGCGCCGTCCTTCCGGTTCCTTCATCTTCGCCGGCCCGTCCGGCGTGGGTAAGACGGAGCTGTCGAAGTCGCTGGCTAACTTCCTCTTCGGCTCGGATGATGACCTCATCCAGATCGACATGAGTGAGTTCCACGACCGCTTCACCGCCTCCCGCCTGTTCGGTGCCCCTCCGGGATACGTCGGCTACGAGGAGGGCGGCCAGCTCACGGAGAAGGTCCGCCGCAAGCCGTTCAGCGTGGTGCTCTTCGACGAGATCGAAAAGGCCCACAAGGAGATTTACAACACCTTGCTGCAGGTCCTCGAGGACGGCCGCCTGACCGACGGCCAGGGCCGCGTGGTGGACTTCAAGAACACCGTGCTGATCTTTACCTCGAACCTGGGCACCCAGGACATCTCCAAGGCCGTGGGGCTGGGCTTTACCGCCGACGCGGCCTCGGATCAGGACGCGCAGTACGAGCGGATGAAGGCCAAGGTCAACGACGAGCTGAAGAAGCACTTCCGCCCGGAGTTCCTGAACCGTATCGACGAGGTCGTGGTCTTCCACCAGCTCAACGAAGAGCAGATCATGGAAATGGTCGACCTGCTCATCGGCCGCGTGTCCAAGTCCCTGCAGGAGCGTGACATGGACATCGAGCTGACCGAGAAGGCCAAGCGCCTGCTGGCCAAGCGCGGTTTCGATCCGGTGCTGGGTGCGCGCCCGCTGCGCCGCACCATCCAGCGCGAGATCGAGGACCAGCTCTCGGAGAAGATCCTCTTCGGCGAGATCGGCGCGGGTGAGATCATCAGCGTCGACGTGGAGAACTGGGACGGCGAGTCCAAGGACAACTCGCAGGCCACCTTCACCTTCAGCCCGCGCCCGAAGCCGCTGCCGGAGGGCACCTTCGAGCAGGAGCTGGACGAGGACGAGGTCCGTGAGAACGAGGAGCCGGAGCAGGTAACCGCAGATACCCTGCCGGAGACGCCCGAGACTCCTGAGGACCACGGCGACGAGGACGGCCCGGCCGGAGCCGGCCAGCCGATGTAAGACGCCGCTAAAGAGATGAAGCAGCCTCCTGCGGGAGGCTGCTTTTCTAGTGCCTGTAAACCGGTAACTTAGAGTGAGTTAGAATCACTGGCATGGGATTGCAATACCGCTCACGTAAGAAGACCGGCAAGAACAGCTGGATTAACTTTTCCGGCCGCGGGGCCTCGGCCTCGACCAAGATTGGTCCGGTGACCTTCAACTCCCGCGGCGGGTTCTGGGTGAACCTGCCCGGCGGGCTCAACTGGCGGGGACGCTGGCGCTAAAGTGACCCCGCCGCCATACGAAAAGCACCGCCGCATGGGCGTAGAGGCCGACGTGGTCTTGCGCCTGGGAATGTTGCTCATGGGGGCGGGCACGTCGGGCTACCGTGTCCTGCGCGGGATGAAACGCGCGGCGCGGGCCCTGGGCTTCGACCGGCTGGACGCGACGGTCGGGCTCACGCAGATTACCTGTACCTTCCACCGCGGCGAGCTTTTCCGCACGGTCATTTCCCGGCAGCATTCGCCGGCGGTGGACGCCTCCCGCATTGAGGCGCTAGAGGATCTGACGCGGCACCACCTGCACTTCGGGATAACCGCCGAGGAGCTGGCGGAAAAGCTCGACCGGATCGAGCACAACGTGCGCAAGCGCTGGAACGGCTGGGTGCTCTCGGCTGCGGCGGCCGTGGCGTGCGCGGCCTTCGCGCTGCTGAATTTCTTTCCGCTGGCGGCGGTGGGCATCGTCGCCCTGGCCGCTTTTAGCGGGCAATTCGTGCGCCATTTCGTGCTGAGCAACCACGTCCACCAGATCGGCGGCATCGTGGCCGGCGGGGCGACGGCCAGCCTGGTCTTCTTCCTCGTGACCGAGCTCGTCGGGGCGCTCGGGCTGGCCGACCCAGGGGATTTTTCCTCCGGCTACGTGGCGGCGGTGCTCTTTTTGATCCCGGGTTTCCCGTTGTTCTCCGCCCTGATCGATATCGCGCGCTTCGACTTTGATGCCGGCATGGTGCGCCTGGCTTATGCCTTCACCGTCATTTTCGCCGCCACCTTCACCGTGGCCATGGTCAGCTGGCTGACTGACTTGAACCCGGCCCCGCCGGTGCCGGCTACCGATGCCACCTGGTACACCATGGCGGTCCTGGCCAGCTTCTTCGGCATCGCCGGTTTCGCCTTCCTGTTTAATTCCTCCCGCCGGATGATCCTGGTGGCCGCGATGGTGGGCACCGTGGCGAACGCGGCGCGCCTTCTGCTGCTGCACCTGGGCACCACCGGGTATTTCGCGGCGTTTTGCGGCGGGCTGGTCATCGGCCTGCTGGGCGCGCTGGCCTCCCGGAAGGCGCGGCTGCCGCGGATTACCACGACGGTGCCGGCCGCGGTCATCATGATCCCCGGGGTGACCATGTTCCGGGCAGTCTACTACCTCAACGAGGGGCAGATGGAGCAGGCCCTGGCTAACCTGGCCACCAGCATGATGGTGGTCGCCTCCATTGGTGCCGGCCTGGTCCTGGCCCGGCTGTTCACGGACCCGGACTGGGCGCTGACCCGGCTCATCGATTTTTCCATCCGGACCTAGCGCGGCAGGTGGAAAAGGCCCTGCTCGTCCTGTTCGGCGAGGCCGTCGGCCAGAAGCGAGGCCAGTGCCCGGGAGCGCTGCGGGGCGTCCGGCCAGACGACGTCGATGTCGGCCTGGGGGACAGGGGCATCGGCAGCGCGCAGCACGTCCATGATCTTGCCGCGCACCTGCCGGTCGGTGCCGGCAAATTTCTGGACCCGCTTCTTGGCCTTGGTCAGCTCCTCGGCGCTCGGGCTGGGGCAGCCGGCGGCCTGCCAGGCGCAGGACTCCTTCAACGGGCAGGCGGGGCAGTCTGGGGACTTGGCGCGGCAGACTAGCGCGCCCAGCTCCATCAGGGCCACGGAGACGGTGGGGCCATTGTCCTCCGGCAGGAGCTCGGCGACCTGGGCGAGCTCCTTCTTGGAAGGGTTGGGGGCTAAGAAATTGCCGTTCTCGGCCCGCTCGACCACGCGCCTCACGTTGGTGTCGACCACCGGGACGTTGTGGCCGTAGTGGAAGCAGGCCACGGCGCGGGCGGTGTAGTCGCCGATGCCCGGCAGGCTGAGCAGATCATCGACACCGTCGGGGACCTCGCCGCCGTGCTCGTCGCGGACCACCTGGGCGCATTCCCACAGGCGCAGGGCGCGGCGGGGGTAGCCTAGCTTGCCCCAGGCGCGCAGGACCTCGTCCCGGCTGGCGGCAGCGAAATCGGTGGGGGTGGGCCAGCGGCGCATCCACTCCTGCCAGACGGGCGCGACGCGGGCCACCGGGGTCTGCTGGCTCATGACCTCGCTGACTAGGACGCCCCACGCGGTGGTCGACGGCTCCCGCCAGGGCAGGGGCCGGCGGGCGTGGGCGAACCATTCGAGCAAAGCACCAGTATCCATATCTGTGCAGGAGTCTAATAGGAGCGGTGCGCAGGACTATAATTTGAGCCATGCCACTGAAAGATAAAAAGCAAAGCCCCCGGGAAGTCTGGGAGACCCTCCAAGCCGGTAACGCGCGCTTCCGCGACAACTCTCCGCTGCACCCGCACAACGACGAGGAGCGGCGGGCCGGCCTGCGCGGCGGGCAGGATCCCCGCGTGGTGGTCCTGTCCTGCTCGGATTCCCGCGCCCCCGTGGAGATCCTCTTCGACCTGGGCCTGGGGGATGCTTTCGTCATCCGCACCGCCGGGCACATCCTGGATACCGCGGTGAAGGGCTCGCTGGAATACGCCCTGGAGAACCTGAACTGCAACCTGGTGGTTATCTTGGGCCACCAGTCCTGCGGCGCGGTCGCCGCCACCGCCGCGGTGGTGGACCAGCACGCCGAGCTACCCGCCGGCTTCCAGCGCGCGATCATCGAGAAAGTCGCGCTGTCGACGCTGAAGTCCAAGCGCGCCGGCAGCTCGAGCACCGACGACTACGAACGCCAGCACGTGCGCGAGACCGTCGATCAGCTCGTGGCTAGCCTCTCGGTCCTGCAGCACAAGGTCGAGGAGGGGACCGTCGGCGTCGTCGGCGCCCGCTACCTGTTGGAGGACTCCACCGTCGAGACCCTGGTGACCCACGGGCTGGACTGAGCTGCGAAACCGCCGGCCAATCGAAGACACACCCCTGAAGGTGCCAGCCGTCGCCGCTGCTAAGGCAATAAACTATAAGCCGTGACTAACCGTAAACCCCAGCAGAAGCGCCCCCTGCCCAACGAGATCTACCAGCGCCGCCGCGTCGCGGCGTTGGTCATCATCGTCGTGGTCGTCGTTCTGCTGGTCTGGGTCCTAAGCATGGTCGGCGGTTCCAGCAACGACGAGGCGACCGAGCCGGCCGCCGAGACCACCTCGGAGTCAACCCCGGCAGCGGAGACCGAAACGACCGCGGTGGAATCAGAAACCGAGTCGGAATCTCAAACGGCAACCGAGTCTGAGACCGAGTCGGAATCTGCCCGCGAGAGCGAGGACGCGGAAGCGAGCTCGGAGCCGGTCGCGGCCGACGCTAAGGACACCTGTCAGCTCTCCGATCTGGAGATCACCGCCAGCAGCGACAAGGCCACCTACGGTGAGGGAGAGCTGCCCACCTTCTACATGACGGTGGAAAACCCCACCAAGGCCGACTGCAAGATCAACCTCGACGACCAGGAGCTGCGCTTCGAGGTCTACAACCTGGGCACCAACCAGCGGATGTGGGCGGACACAGACTGCTACCCGTCGGTGCAGGAAGGCGAGCAGACCTTCGAGTCTGGCAAGAAGCGCCACTTCCAGGCGACCTGGTCGCGGCAGACCTCCGCCCCGGAGCAGTGCAACAACCGCTCCGCCGTGGAGCCGGGCGGCTACTACCTCCACGCCGTCATCGGCGACAACCCGTCGGCGGCCCACACCTTCAACCTGTCCTAGGGGCTGACCAGCTCGATCGCCTCCCGTAGCGTCTGCGCCTGGCGCACCTGCAGGTTGGTCTCCAAGTTCTTCGTGGCCGGGACGATGGCGCTTTCATAGCCCAGCCGGGCGGCCTCACTCAGCCGGCGCGCCAGGTTGGGCACTGGGCGCAGCTCGCCCGCCAGGCCGACCTCGCCGATAACGACGGTGCGCGGCGGCAGCGGCTGCTCGTGCAGGGAGGACCACGTGGCCAGCGCGACTGCCAGATCCGTGGCGGTCTCCGAAATACGCACGCCGCCGACCGTGGCGACGTAGGCGTCCTTGTCATTGGTGCGCTGCCCGGCCCGGGCCTGCAGAACCGCCAGCACCATCGGCACCCGGTTGGTGTCCAGGCCGGTGACCACGCGGCGCGGGTTCTTGGCCACCGGGTCCACGGTCAAGGCCTGGACCTCGGCCAGGATGGGGCGCACGCCGTCCATGGCCACGGTCACCGCGGAGCCGTCCGGGGTGGTCCCGCGGTGGGAGAGGAAGAGGCCGGACGGGTCGGCGACCTCGCGGATGCCGGTGGCGGTCTGCTCGAAGCAGCCGACCTCATCCGTGGCGCCGAAACGGTTCTTCATGCCGCGCAGCATGCGCAGGCTGGACTGCTTGTCGCCCTCGAAGTTCAAGACCACGTCGACGAGGTGCTCGAGCACCCTAGGCCCGGCCACGTTGCCGTCCTTGGTGACGTGGCCGACCACCAGGATGGGGATCCCCGTCGACTTGGCCAGCGTGGTCAGCGCCGCGGTCACGGCCCGGGACTGAGCCACGCCGCCGGCCACGCCCTCCACGCCGGGCGCCTGCATGGTCTGGACCGAGTCGACGATGATGAGCGAGGGCTGGGTCTGCTGCACGTGCCCGAAGACGACGTCCAGGTTGGACTCGGCCGCCAGGTACAGGGTGTCCTGCAGCGCGCCGGTGCGCTCGGCGCGGGCGCGGACCTGGCCCGCCGACTCCTCCGCGGTGACATATAACGCGGTGCGGTCCTGCTGAGTCCACCGGGAGGCGACCTCCAACAGCAGCGTGGATTTGCCCACGCCGGGCTCGCCCGCCATGAGCACCACGGAACCCGGGACGATGCCCGTGCCGAGCACCCGGTCCAGCTCCGAGATGCCGGTCTTCCGCGTGCGGGTGGCCGAGGCGGCGATCTTGGTCATCGGCTGCGCCGGGCTGGACGGGGTGAGCCCTTGGGGCTTGCTGGCGGTCGCGGCCGTCGGGCTGACCGGCGTGGATTCCTGGAACGTGCCCCACGACCCGCACTCCGGGCAGCGCCCCAGCCACTTCGGGGAGACGTAGTTGCACTCGGTACAGGTGTGGATGGGACGCTGCTTCTTTGCCATGACCCTAGCTTAAAACACACCCCGGACATTCCCGCAGAGACAACAAAACCCCCGGCCGTAGCCAGGGGAGATGAGGAGTTTTAGCGCTTAGTGGCCGGAGGGCTCCTCGGTGGTGTAGCCCTCGGTGGACTCGACGTCGCGGTTGTACTTGCCGGCTTCCTTCTGGGAGGCGGCGACGGTGGCGTTGACCTCGATGTCGCCGTTGGAGAACTGGAAGACCACGGTGCGGTGGCCGGCGTAGCCGAAGTCGTCATCCTGCATGGTGGTGGCGACGTACTGGATGTCGTCCGACTCAGCCTGCGGCATGTTGTCCAGGTTCTCCTGGGAGTCGCCCACCAGGCGCTGATCGCGGTTGATCGGCTCGACGGAAGCCGGCTGCAGCTGGACTTCCTGGCCGTCCACGGTGATGGATTCCAGCTCGGCTGCCTGGTCCTCGTAGCCCTGATTCACGGCGGTGAACTTCAGGGAGGCGTGCTGGTTGTCCGGCTCGACCAGGATGGTCACGTCGCGCACCGCAATCAGGCCATCTTCGGTGGAAGCTTCGGAGCCGTCAACGGCAGCGACCTGGTCGGCGGTCTGGGTGACATGGCCGGCGGAGCAGGAAGCCAGCGCCAGCGCGGACGCAGCGGTAACCGAAACGATGACACCGCGACGGGCGGCAGACTTCAGGGACTTCACTTTGGGTTGTCCTCCATCAACTAAAGATCACAGGGATTTGTCGATCATCAAGCCTAGTATTTTTTCCAACCAAGTACACAGTTTTCGACCTCAACGTGACCTAGCCCCCGCTCTAGGGAGGGCAATTGGGGGTGTACTTTTGGGGGATGTGGCCGGCCGGCGCCGGGGGAGGTGGCGCGTGGTAGAATATTTGTCCTATGTGCCTGCCAGGCAGGCTTTAGGGGTACCTCTTTAACAATCGAGCAAGGAGTGGCAATGGAGTTCAAGGTCGGAGAGGTGGTTGTTTACCCGCACCACGGCGCCGCGGTGATCGAAGACATCGAGCAGCGCGTGATGGGCGGCGAAGAGCTGGAGTACCTGGTGCTCCACATCAACCAGTCCGACCTGGTTGTCCGCGTGCCCTCCAAGAACGCCAAGAAGGTCGGCGTGCGCGACGTGGTGGGCAAGGAAGGCCTGGAAAAGGTCTTCTCCGTCCTGCGCGAGGAGGACGTGGAAGAGGCCGGCAACTGGTCTCGCCGCTACAAGGCCAACCAGGAGCGCCTGGCCTCCGGTGATATCAACAAGGTCGCCGAGGTCGTGCGCGACCTCTGGCGCCGCGATCAGGACCGCGGCCTGTCCGCGGGCGAGAAGCGCATGCTGGTCAAGGCCCGCCAGATCCTCGTCGGCGAGCTGGCCCTGGCCAAGCCGGTCGATGACGCCAAGGCGGACAAGATGATGGACGAAATCAACGCCACCATCGAGCGCCACCGCGCCGCCGGCCTGATCGAGGACAATTCGGTGACCACCGACGTCGACACGGACGACGTCGACCTGGGCGACCTGTCCTTCGACGACGAAGACTAGTGACTCGCCGGGTTATCGCGCTCGTCGCCGCCGCCGGCAGCGGCACGCGGCTGGGCGCCGAGCTGCCGAAGGCCTACGTCGAGCTGGCCGGCCGCAGCCTGCTGGAACGCTCCGTCCAGGCGATAATTAATTCCGCCGTGGTGGACGAGGTCGTCGTTCTCATCAACCCGGTCATGCGCGCCCACGCCGAGCGCGCCCTGGCTAGCCAGGCTAAAGAGATCCCGCTGCGCTTTGTCGCCGGCGGCGGCGAGCGCGCCGACTCGGTCTGGGCCGGGCTGCAGGCCATCGAGCACGAGGACGCGGTGGTGCTGGTCCACGACGCCGCCCGCGCGTTAACGCCCCCGGGGATGATTAGCCGGGTCGTGCGCAAGGTGCTCGACGGGGCGCCGGCGGTCATCCCGGTCCTGCCGGTCGCCGACACCATTAAAGAGGTGGCGGCCGCGGATACTTCCCGGGTGCTCTCCACCCCGGACCGCAGCCTGCTGCGCGCGGTCCAGACCCCGCAGGGCTTCGACCTGGCCACCCTGCGCCAGGCCAACGAGGCTTATTTCGCCACCGATTCTCGCGACTTCGTCGCCACCGACGACGCCAGCCTCATGGAATGGTTCGGCTGCCCGGTCGTGACTGTGACAGGTGATGCCATGGCATTTAAAATCACTACCCCTATAGATCTGCGGTTGGCTCAGGCCGTAGTATCTGAGGCTGAACCCACAGTATTTGAGGTGCCTAATGAACGAACCGATCCTGCCCAAGGTGGGCATCGCTAGCGACGCCCACCAGATCGAAGCCGGCAAGCCCTGCTGGATCGCCGGCCTGCTTTTCGCCGCCGACGACGGCTGCGAGGGCCACTCCGACGGGGACGTGGTCTCCCACGCCTTGGTCGACGCCCTCCTGTCGGCCGCGGGGTTGGGGGACCTGGGCTCGTTTGTGGGCGTGGGCCGGGCCGAATACGACAACGTATCCGGGGCCCGCCTGCTCACCGAGTGCCGGGAATTCTTGGCCGCGCACGGCTACCGGATTGGCAACGCGTCCGCGCAGCTTATCGGGCAGACCCCGAAGATGGGCCCGCGGCGCGAGGAGGCCGAGCGCACCCTCACCGAGATCCTGGGCGCTCCCGTGAGCGTTTCCGCTACCACCACCGATCACCTGGGCTTTACCGGCCGCAAGGAAGGCCGCGCGGCCATTGCCACCGCCCTGGTGTATTCCGACCGGGGCTAAACCTGCCCGGTTGTCACAAAGCTAAGGAGTAAAAGCGCCATGGACAAGGTCATGGGACCGCTGCAAAAGCTCGGAAAGGCGCTGATGGGCGCGGTGGCGGTGCTGCCGGTCGCGGCGCTGATGACGGGCATCGGCTATTTCCTCGACGCCCGGGGAGGTGAACGCTTAAGCTTCTTGGCCTCCGTCTTTCAGCAGGCCGGCGGGGCGGTGCTGGATAACCTCGGCGTGCTCTTCGCCATCGCCATTTCCTTCGGGCTGGCCAAGGACTCCAACGGCGCGGCCGCGCTGTCGGGCTTCCTCGGTTTCTTCACCGTGACCAAGCTGGTCGGACCGGAGGCCGTGGCCAACTACCGCGGCATCGAGGATCCTGCCGCCCTGGAAGGCCAGCAGGCCCTCGACTGGGCGGCCCAGGGCTGGGACGCGGTCGGCCCGGCGAACGTGCTGCTGGGCATTTTCGTCGGCGTGCTCGCCGCCTGGACCTATAACCGCTTCCACGCCACCAAGCTGCCGGATGCGCTGGCGTTCTTCTCCGGACGGCGCCTGGTGCCCATCCTGACCTCCCTGTTTTCCATCGCGCTGGCCGGGGCCTTTTACTTCCTCTGGCCGGTGCTCTACACCGCGTTTTTCAACTTCGGCCAGTGGATCCAGGGCATGGGCGCCATCGGCGCCGGCGTCTACGGCGTGTCCAACCGCCTGCTCATCCCGACCGGCCTGCACCACGCGCTGAACGCCATCTTCTGGTTCGACGTGGTCGGAATTAACGACATCGGCAAGTTCCTGGGCGGTGCGGACACCCTGGTCGCCGCCCAGGCGGCTAGCGATGCCGCCTCCTGCCCGGGCGTCTGGGACGGCGCCAACTGCGAGGTCATCGGCGTTATCGGCCAGTACCAGGCGGGCTTTTTCCCCGTGATGATGTTCGGCCTGCCGGGCGCGGCGCTGGCGATGACGCTGCGCGCCAAGCCGTCGCGCCGCAAGGTGGTCGGCTCTCTGATGCTGGCCGGCGCGCTGGCCTCCTTCCTCACCGGTGTCACCGAGCCCATCGAGTTCTCCTTCATGTTCGCAGCACCCCTGCTGTTCGTGGTGCACGCGATCCTGATGGGCATTTCCATGGCGATCGCCTCCTTCTTCGACTGGACGGCGGGCTTCGGCTTCTCCGCCGGCTTCTTCGACATGCTGCTGTCCTCGCAGAACCCGCTGGCCAACCAGTGGTGGATGCTGCTGGTGATGGGCGTGGCCTACTTCTTTATCTACTTTGGCCTCTTCTACTTCCTCATCGGCAAATTCAACCTGAAGACCCCGGGCCGCGGCGACGACGAGGAAGACGCGCCGGAAGACGGTGGTGACAGCGCGGAAGGCGACGACCAGCTGGCCGCGCAGGCCGCCCGGATCCTGGCCGGCCTCGGCGGGGCGGAAAACCTCAACACGATGGAATACTGCACCACGCGCCTGCGCACCACCGTGCACGACCCGCAGCGGGTGGAGGAGCAGACGCTCAAATCCGCGGGCGTGGCCGGGGTATACCGGCCTTCGGCCAAGGGCGTGCAGGTCATCATCGGGCCCAACGTGCAGTTCGTCCACGACGAGGTGCGGCGCCAGATGGAGCACCCGGTGGCGGTTTCGGCTCCCGCTCCGGCTGTCGCGACCGCGTCCCCGGAGAAGGCGGGCATGACGGAGCTGTCCGCGCCCACCGAGGGCAAGGCCATCCCGCTGGAGGAGGTGGCGGATCCGGCCTTCGCGGGCGGCCAGGTGGGCCCGGGGTTTGCCATCGTGCCGGGCAACGAGGACGAGCTGGTCGTGGCCTCCCCGATAGCCGGCGAGGTCACCATGGTGGCCAAGACCAAGCACGCGGTCGCGGTGCGCAGCGCCGAGGGCCTGGACGTGCTGGTCCACATCGGCTTGGACACCGTGGGCCTGCGCGGGGCGGGCTTCGAGGTCCTGGTCAGCCGCGGGGACGCGGTGGAGCCGGGCCACCCGCTGGTGCGCGTGGACGCGGCCGCCCTGCGCGAACGCGGTATCGACCTGACCACCCCGGTGGTCGTGACCAACAAGAAGAAAGTCGCTGAGACCACGCTGATCCGCACCGGGGACGTGGCCGTGGGCCAGCACGTCATGGAAGTGGAGTACCGCTAATGGCCGGTTGTACCGTCGCCGCCCGGCTCACCGACGGCCAGGCCGAGCCCTACCCCGCGCAGGTGCGCGTGGATGCTGAGGGCGTTATCGAAAGCGTGGAACGCCTCGAGTCTTCCCCCGATAAGCTGGGTATTATCGCGCCGGGCCTGGTGGACGTCCACAACCACGGCGGGGCGCGCGGGGCCTTCCCCACGGGAACGCTCGCCGAATGCCGGCAGGCGGCCGAATTCCACCGTCAGCAGGGCAGCGTCCACCTCCTGGCGAGCTTGGTCTCCGGGACGGAGGAGGAGCTGACCCGCCAGGTCGGCGTGCTGGCGCCGCTGGTGGCCGAGGGCGTGGTGGACGGGATCCACTTGGAGGGCCCGTTCATCCACACCGCCAAGTGCGGGGCGCAGGCCCCGGACCGCATCCAGGACGGCGACCCGGCCATGCTGCGCCGCATCCTGGAGCGCGGCGCGGGTGCGGTCCGCCAGCTGACCTTCGCCCCGGAAACGCCCCACGCCCGGGCGCTGGTGGACGCCTGCGTCGAGTACGGTGTCATCGTCTCCTTGGGGCACACCACGGCGGACTTCGCCACCACGGCCGAGATCCTCGACTACGCGGTCGCCCGCGGGGCGACGGTCACGGCCACGCACCTGTTCAACGCCATGCCGCCGCTGCACCACCGCCAGCCCGGGGCCGTGGGAGCCCTGCTCGCGGCCGCCGCCCGCGGCGAGGTGGCCGTCGAGGCCATCGGCGACGGCGTGCATCTGGCCGACGGGACCGTGGACGTCATCGCCGCCTGCGCCGGGGAAGGCCTGGTCCTGGTCACTGACGCGATGGAGGCCGCCGGCATGCCGGACGGGGCCTACCGGCTGGGCCCGCTCGACGTCGTCGTCGTCGGTGGGGTGGCGCGGCTGGCCGGCGGGGACGGCGCCATCGCGGGCGGGACGAGCACCCTGGCCCAGCAGTTCGCGCGATTTAGTGCCCGCCACGGGGCGCCCGCCGCGGCGCGGGCAGCCTCCGTTAACCCCGGCCGCCTGCTGGGGCTGGACCAGGCGCGCGGCCTGCAGGTCGGCCAGCCCGCGGAATTCGTGGAATTCGACCCCGCCGGGGCCGTTCGCACCGTCTTCGCCGACGGGCAGCGATTGCGGGGATAATAGGGCTCAAGCACCGCGCTGAGGCAGGACTGGAGGAAAGCAGCATGGAAGTCATCATCCGGAAGACCGCGGCGGAGGTCGCGACGGCGGCCGCGGATATCTTGTCCGGCTATTTCCGCCCCGGCGGGGTCATCGGGGTGGCCACGGGCTCGACGCCGCTGGCCACCTACGCCGAGCTCATCGCCCGCGCGCGGGCCGGGCGCCTGGAGACCGGCGGGGTGGAGTTCTTCGCCCTGGACGAATACGTCGGGCTGGGCCACGACCACCCGCAGAGCTACTACCACACGCTGCGTACCGAGCTCATCGACCCGCTCGGGGTCGAGCCGGCGCGGCTGCACGTGCCGGACGCGGGGGCGGCGGAGGGCTACGAAGACGAGATCGCGGCGGCCGGCGGCATCGACTGCCAGCTGCTGGGGGTGGGCCAAAACGGGCACATCGGCTTCAACGAGCCGGGCAGTTCGCTCAACTCCCTGACCCGCTGGAAGACGCTGCACCCGCAGACAGTGGCGGACAATTCCCGCTTCTTTGCCTCCGCGGACGAGGTCCCGCGCCACGTCGTCACGCAGGGCCTGGGCACCATCCAGCGCGCCGGGCACCTGCTGCTGATTGCCACCGGCTCAAACAAGCAGGACGCGGTCGCCGGGCTGATGGAAGGGCCCCTGAGCGCGGCCTGCCCGGCCTCCATCCTGCAGTGGCACCGGCACGCCACGGTGGTGGTGGACGCGGCCGCCGCGAGTGGTTTGCGCAACCGGGAATATTACGAGTTCGCGGAGGCGAATAAGCCCAACTAGGACGGCAGATACGGTTAGGTAGAATCACTGTTGTGACTTTGCGTATCTATGACACTGCTACCCGTAACCTCCGCGATTTTGAGCCGCTTCGCCCCGGCCATGTGTCGGTCTACCTGTGTGGGGCCACCCCGCAGGCCAAGCCACACATCGGGCACCTGCGCTCCGGGGTTGCCTTCGATATCCTGCGCCGCTGGCTTCTGGCCAAGGACTGGGACGTGGCATTCGTGCGCAACGTGACCGATATTGATGACAAGATCCTGACCAAGGCCGCCGACAACGGCCGCCCCTGGTGGGAGTGGGTGTCCACCTATGAGCGCGAGTTCACGGCCGCCTACAACATGCTGGGCGTGCTGCCGCCGTCCGTGGAGCCGCGCGCGACCGGGTTCGTGACCCAGATGGTCGACTACATGCAGCGGCTCATCGACAACGGCTTCGCCTACGCGGCCGATGGCTCGGTCTACTTCGACGTTAATGCCTGGACCAAGGCGGAAGGCTCCGACTACGGCAGCCTTTCCGGCAACCGCGTCGAGGAGATGGAGCAGGGCGAGACGGACAACGCCGGCAAGCGCAACGCGCTGGACTTCGCGCTGTGGAAGGCCGCCAAGCCGGGCGAGCCGGCCTGGCCCACCCCGTGGGGCAAGGGCCGCCCGGGCTGGCACCTGGAGTGCTCGGCGATGTCCACCTACTACCTGGGCTCCGAGTTCGACATCCACTGCGGCGGCCTGGATCTGCAGTTCCCGCACCACGAGAACGAGATGGCGCAGTCGCACGCGGCCGGGGACGGCTTTGCCCGGTACTGGATGCACAACCACTGGGTGACCATGGCCGGCGAGAAGATGTCGAAGTCCCTGGGCAACGTGCTCAGCGTGGACAACATGCTGGAATTAGTCCGGCCCGTGGAACTGCGCTATTATCTAGGCTCCGCGCACTACCGCTCGGTGCTGGAATACTCCGAGGCCGCGCTTACCGAGGCCGCGGCCGGCTACCGCCGTATCGAGGACCTGGTCAACCGTTTCCCGGACCTGGTGCTGGGCGAGTGGACCGAGGCTTTCGGCGCTGCGATGGACGAGGACATCGCCGTGCCGAAGGCGCTGGCCGAAATCCACACCACCGTCCGCGCCGCCAACAAGGAGCTGGCCGCCGGCAACGAGGAGGACGCCCGGAAGCTGGCGGAGTCCGTGCGCGCCATGGCCGCGGTCTTGGGCTTCGACCCGCTGGATGAGAAGTGGGCAGCCGGCGCGGGCTCGTCGGCCGCCGATGCCGCCTTGGATCAGCTGGTCCAGGCCGAACTGGAACGGCGCGCCCAGGCCCGCAAGGACAAGGACTTTGCCACCGCGGACGCGGTGCGCGACCGGCTGGCCGCGGCGGGCATTACGGTCACGGACACTCCCGACGGCGCCACCTGGCAGCTGTCTTAAGACTTTTAAATACTCAGGAAGGACTACCAATGGCACGCACGCACGGTCGCGGCGGGGCAGGTACCCGCAAGACCAACAAGAAGGGCCAGGTTAAAGGCTCCGGCGGGCAGCGCCGCCGCGGCCTAGAGGGCAAGGGCCCGACGCCCAAGGCGGAGGACCGCGTCTACCACGCCAAGCACAAGGCGAAGCTGGCCCGCCAGCGCCGCGACTCCGGGCGCCACGTCAAGGAAACCCCGGAGATGGTGGTGGGCCGCAACCCGGTCATCGAGTGCCTGCACGCCCGCGTGCCGGCCACGGCGCTCTACATCGCCCAGGGAACCAAGAACGACGAGCGCCTGTCCGAGGCGGTAGCCATGTGCAACACCCGCAACGTGCCCATCCACGAGGTGCCGCGCCACGAGATGGACCGCATGACCGGCAACGGTATGCACCAGGGCATCGGCCTGCAGATCCCGCCCTACAAGTACGCCGAGGTCGAGGACCTTATGCAGCAGGTCCAGGACACCGGGGATGCCGGCATGTTCGTCATCCTGGACAACATCACCGACCCGCGCAACCTGGGCGCGGTGGTGCGCTCGGTGGCGGCCTTCGGCGGCCACGGCGTCATCATCCCGAAGCGCCGCTCCGCGTCCGTGACCGCGGTGGCCTGGCGCACCTCCGCGGGCACGGCGGCCCGCCTGCCGGTGGCGCGCGCCACCAATATCACCCGCACGGTGCAGCAGTTCCAGAAGAACGGCTACCAGGTCGTTGGGCTGGACGCCGGCGGCGAGCACACCCTGGACAGTTACGACGGCGGCACCGACCCGGTGGTCATCGTCATCGGCTCCGAGGGCAAGGGGATCTCCCGCCTGGTGCGGGAGAACTGCGACGTCATCATGTCCATCCCGATGGCCGCGGGCGTGGAGTCTCTGAACGCCTCCGTCGCGGCCGGCGCCGTGCTATCCGAGTTCGCCCGGCAGCGTCGCGCGGCCGGTTAGGCCGAAGAAATCCGCGGCCACCTCGGCCGCGAGGAATTCCTGGGTGTTGGGGCCCAGCCGCGGGTCCACCTCGTTGCCCGACGGCACCACGTGGCCCAGCCCTTCCATGGTCCACAGCACCACGGGCGCATCTCCGCCCCAGGTCTCCGCGCGCACGCCGGGGTAGGGCCGGCTGGTCTCCGGGGCGGGGGAAGCGCCGTTGAGCTCGGCGAGCCGGGCGGCGGTCTCGCCGGCCGAGGTCACCTCGCCGCGAGTGCGCTGGGCGTCCAGCCCGGCCGTGCCGCCGGCGTAGGGGGCATACGGGTCCTCGGTGCCGTGCAGCAGCAGGACCGGGGTCGGCTGCAGGGCGGAGTCCGGGTTGCTTGGGCGGTGGTTGTCGCCGCGGCCCAGGGTCGAGGCGAAGATGCAGGCGGCGCTGAGCAGCCCGGGAGCGTCGAAGAGCAGGCGCAGGACCATCTGCCCGCCGTTGGAGTACCCGCAGGCGAAAACGCGCCCGGCGGAGTAGTCGCGGCGCAGGCGCTCGATCAGCGCGCGGGTGAAGCCGACGTCGTCGACGTTTTCCTCGCGCGCGGTGACCGGCAGGATGCCGCGGGCGTCGTTGAAGTGGCGGTCCACGCCGTCCGGGTAGGCCACCAGGCAGCCGTACTTTTCGGCCAGCTCGTCGAAGGTGCCGTTGGTAAACCGGCGGGAGACGTTGGCGGACTGCAAGGAACCGTGGAAATACAGCACGACGTCCGGGTGCTCCGGGAGGTTATCGGGCTCTATGAGCAGGTATTTGCGCGTCCTAGATTGGTGTTCTAGTTCTTCCCGGTGCAGCGTGTATCCCATAACTTGCCAGTCTAGTCCCTAGTCCTGCGCCGAACAGTGCTGCTGGGCGGCGGTCTCGTCGCGCTGGGCGTGGCGCCCGCGGCGCCAGCCGATGGCCCGGCAGAACAGGTAAATGACAAAAGAAATGGTGGTCGCGAACACGGAGACCGGCAGGCCCGGCGCCAGCGAGAGCACCAGGCCGCCGACGGCGGAGATCTCGGCGAAGACGGTGGCCCAGAGCACCGCGCGCACGGGCGAGGAGGTGATCTGGACCGCCGCCGCGCCGGGCGTGATCAGCAGGGCCATGACCAGCAGGGAGCCGACGATCTGGACCGACTGGGAGGCCGCCAGGCCCACCAGGATGGCGAAGAGCACGGAGAGGCTGCGCACGGGCACGCCGGCGGCCGCGGCCATGGCCGGGTCCGCGGAGGAAAAGAGCAGCGGCCGCCAGAACAGGGCCACGGCCGCGACGACCAGGGCGGTGGTGCCGGCCAGCCACCAGACCGAGGCCTGGGACACGCCGACGATCTGCCCGGTCAGCAGCGTCATCGCGGTGGTGGCGTTGCCGGGGTAGAGGTGGATAAACAGCACCGATAGGCCCAGCCCGAAGCTCATCACCACGCCGATGGCGCTGTCCTGCTGGCCCTTGAAGCCGAGCGTGGCCAGCACGATGGCCGCGACGATGGCGCCGGCGACCGCGCCGAAGCCGATGTTTAGGCCGAAGAGCAGGGCCGCGGCCGCGCCCATCAGGGCGAGCTCGGAGGTCGCGTGCACGGAAAAGGACATCTGGCGCAGCACGATGAGCGAGGTCATCACGCCCGACAGGACGCCCAGCAGGGCGCAGGCCACCAGCGAATTCTGGACGAAGTCGACGGAGAGCAGGTACTGGGTGTCCTCGACAAAGCGGGAGAAATCCATTAGACCACCAGCATCCTTCCGTCGATTTCCACAACCTTGACCTTTGTCCCGTAGAGCTCGGAGAGCACCTCGGAGCGCATCACCTCGTCCACGGTGCCGAAGACGTGGCCCTGCGGGGCGAGGTAGAGCACGTGGTCGACCACGTCGAGCACCGGGTTGATGCTGTGCGTGACGAAGACGATGGCGGTATCGCGCTCTTTTTGGAGCCGCTGCAGGCGGGCCACCGTGGCCTGCTGCCGGGCGGGATCTAGCGAGAGCAGCGGCTCGTCCGCCAGGATGAGCTGCGGGTCCTGGGCCAGGGCTTGGGCCTGGCGCACCAGCTGTTGCTGGCCGCCGGACAGGCGGCCCACCCGGTGGTCGGCGATCCCGGTGGCGCCCACCGCGGCGAGTAGCTCGTCCACGCGGGCCCGGTCGGCCCGGCGGTTGCTAAGCACCCCGTGCGCGAGCGCCAGGGAGACTAGATCCCGCGCGCGCATCGGTAGCTCGGCGGGGAACATGCGCTGCTGCGGGATAAAGCCCACGCGCGCGTCGACGTCGACGCTCCCGCCGGTGAGCTGGCGGGTGCCCAGGATGGTGCCCAGCAGCGTGGATTTGCCCACGCCGTTCGGGCCCAGCAGGGCGATGAAGTCGCCGGGCTGGATGTCCAGGCTGAGCCCGGACCACAGCGGATCAACCGCGGCGTCGGTGAAGCTAACTAGCGCCATTTATTTGCTCGCCGCGGCGAGATCATCCACCACCTGTTCGTAGTAGTCCAAGAAGTTCGTGTCCTTCGGTGGGGTCTCACCGATTTCGACGATGGGCAGGTCCTTGTCCTCGGCGGCGTCCTTGATGCGGGCGGTGAGATCCGTTTCCGTCTGAGGATTATAAATGAGCACATCCACCTTGTCCTCGTTGACCTCGCCCAGGAAGCGGGCCAGGTCCGCGGCGGTGGGCTCGCCCTCGGCGACGGTGGCCTTGCGGTAGCCTTCCGGCGTGGCGTCAGTCGCCTGGGTGTATTTCATCAGGTAGTCGGCGATGGGCTCGGTCTGGGCGTAGCGGAACGAACCGATATTCGCCAGCTTGTCCTGGATGGCCTCGGCCTCCTGGACCACCGCGTCCGCGGAGGCGGCCTGAGTCTCGGAGAGCTCGTTGAGGCGGTCGGCGGTTTCCTGCGCGACCTTCTCGATGGCGGCGGCGTCGTACCAGACGTGTTCGTTGCCCTCGATGTTGGTGACCTCGCCCGGGTGCTCCTTGGCCTCGGTGACCGTCATGACGTCCGGCTCCTCGTCGAGGGCGCCGTGCTCGGTCAGCGGCAGCGCGGAGATGATGTCGTCCTGGTTGCTTAAGGCCTGGTACATCCAGGCGTCGTAGCCGCCGCCGTTGGCGATGACCACGTCGGCCTCATTGGCCCGGGCCAGGTCCGCGGCGGTGGGCTCGAAGTGGTGCGGATCGACGTCGTTGCCCTCGACCAGGGCCTGGACCTCGACGTCCAGGTCCGGGGAGCTGTCCGCGACCGCCTGGGCCACATCCGCCCAGATGGAGGTGGAGGCGACCACCTTCAAGGTGCCAGCGTCGTCGCCGTCAGCGCCCGGGCCGGAGCAGGCGCTTAAGGTCAGCGCGCCGGCGGCGAGAAGGGCGACGGGGACGAGTTTGTTCTTGGCGACATGCATGTCCCCCAGTCTGCACTTGTTGAAAATTGTTGTCAAATGGAAATGGGTTGAAAATACCGGGGTACCGGCAGCCGGTAAGGTAGTAGGCATGGTCAAACGCAGCCCGCAGCGCAAGACGCTGGCATCTCTAGCCGCTGAGCTGGGCGTTTCCCGTACCACGGTCTCGAATGCCTACAACCGGCCGGACCAGCTGGCCCCGGCCACCCGGCAGCGCATCCTGGCCGCCGCGGCCGCCCGCGGCTACCCCGGCCCCGATCCCACCGCGCGCAGCCTGCGCACCCGCCACGCCGGGTCCTGGGGAGTGGTGCTGACCGAGCACCTGTCCTACGCCTTCGAGGACATGGCCTCCGTGGACTTCCTGGCCGGGCTCTCCGAGGCAACCACCGGGACGGACTTCTCCCTGACGCTTATCCCCGCCGGGCCGGACACCACCGGGCGGGAGGCCAGCGCCGCCGAGCTGCTCGGCCGCGCCAGCGTTGACGGGTTTGTCATCTACTCGGTGGCCGCGGACGATCCTTATCTGGCCGCCGCCCGGGCCCGCGGGCTGCCCGTGGTGGTCTGCGACCAGCCGGTGGACACCGGCCTGCCGTTCGTGGGCATCGACGATCACGCCGCCATCGCCCCGGCGGCCCAGGCGCTTATCGATGCCGGACACCGCCGCATCGGCATCCTGTCCATCCGCCTGCGCCGCGCGCGCCTCGACGGGCCCGTGACCCCGGCGGATTTGGACGCGGCCGAGATGCACGTGCAGCGCTCCCGCGTGCAGGGCGCGCTCGAGGTCTTCGCCACCGTCGGCGTGGAGCCCGCGGGCGTGCCGGTGGTGACCCGCCACCTCAACACGCCGGCCACCGCCCGGGAGGCCGCGGCGGAGCTGCTGGAGGCCAACCCGGAGCTGACCGCCGTGCTGTGCACGACGGACTCCATGGCGCTGGGGGTTTTGGACTACGCCGCCGAGCGCGGTTGGAGCGTGCCCGGGGATCTCTCCGTGACCGGCTTCGACGGCATCGAGGTCGCCCGCCTGCGCGGGGTGGCCACGGTCCAGCAGCCGAACAAGGCCAAGGGCGCGGCGGCCGGGCACCTGCTGGCCCGGCTCATCGCGGGGGAGCCGGTGGCCAGCCCGCGCAAGATCCTAGGGACGACCTACCGCCCCGGCACGACGGTCGGCCAGATCGGTTAGGAAGGCCGCCACCGCGTCGACATCGGCCACCCGCAGCTGCGCGGCCGTGTCCCCCGCGCCGACCTTCACGCCCACGTCCGTGGCCGGGTCGAGGGCCTGAAAACCGGTCTCGTCCGTGACGTCGTCGCCCAAAAAGACCACTGCGGTAGCACCCAGCTGGCGGCGGGTGTCGGCGATCCAGGAGCCCTTCGTAGCGGTGGAGGCGGAAAACTCCACCACGTTCTTGCCCTCGGTCACGTGCAGGCCCGGTGCCTCCACCTCCAGGGCCGCGTCCAGGGCGCGCGCGGCGGCGTCCGGGTCGCGCTGGGAGAGCGCTAAGGCGTGGAAGACGCGGTGGACGGGCTTGTACTCGATATAGGTGCCCGGGTGCTGGGCGGAAAGGTCCTCCAGCCGCTCGTCGATGGCCGCGATCTGGGCCGCCGCGGCCTCCAGCGCCGGGTTGTCCAGCCCCTCGGTTTCCGCGCCGTGGGAGCCGCCGAGCAGCACCGGGGCGCCCAGCGGGAAGACCTGCTTGAGCCCGGCCAGGTGGCGGCCGGATAGCGCGGCCACGGTGGTGCGCGGCAGCGCGGACAGGCGCTCCAAGGCGGCCAGGGAATCCGGGTGGGCTTTAACCGCGTAGATATCGGTGGCGAAGCCGGCTAGGGTGCCGTCGAAGTCGCTGACCACCAGCAACCGTTCGGCAGTGGCGAGGCGGTCGAGAGCGGAAGAATAATCCATGCCCTCCAATCTACCGCGCGCCCGGCCCGCTAGAGCGAGACGAACTCCACCGCCGGGCTGTCGACCTTGCCGTCGCGCAGGGTGAGCACCAGCTGGTTGTTGGGATTGATGGAGATGTCGAATTCGCGGTCCGTGGCGATGAGCCGGGACAGACTGTTGTGCGCCCAGGCGGCCTCACCCGTGCAGTCCTCGCTGCGCTCGTCGTAGCGGACCTCGTCGAAGCGTAGGTAATCGGCGTCGCGCACGTTGGCGGCGTCCTCGCCCTCGGCGTAGGAGACCTTGGCCACGAAGCGGGCGCAGCCGGTGGTGCCCACCGCGGTCGACTCGCCGAAGCTGATGGACGGCACATTGGTCACCGCCTCGGAGATGGTCGACAGGGCCTCCGGATCCGTGTAGATGCCCGTTACCTGCCAGTCCTTGCCGACGATGCGTTCGTCGCCGGGGGCGGTCGACGCTGGCGGCTCGGAATCCCCGCAGCCGGCCAGCACCAGCGCGGCCGCGGCCAGGCAAGTACCGGCCTGGGTCAAACGCTTCATTCGGACTTGGCCTCCCCGAGGGCCTGCAGGAAAGCCTGCGCCCAGACTTGGACGTCGTGGTCACGCACCTGGGCGTGCAGGGCTTTCATATTGGCCTCCATGGTCTCCGGGTTCTCGCGCAGCCCGACCACCGCCTGGCGGAGGGCGGACTTGACGGATTCAATGTCAAAGGGGTTGCACAGGTGGGCCTGCTCCAGCTCGTCGGCCGCGCCGGCAAACTCGGACAGCACCAGGGCGCCGGAGCCGTCCCCGTGGCAGGCGACGTATTCCTTGGCCACCAGGTTCATGCCGTCCTTGAACGGCGTGACCAGCATGACGTCTGCCAGGCGGTAGTACTGCCGCAGCACCGGCTTCGGCACCGAGCGGTGGCTGTAGTGCACGACCGGCTTGCCGATGCCCCCGAAGCGCCCGTTGATGCGCCCGACGGCTTCCTCCACCGCGGAACGGGTCTCCTGGTAGTGCTCGATGCGCTCGCGCGAGGGCGTGGCGATCTGGACCAGCACGACCTTCTCCGGGTCGAGCGCGCCGGTTTCCAGCAGCTCCTCGAAAGCTCTCAAGCGCTGGAGGATGCCCTTGGTGTAGTCCAGGCGATCCACGCCCAGGATAACGGTTTCCGGGTCACCCAACTCCGCGCGCATGCGCTCGACCTCGGCGACGTCGGACTCGCTGGCCGGCGGGAAGTCCCCCATGTCGATCGAGATCGGGAAGGCGCCGACCCGGGTGAACCTGCCGTCGGGCGCTTCGACCTGCGCGCTGGCGGGCCGGGTAGCCACCTGTCCGCTCACGCTCAAGCCCTGGGCCTGGGCCAGGCCCAGGAAGTTGTGCACGTTGGATTCTAGGTGGAAGCCCACGACGTCGGCGCCGAGCAGACCGCGGATGAGCTCCTCGCGCCAGGGCAGCTGGCGGAAGAGATCCGCGGGCGGAAAGGGGATGTGCAGGAAGAAACCGATGGTCAGATCCGGGCGCAGCTGCTCCAGGATGCCGGGCAGCAGCTGCAGCTGGTAGTCCTGCACCCACACGGTCGCGCCCTGGGCGGCCACGCTGGCCACCTCGTTGGCGAAACGCAGGTTGACGTCGCGGTAGGTGGCCCACCACTCGCGGTGGTAGGAGGGGGTCACGATGAGATCGTGGTACAGCGGCCACAGGGTCGCGTTGGAAAAGCCCTCGTAGAATTCCTCGTAGTCCCGCTGGGACAGCCGCACCGGGTGCAGGTGGATGCCGTCGTCCGTCGTAAACGGTTCCGGGGCGGCGTCGGCCACGCCGGGCCAGCCCACCCAGCAGCCTTCCTGCTCCCGCAGGACCGGGGATAGGGCAGCGACCAACCCACCCGGGGAGGCCTTCCAATCCTGGGAGCCGTCCGGGTGGGTGACAAGGTCAACCGGCAGACGGTTGGCCACGACCACGAACTTGTTGGTACCGGCCATGGCGGGTCCTTAAGACTTCTTCGTCGACTTCTTGGTGGACTTTTTGGAAGCCTTCTTCGTAGATTTCTTGGTCGACTTCTTAGTCGATTTCTTGCTGGCCTTCTTCGTGGACTTCTTGGAAGCCTTCTTGGTCGACTTCTTCCCGGCCTTCTTGGTGGACTTCTTGGTCGACTTCTTCGGCTCGGGCTCGCCGTACTCGGCCAGCACCTTCTTGTGAACCAGGCCGTCCGGTTCGACCCCCAGCATGGACATCAAGGTCACGCCGTCCAGGAAATCCTCGGCATAGGTGGCGACCACGCGGCGGGCGGCTGCGGCGGTCTTTTCCTCCACGGCGTTCATCTGCTCAACGTTGGGCTGGGTGTCAGTGACCTTGGGTGGCACGTATTCCTCCTACGGTGCGACGGCGCTAAATAAGCTAGTAGCTTCAGACCGTATATTGTACGCTACCGGCCTGGCTCAGCGCTGGTCGGGATCCGCGTGGGCCGCGTAGAACTCCTCGGTACCGGGGGTGGTGTAGATGGTTTCCTCGCGCAGCGGCTCCGGCTGGGCCGGCCACTCCGAGCGCTGCGGCCAGTGGTCGTCGATCTCGCCGGCATCGACCTGGGCCTGCCATTGCTGGGTGGCCGTCTCGTCCTGGCGCTGGCGGGCCTGCTGCGCGGCGGTCGGCGGCTTCGGGCCGTGCACGGGTGGGGGAACCGGGCGCTCCTGGCGCGGCGCGAACGGGGACAGCGGCACGCGCGGGATGCGCGGGCGGCTGTTGGCCAGGCGCGTGGCCTGGTGGAAGGAGTAACGTCCCAGCCGCTTGAAGGCGGAGTAGGGGCGGAAGTACTTCGGGCGGCGCAGGCGCCGCGCACCGCGCTCGCCGAAGACCACGCCGGCGGCCAGCGCCCCGGCGATGGCCAGGGCGGTGACCAGGTTGGTCATGCCGGTGATCATCTGCTCGTTCAGTGCGGCATACATGCC
This sequence comes from Corynebacterium sp. 32222D000AT, assembly GCF_053546955.1. Classification (NCBI taxonomy): domain Bacteria; kingdom Bacillati; phylum Actinomycetota; class Actinomycetes; order Mycobacteriales; family Corynebacteriaceae; genus Corynebacterium; species Corynebacterium sp. 32222D000AT. The sequence continues at coordinate 49,765 of NZ_JBPPVW010000003.1, read as the reverse complement.
GCGGTAGAGCGTCAGGCCCGGCAGCATGGGCGTGTAGCCACAGATCATGGTCACCAGCGGCGGGATCAGGAAGCGGCGGGCCATCAGGCCGCCGGCCAGGCCCACGGCCACCGCGGAGATGCCACTGGCGATGACCGTGGAGACGCCGAAGGGAATGATGACGAAGTAGTAGAAGAACATACCGGCCGCGGCGGTCAACCCGGAGATAACCGTCTCCGACCAGGAGGCGTAGCAGGCCCAGGCGAAACCGGCCGAGCCCACACCGCCGCACAGGATGAGCAGCGGAATCTCGTGGTAAACCGGCGGTGCGATGGTCGCCAGCGGCGGCAGGGTAAACCCGATGTAGTCCACGAACTGGATGCCTATGCCGACACCGGCGATGATGGCGCCGGTAGACAACAAGGCCTCGAAGAAGCGGGCAGAAGAGGTCACCGGGGCCTTGGTGATGCCGTCAACCAGACACTGGACCAGGGTCAGGCCGGCCACCAAGACGACGATGCCCATACCGATGACTTGGCTGGGTGAGAAGGTCAGACCGATATTCGAGGCCACCCGGTAGAAAAACGCCGCGGGCACGACGGCGATAAAACCGCCGACCATGTTTTGGTAGAAGGGCGGTAATCGGAACCTGCCCAGCCACGCGTTGACGGACATGATGAGCAGGGCGACGAAGAAGGAGACGACGCCGACGAAGATGTCGCCGCCCAGCATGATGGAGAACGTCCCGCCCATCACTCCCCAGCCCAGCAGGGAGGAGCGCACGCTGCGCGGCGGCTTCATGGCCTCGATGTCGTCGAGCATCTTCTCCGCCATCGCCGGTGGGGTGGCACCCGAGTGGATGGACCGGATGAGCCGGTCCACCGCCGCCAGCCGGGAGAAGTTCACGTCCAGCCCGCTGGCGACCCGGAAGACGGTCACCGGCCGGCGGTCCGAGCCGGTGCCGATATTGGTGTGGATAGTGATCGTATTAAGCACGATCCCCACGTGGCAGTAGTGCAGGCCGTAGGAGGCCGCCGCGAGGTAGACCTGCGCGCGGGTGTCGGAGTTCGACGTGCCCGAACAGATAAGGAGGTCGCCGATTCGGGCGGCGATCTCCATGACGCCGGTGACCTGGGCCGGGTCGGTCAGATCAATGGGCGCCAGCGGGGAGGGCGGCGGCGCGGCCTTCGCCGCATCGATAGTGGCGATATTGCTGCTGTTGCCCGGAAAAATCCCGCGCAACTTGGAAAAAACTGACACGCGCTATCCTTTAGCGAGCTGGGTGAAAAACGGGTGGAATAAGGAACCTACCCGGAAGCCTAGTGCCTGAAAAGTGCTCACGCATAACCCGCCCTCACCCGCGCCTTTTAGGTACCCCTAAAGCCCCATCGCCGCCACTCTTTTCGTCCCCCGAAAGCCCGTAAGGTAGCATTTACTAGTCGTCACGGAGTGCAACCCAACCGTGGCGAAGGCTGGAGTGGCGCAATTGGTAGCGCAACGCACTTGTAATGCGTAGGTTGCGAGTTCAAGTCTCGTCTCCAGCTCAGGATGCCCTTCCCCAAATTGCAGGTGAAGGGCCATTTTATGTGCTAACTGAACTCCACCTTCAGGACAGCTGCTCACAAGTCGAGGTCCATAGCAATGCCGGGAAGGTCGTAGTGGTCAGGAACGAGATGACTGTTCTGGCGAGGAAACGTGATAAAACGCGGTGAAAATTAAGTTCCCTTACTTGCGTGCAGCGGCTCGAATTCTCTCGAGATGAACTATTTGATCATCCCGCAAGGTGTAGCCACCTTCATTGGCGAACATCGGGCGAGGTCCAGGTTGGATAAGTTGTGAATGGTTGAAATCTTTAATCGAACGTTCATACAGACGAAGTTTTGATTCATAAGTGAAGCGACCATCTGCGGCCTTGGCAGCTTTAGAGGAAGGAATCCATCGATACTTGGATTCCTTTACGAGTTGATTGTCAATAGCGCGTTTAATAAAAGCGCAGATCCAATCGGACAACTGTATGTTTGTTGAGTTTTCGCTGTCTATATGCATTGGTGGCTCGAGAATCCGGCGCATTTCTTTGAATTCCTGGCTACGCCTGTAAATATGTGCATACATGGCAGGTAGGCGCTGTTTTCTCGACTTCTCGTTAATCTGATCCATCATAATGAGAATATTGGACCCATTGTCATCAGCATGCCGAGCCAATCTGTTTAGTGTTTCGCGCATGGCGGTTTCCTCGCGCCGCTGAAATTCCTTCGGGCCGGTGTTCACTTGTTTTGGAGTTCCTAAAGGCTTCTCTTCGGCGTAGTAGAAGAGATTCCCTCCTAGATTGGCGATTTCGCCAAAAAGACCTGCGAGGATTCGGACATTTACGGGGCGGATCTTGTTTACGCCAGCGAAAAGTAGGTCAGAGCCCTTCTTTTCCCAGCGCCCAAGGTTTTCTGTTTGAGCAAGTTCTTCCTTGAAGGCTTCTCGCTTTACCTTCGCGAATTTCGCGCCTAGTTCTCGAACAGAGCATTCGGGAATGACGAATCCTGCGTACCCGAATGCGGGGCTGTCGTTGAAGCGTTTGTGGTCGGGGGAAACGAATGCGCCAGATTGTCCGATTTCGTCGATGTAGGCGAGCAGCATGGTGCCTAGTATAGGAACGCGTAAGGCCCCTTGGGAGGGGCCTTACGGAGTTGCTGCCCGGGGTTTTCTTGCTTGCGCTCAACCCTGGCTCACGAGTGGGAATTTACCAGGTTGTGTGTAATTGTGCAATGTTTAAGACCTGTTTGGGCAGTCTTCGTTTCGGGGAGCTTATCGCGCAAAACGGAGCCCTAACGAGGTTTGCGTAAGCGAGAGAATCTGTCTAGCCCTCTTCCGGCAGCTGGCTAAGCATGAACTCGATGAGCTTGGCGCGGTTGTCGGCGCTAAGCTTGGTCTCGGTGATGTGGTCGTGGATCCAGAGGCCCTCGCCCATGATGAGGGCGATGAGTTCGGTCAGGTCGGCATCGTTAGCGATTGCGGCGGCCGGGTCGGGGCCCCAGCGCAGGCTGACGGATTCCCAGGGGGCGGAGTACTCCGGATCGGACTGGGCGTGGATATTCATCAGCAGCTCGGCCAGGGGATCGTTTTTCGCCAGGGAGCTCAGCAGGGCGCGCAAACGCTGGGTTGGGGTGAGCTCGTCGGCCGTGCGCCCGCCGGAGTAGTCCTCCAGCTCGGATTCCCAGCGCGCGGCTCCATAGGTGTGGATGTCGCGCAGCAGGGCGTGCCGGGAGGGGAAGTGGTAGATGAGCCCGGACTTGGACAGCCCGGTGGTCTCCGCCAGGCGGTCGTAGGTCACGGCGTGGATGCCGTCCTCGCCGATGATCTCAATGGCGCTGGCGAGTATCTGATCCTTCTTGCTAGTGCGAGCCAACGAAACCACCGGACTTGGGGTTGTGGCGGAAGCAGTAGGCGGTGGCTGCGGCAAAGCCCACGGTGACTGCGGCCAGGATGCAAAGCGTGTACATGTACCCGTCATTGTAGGCCACGGCGGCAGCCGCGTGAGTGGAGTCTTGGTAGAGGGCCTCCATGCCGAGGGAGGCGATGTTCTCGGGCAGGCCCTGGGCCATGAACAGCGGGACCAGGGAACCGGTGATGGCGATGGAGAGCAAGGTGCCGAACTCGTAGGAGACTTCCTCCACGCTGGCGGCCATGCCGGAGCGGTGCGGCGGGGCGGCGCCGATGATGGCGGTCGAGGCGACGGACATCGCCAAGCCCGCGCCCATGCCGGTGAAGACCATAGCGACGACGAAGAACCAAAGGATGTCGTGGCGGCCGGCCCAGAAGGCGGCCCCGACGCCGGCGGCCATGAGGACGAAGCCACCGGAAATAAGCGGCAGGAAACCCACGCGGTGCAGGGTCGCCCCGCCCAGCGTCGAGGTCGGCACGGCCGCAATCGCCATCGCGGAGATGATGAGCCCGGCCTGCAGCGGGCTAAAGCCGTCGACGAGCTGGAGCTTCTGTGTGGTGGTTATCTCCACGCCGGCCATGGCGAACATGGCCCCGCCGGCGGCCAGGACGCCGCCGGTAAAGATGGGCGAGCGGAAGACGTCGAAGGTCAGCAGCGGTTCGGTCAGCTGGCGCTGGCGGCGGGCGAAGAAGAAGCCGCCGATGGCGCAGACGATGAGTGCGCCGGCGACCGTGCCCCAGCTTGGATCGGTGCTGGCGGCGGACTTGATGGCCATGACCAGGCTGGACAGGGTGACTAGCGCCAGCACTGAGGAGAGGAGGTCCCAGTGCTTGTCCGGGTTGGCGATGTTCGGCGGCGCCAGCAGGCGGGTGGCCACCAGCGCGATCGCCACGATGGGGACGTTGATGAGGAATACCGAGCCCCACCAGAAGTGCTCGAGCAGGAACCCGCCCACGGTCGGGCCGGCCGCGGCGCCGACGACGGCGACCGAGGCCCAGATGCCGATGGCGGTGTTGCGCTCGACCTCGTCGTGGAAGGTCAGGCGGATTAGCGCCAGGGTGGCCGGCATCATGATGGCGGCGCCGAGGCCCAGGACCGCGCGGGCGGCAACCAGTGCCCAGGCGGAGGGGGGCGAAGGCTGCCGCTAGGGAGGCGGCGCCGAAGATCCACAGCCCGTAAACGAACATGCGGCGGTGGCCGATCTTGTCGCCCAGCGTGCCGGTGCCCAATAGCAGGCCGGCCAGGACCAGCGCGTAGGCGTTGATGATCCACAGCTGCTGGGTGGAGTCCGTGTGGAGCTGCTCGTTCAGCGCCGGCAGCGCGGTGTAGAGGATCGAGTTGTCGAGTCCCACCATCAAAAGGCCGGAGGAGATAACGGCGAAGAAGGACCAGCGGGCGCCCTTAGACATGGTCTCCTCGGGGCGCAGTGTCGTCGTTTGCATGCCGATTACTGTAACGACCGTTCGGTACTGTTTGCAACCGGAGAAGGGCGGAGTGGCGGAAGTCATAGAGGCGCTTCTCCTGTGAGAAGCCGAGCCTTATATGTCCTGAGTATGGAAATTGGGGCGGTGAGGGAGCACAATGGCGAAGGAGATTAATTAATAGTTAAAAGGAGTTGAATCATGGCTCGTTCATACGCTGGACAGTTGGTCGCGACGCTAGAAAAGCAGGGCATCCGCCGCATCTACGGTCTGGTGGGCGACTCGCTGAACCCCATCGTCGACGCTGTGCGCCAGTCGGATATCGAGTGGGTGCACGTCCGCAACGAGGAAGCTGCAGCGTTCGCCGCTGAGGCCGACTCCCTGACCACCGGCGAGCTGGCCGTGTGCGCGGCCTCCTGCGGCCCCGGCAACACCCACCTCATCCAGGGCCTGTACGACGCCAACCGCAACGGCGCCAAGGTGTTGGCCATCGCCAGCCACATCCCGTCCCGCCAGATCGGCTCCACCTTCTTCCAGGAGACCCACCCCGAGGCCATCTTCCAGGAGTGCTCGGGCTACTGCGAGATGGTTAACTCCGCCGAGCAGGGCGGGGTTGTCCTCCACCACGCCATCCAGTCCACCATGGCCGGCAACGGCGTGTCCGTCCTGGTCGTCCCGGGCGACGTCACCACCCAGGAAGCTGACGATGACACCTTTACCGACTCGGTGATTTCCACCGGCCGCCCGGTCGTCTACCCGGACCCGCGCGAGGCCGCCGCCCTGACCCAGGCCATCAACGAGGCCAAGAGCGTCGCCCTGTTCGTCGGCGCCGGCGTCAAGGACGCCCGCAAGGAGGTCCTCGAGCTGGCCCAGAAGGTCAAGGCGCCGATCGGCCACGCCCTGGGCGGCAAGATGTACATCCAGTACGACAACCCCTTCGACGTCGGCATGAACGGCCTGCTGGGCTACGGTGCTGCGCACGACGCCACCAACGACGCCGACCTGCTCATCCTGCTGGGCACCGACTTCCCGTACAACGACTTCCTGCCCAAGCACAACGTGGCCCAGGTCGACATCAACGGCTCCCACATCGGCCGCCGCACCAAGATCTCCTACCCGGTGGTCGGCGACGTCGCCGCCACGCTGGCCAACATCCTGCCGAGCGTCGAGGAAAAGACCGACCGCTCCTTCCTGGACAAGATGCTCAAGGAGCACTACCGCAAGCTCAACCACGTCGTCGAGGCCTACACCAAGGACGTGGACAAGCAGACCCCGCTGCACCCGGAGTACCTGGCGGACATTATCGACGACGAGGCCGACGACGACGCCATCTTCACCGTGGACACCGGCATGTGCAACGTCTGGGGCGCGCGCTACATCACCGCCAACGGCAAGCGCCAGCAGATCGGCTCCTTCCGCCACGGCACCATGGCCAACGCCCTGCCGCAGGCCATCGGCGCCCAGGCTGCCAACCCGGACAAGCAGGTCATCACCTTCTCCGGCGACGGCGGCCTGTCCATGCTGATGGGCGAGCTGCTGACCGTGAAGCTGCACAACCTGCCGGTCAAGATGTTCGTGTTCAACAACTCCTCGCTGGGCATGGTCAAGCTGGAGATGCTCGTCCAGGGCCTGCCGGAGTTCCAGACCGACCACGATCACGTCAACTACGCCAAGATCGCGGAGGCCGCCGGCATCAAGTGCATCCGCATTGAGGACCCGAAGAAGGCCCGCAAGCAGATCAAGGAGGCCATGGCCTTCGACGGCCCGGTCCTCATCGACATGATCACGGACCCGAACGCGCTGTCCCTGCCGCCGACGCTGACTTTCGAACAGCTGCTGGGCTTCTCCAAGGCCGCCACCCGCACCGTCTTCGGCGGCGGCGTGGGCAAGATGCTGGGCATGGCTAAGTCCAACCTGCGCAACATCCCGGCCTCGGTGGTCTAGTACCACGCGTTTTCGGTGAAAACTGCGGGCCCAGCACGGCTGGGCCCGCTTTTTCTAACTCACAGGGTCCTTGCAGTAACCGGTCAGTACCTTTGATAATTGAAGTGGCAGACTGCTGTGTAGTAGCTGAGAGAACTACCTTCTCTCCTAACAGCCCCGCAACGGGCGCGGATTTCGCCTCGAGTAGGTCCGCGGCACCGCCGGGCTGAGAGGTCCCAATAGTAGAAAGCGATGGTCACAACAATGGACGACAAGAGCACCGAAAACGTTAAAATCCTCGTCGTTGATGACGAGCCCAATATTGTCGAGCTGTTGACCGTGTCCCTGAAATTCCAGGGCTTCGACGTGCGCACGGCCAATTCCGGCACCGAGGCGCTGCGGATTGCCCGCGAAATCAACCCGGACGCCTACATCCTGGACGTCATGATGCCGGGCATGGACGGCTTCGAGCTGCTGGGCAAGCTGCGCTCCGAGGGCCTGGACGGCCCGGCGCTCTACCTAACTGCCAAGGACAGCGTCGAGCAGCGCATCCACGGCCTGACCATTGGCGCGGACGACTACGTGACCAAGCCGTTTAGCCTGGAAGAGGTCATCACCCGCCTGCGCGTCATCCTGCGCCGCGGGGCCAGCGTGGAGGATGAGTCCAACAACGCGACCATGTCCTATGCCGACCTGACGCTCAACGACGACACCCACGAGGTCACCAAGGCGGGCAAGATCATCGATCTCTCGCCCACCGAGTTCAACCTCCTGCGCTACCTCATGCAGAACAAGGAGGTCGTCCTGTCCAAGGCCAAGATCCTGGACAACGTCTGGCACTACGACTTCGGCGGCGACGGCAACGTGGTCGAGTCCTACATCTCCTACCTGCGCCGCAAGATTGATACCGGCGACACCCCGCTCATCCACACCGTCCGCGGCGTGGGCTACGTGCTGCGCACCCCGCGCAGCTAAGACCCGTACCTGACCTTCAAGAGAGATTGCCCCGTCCCCCAGCATGACCGACACCGAAACTAGCGCCCGTAAGGCCGCAGCCCCTACCTCCGCGTGGGCCAAGGTAAAGCGGGTGTTCAAGGGCCGCTTCAAGACCACCGCGATGCCCCTGCGCACCTGGCTGGTGGTCCTGCTGGTCGTGGTCTCCGGCCTGGGCCTGGTCGGTAGCTCCGTGGCCGTTTCATCGATCATGCGGGACGTGTTGTACAACCGCGTGGACGAGGACATCGCCTCCGCGGCCAAGGGCTGGGCGCAAAGCCCCGAGCTGTTCAACCTGGGCGACCGCTCGCAGCGCCCGCCGACGGATTTCTGCGTCATCAAGATCTACCCCAACGGTTCCATCGAATACTTCAACGTCTTCGACTCCATGCCGCGGGTCGACGGCCTCTACATCGGCGGCTCCCCGGAGACGGTGGAGTCCACGACCGATTCCGCAGTCAACGAGGTCAAGTGGCGCGCGCAGGCCTTCGAATCCGACGGGGTGGTCACGGTCGTGGCCAAGTCCCTGGGCAGCGAGGCCAGCATCCTGCAGGGCCTGGCGGTGGTCCAGGTGCTGATCCTGTCCCTGGTCATCGCGCTCATCGCGCTGGCCGGGTATTGGTCCATCCGGTGGGCGCTGCGCCCGCTGCGGGTGGTGGAAAAGACCGCCTCGGAAATCGCCGCCGGGGACCTGAACAAGCGCGTGCCCGAGTGGCCGCTGCACACCGAGGTCGGCCAGCTGGCGGCCGCGCTCAACGTCATGCTGGGGCACCTGCAGCGCTCCGTGGAGGAGGCCCAGACGAAGGAGGGGCAGATGCGCCGGTTCGTCGGCGACGCCTCCCACGAGCTGCGCACCCCGCTGACCAGCCTGCGCGGCTACACGGAGCTCTACCGCTCCGGGGCCACCCAGGACGTGGACTTGGTCCTGTCCAAGATCGATTCCGAGTCGACCCGCATGTCGCTTTTGGTCGAGGACCTGCTCTCGCTCACCCGTGCCGAGGGCAACCGGCTGGATAAGAAGCCGGTGGACATGCTGGAGCTGGCCCTATCGGTCGGGTCTTCGGCCCGGGCGGCCTTCCCCGGCCGAAACATCCAGGTGGTCAACAAGTCGAATTCTGTGCCCGTGGTCGACGGCGACCCAGACCGCCTGCACCAGGTCTTGCTCAACCTGATTTCCAACGGCATCCGCCACGGCGGCGAGGACGCCGCGGTGACGCTGCAGCTGCGCCGGGACGAGCGCGACGTGTTGCTCGACGTCATCGACGACGGCAAGGGCATGGACAAAGAAGTAGCCGCCCATATCTTCGAGCGCTTCTACCGCGAGGATAGTTCGCGCACGCGTGATACGGGCGGCTCGGGCCTGGGGCTGGCCATCGTGAAATCCCTGGTGGAACAGCACGGCGGCAGCATCACGGTGGATTCGACCCCGGGGGAGGGCTCGGTGTTTACCGTGCGCCTGCCGGCCTATCCGGAGGCCGACGACCCAGCGGCTTCGGCGGATTAGGCCGGGCGGCCCTCCAAGTCGGTGCCCAGGTGCTGGCGGATGCGGGCGGCCGCCTCGTCCATGGCGGCTGGGTCCGTGTCCTCGGCGGCGTAGGTCTTGGAGAAATCGTATTCCGACATCTTCTCGGTGGGGAAGAGGTGGATGTGGGTGTGGGGGACGTCGAAGCCGGCGATGATGTAGCCGGCGCGCGGGGTGCCGAAGGCGTTCTTGATGGCCTGGCCGATGCGCAGGGCGACCTGGTTCAGGTGCCCCCAGGTCTCCGGATCGAGGTCAGTCCACTTGTCGACCTCTTGCACCGGCACGACCAGGGTGTGCCCGTAGCGCAGCGGCTCGATGGACAAAAACGCCACGCACTGCTCGTCCCGGTAGACAAAACGGCCGGGGAGTTCTCCGTTGATGATCTTGGTAAATACAGAAGCCATGGCCCCAGGCTACCGGCAAGTTAAGATAGACGGCATGCGTATTCTCGTGATTGGCTCGGGCGGCCGCGAACATGCCCTCTTGAAAGGACTAGCCGCTGATCCGGCGACCACTGAATTGCACGTGGCGCCGGGCAGCCCGTGCATGGACCGGATCGCCACCGTGCATGCGGATTACACCCAGGTAGACGACCCGGCCCAGATGACGGGCCTGGCCCAGGACATCGCCGCGGACCTGGTGGTCATCGGCCCGGAGGTACCCCTGGTGGCCGGCGTTGCCGATGCCCTGCGGGACGCCGGCATCGCGGTCTTCGGCCCCAGCCAGGAGGCCGCCCAAATTGAGGGCTCCAAGGCGTTCGCCAAGGACGTGATGGACGCGGCCGGCGTGCGCACCGCCCACGCGGAGACCATCGGCCCGGACGCCGCGGAGGACGAGATCTCCCGGGTCCTCGACGAATTCGGCCCGGTCTACGTGGTCAAGGACGACGGCCTGGCCGGCGGCAAGGGCGTGGTGGTCACCGAGGACCGCGAGCAGGCCGAGGAGCACATCAAGGCGGTGCACAACGGCGGTAACTCCGTGCTCATCGAGTCCTTCCTGCCCGGTCCGGAGGTCTCCCTGTTCTGCCTGGTCGACGGCGAAACCGTCGTGCCGCTGCTGCCCGCCCAGGATCACAAACGCGCCTACGACAACGACGAGGGCCCCAACACCGGCGGCATGGGCGCCTACACGCCGCTGCCGTGGTTGCCGCAGGACGGCGTCAACACCATCGTCGACGAGGTCTGCGCGCCCGTTGCCCGCGAGCTGGTCGCCCGCGGCACCCCCTATTCGGGTCTTCTCTACGCCGGCCTGGCGTGGGGCCCGGAGGGCCCGGCAGTCATCGAGTTCAACTGCCGCTTCGGCGACCCGGAGACCCAAGCCGTGCTGAGCCTTTTGACCTCCCCGCTGGCGGAGGCCCTCAACGCGGTGGCCACCGGCAAGCTGGCGGAGCTCAGCCCGCTGGAGTGGGAGCCCGCCTTCGCCGTGACCGTGGTGCTGGCCGCCGAGGGCTACCCGGCCTCCCCGCGCAAGGGCGACGAAATTACCGGCGACGCCCTGGAGGATCCGGAGCGCATCCTGCACGCGGGCACCACCGTGGCCGAGGGCAAGGTGGTCTCCAACGGCGGGCGAGTGCTCAACGCCCTGGGCAAGGGCTCGACCTTGGCCGCCGCCCGCGAGGCCGCCTACGCGGTACTCGAAGGCATCACCATGGACGGCGGCTTCTACCGCCGCGACATCGCGCTGGCCGCCCAGGAAGGGCGCATCGAGGTGCCCGGCCAGACCCGCTAGCAACCGCAGCAGACCTCCAGCGGCCCCAGGTCCCGGCTACCGGGCGGGGCCGCTGTCGCATTATTGCCCCCGCGCCTAGACCACGTGGAATAATGAGGGCTTGTGGCTGAAAAGAAGAAGATTAACAACGTCCTGTCCTCCCGCTACGCTTCGGCGGAGCTGACCGAAATCTGGAGCCCCGAGCACAAGATCGTGCTCGAGCGGCAGCTGTGGATCGCGGTCATGCGCGCCCAGAAGGACCTGGGGGTGGATATCCCCGACGAGGCGATCAGCGCCTACGAGGCAGCGGTCGAAAACGTCGACTTGGACTCCATCGCCCAGCGCGAGCGCGTTACCCGCCACGACGTGAAGGCGCGTATCGAGGAATTCAACGCGCTGGCCGGCTACGAGCACATCCACAAGGGGATGACCAGCCGCGACCTGACCGAAAACGTCGAGCAGCTGCAGATCTACCGCTCCCTGCAGATCATCCGCGACAAGGCCATCGCCGTGGTGGCCCGCATGGGCGAGCACGCCGACAAGTACCAGCACCTGGTCATGGCAGGCCGCTCCCACAACGTCGCCGCCCAGGCCACCACCCTGGGCAAGCGGTTTGCCTCCGCCGCCGACGAGATGCTGTTGGCCATCGAGCGCGTCGAGGCGCTGCTGAACCGCTACCCGCTGCGCGGCATCAAGGGCCCGATGGGCACGGCCCAGGACATGCTGGACCTTATGGGTGGGTCCCATGACAAGCTAGCCTCCCTGGAGACCTCCGTAGCGGACTACCTCGGCTTTAGCCGGATCTTCGACTCCGTCGGGCAGGTTTACCCGCGCTCGCTGGACTTCGATGCCGTCTCCGCCCTCGTCGAGCTGGGCGCGGCGCCGTCTTCGCTGGCCACCACCATCCGTCTGATGGCCGGCAATGAGACCGTCACCGAGGGCTTCAAGGAAGGCCAGGTCGGTTCCTCTGCCATGCCGCACAAGATGAACGCCCGCTCCTGCGAGCGCGTCTGCGGCTTCCAGGTCATCCTCCGCGGCTACCTGACCATGGTCGGCGACCTGGCCGGGCAGCAGTGGAACGAGGGCGACGTTTTCTGCTCGGTCATCCGCCGCGTCGCACTGCCGGACGCCTTCTTCGCGCTTGACGGACAGTTCGAGACCTTCCTGACCGTGCTGGAGGAGTTCGGTGCTTTCCCGGCCATGATCGACCGCGAACTCGAGCGCTACCTGCCGTTCTTGGCCACCACTCGCATCCTCATGGCGGCCGTGCGCGCCGGGGTCGGACGCGAGACCGCCCACGAGGTCATCAAGGAAAACGCCGTCGCCGTGGCGCTGAACATGCGCGAAAACGGCGCGGATCAAGACCTGGTGGAGCGGCTGGCCGCCGATGAGCGCCTCCCCCTTGACAGGGCTGCCCTGGATGCGGCTCTCGCCGACAAGCACGCCTTCATCGGTGCTGCGGAAGCGCAGGTAGGCCAGGTTCTGTCCCGGATCGCCGAAAAGGCGGACCAGCACCCCCAGGCCGCCCAGTACCGCCCGGGCGAGATTATTTAGCCCACCGGCGCGCTAAGATGTGGGGCATGCGACCACGTCTTAGCGATTATCAGCACCTCGTATCCGGCAAAGTCCGCGACATCTACGCCATCGATGAGCACACGCTGCTCATGGTGGCCAGCGACCGGATTTCCGCCTTCGACTTCGCCCTGGAGCCCGCCATCCCGGACAAGGGGCGGGTGCTGACTGCGACCTCGCAGTTCTTCTTCGACGCCATCAATTTCCCCAACCACCTGGCCGGCCCGGTCGACGACGTGCGGATCCCGGAAGAGGTCCTGGGCCGGGCATTCGTGGTCAAGAAACTGCAGATGCTGCCCTTCGAGTGCGTGGCCCGCGGCTACCTGACCGGCTCCGGGCTGAAGGAATACCAGGCCAACGGCACGGTCTGCGGCATCGAGCTGCCCTCCGGCCTGGTGGAGGCCTCCCGCCTGCCGGAGCCCATCTTCACCCCGGCCACTAAGGCGGAGCAGGGCGAGCACGACGAGAACGTTACCTACGAGCGCGTCGTGAAAGACCTCGGCGCCGACCGCGCCGCCCAGCTGTGCAACGCCACGCTGACCATCTACGCCCAGGCCGCCCAGATTGCCGAAGAACGCGGCATCATCCTGGCCGACACCAAGTTCGAGTTCGGCCTGGACAGCGACGGCACCCTCGTCTTGGCCGACGAGGTGCTGACCCCGGACTCTTCCCGCTACTGGCCGGCCGACTCCTACGTCGAGGGGGAGGTCCAGCCCAGCTTCGACAAGCAGTACGTCCGCAACTGGCTGACCTCGCCGGAATCCGGCTGGGACAAGGCCTCCGAGACCACCCCGCCGGCCCTGCCGGACGAGATCGTCTCCGCCACCCGCCTGCGCTACATCGAGGCTTACGAGCGCCTGTCAGGCAAGCAGTTCATCGACTGGGTAGGCTAAAACCCACGCAGCGGGCGGGAATGACCCGCCGGCTGCGGGACACGGTGACGTAGGATGGGGGCCTATGACTGATGAATCCATGCATGCTCCGGTAGCCCCCGTTCGTCCGATTTCGCGCCAATTCCACGGCCGCACTTTCGTCGATGACTACGAGTGGCTGCGGGATAAGAAGTCGCAGGACACGCTGGACTACCTTAACGCGGAAAACGACTACACCAAGGCGCAGACCGCGCACCTGGAGACGCTGACCGAGAATATCTACCAGGAGATTAAGTCGCGCATCAAGGAAACGGACATGTCCGTTCCCGTGCGCCAGGGCGACTACTGGTACTACGGGCGCTCCCAGGAGGGCAAGAGCTACGGCCTGTCCTGCCGCCTGCCGGTCGAGGAGGGCGCGGACCCGTGGTTCCCGCCCGTCATCCCGGAGGAAGGTCGCCCGGCAGGCGAAGAGGTGCTGCTCGACCTGAACGAGCTGGCCGAGGGCAACGAGTTCTTCTCCCTCGGGGCCTCTTCCATCACGACCTCGGGGCGTTACCTGGCGTATTCCGTGGATGTCAGCGGTGACGAGCGCTTCGAGCTGCGCATCAAGGATCTGGCTACGGGCGAGTTGCTGGACGATCACCTGACGGGCCTGTTCTACGGCGCGACCTGGGTCGGCGAGGACTACATCTTTTACCAGACCGTCGACGAGGCCTGGCGCGCGGACAGCGTGTGGCGCCACAAGGTAGGCACACCGCAGGAAGACGATGTGCGTATCTTCTACGAGGAAGACGCGCACTTCAGCGTAGGAGTGGGCGGCACCCGCAGCGACAAGTACCTGTTCTTGGTCTCCAGTTCGAAGATCACCTCGGAGTTCTGGGTGCTGGAGCAGGACCAGCCGGAAGGCGAATTCCAGCTGCTCTGGGAGCGCGAATCCGGGGTCGAATACGAGGTGGACCACGCTGTCATCGACGGCGAGGACCGCTGGATCGTCACCCACAACGCTGCCGGCGCCAACTTCGAGGTCACCGTCTGCCCGGCGCTGACGAAGGACACCGGCCTGCCCGCCCTGCGGGATACCCAGGTGCTGGTCCCGCACCGCGAGGACGTGCGCATCGAGGGCGTGGATACCTACCAGCACCAGCTGGTGCTGGTCTACCGCAGCGGCGGCATCGGGCGCATCGCCATCATGCCGCTGACCGAGGGCGAGGGGCTCGGCGAGTTCACCCAGGTCGACTTCGACGAGGAGATCTATACCGCCGGCACCACCGGCAACCCGGAGTGGGACACCCCGGTCATCCGCATGGTCTACGGCTCGTTCACGCAGCCTGCCCAGGTCCTGCAATACGACGTCGCCACCGGCGAGCGCACCCTGCTGAAGCAGCAGGAGGTCCAGGGCGGCTACGAGCCCGGCGACTACACCGCCTACCGCCTGTGGGCCACCGCCCAGGACGGCACGGAGATCCCCGTCTCCGTGGTGCACCGCGCGGACCTGGACACCTCCGCGCCGCAGCCGATGCTGCTCTACGGCTACGGTTCCTACGAGACTAGCGTCGACCCCGGGTTCTCCGTCACCCGCCTGTCGCTGCTGGACCGCGGCATGATCTTCGCCGTCGCCCACGTCCGCGGCGGCGGGGAGATGGGCCGCGGCTGGTACGACCACGGCAAGCTCATGGAGAAGAAGAACACCTTCACCGACTTCATCGACGTGGCCGACGACCTCATCGCCCGTGGCCTGACCAGCCCGGACCGGCTGACGGCGGAAGGTGGCTCCGCGGGCGGCATGCTGATGGGTGCCGTGGCGAATATGGTCCCGGACCGTTTCACCGCCATCCAGGCCGCCGTGCCTTTCGTCGATCCGCTGACCTCCATGCTCATGCCGGAGCTCCCGCTCACGGTGGTGGAGTGGGACGAGTGGGGCGACCCGTACCACGACCCGGCCTTCTACGACTACATGGCCAGCTACGCGCCGTACGAGAACGTCACGGCGCAGGATTACCCGAATATCCTGGCCACAACCTCGCTGAACGACACCCGCGTGCTCTACGTGGAGCCCGCCAAGTGGATCGCCAAGCTGCGCACCGTTGCCAGCGGCGGCCAGTTCCTGCTGAAGACGGAGATGGTCGCCGGCCACGGCGGCGTGTCCGGCCGCTACGACAAGTGGCGCCAGAACGCCTTCGAATACGCCTGGATCATCAACCAGGCCACGGGGTGTACCGAGTAGCGTTCTCGACGCGCGGAACCTAGAAGGCTGTGCGATAATACTTCTTATGCATGGCCACCTCCTGGTTTCGATTTCCAGTATCTTCGACGACACCCGGAAACAGGCCTCGAATCTCCTCCGCATCCTGGATGCCGAGGGGATTCCTGTGTCTCTTCTGATTGCCCCGCATATTGACGGCAATTGGCACTTGGCGAAGGACTCCAAGACGAAGGGCTGGGTCAAAGAGCAAGCAGACTCCGGCCGGGTACTGATTCTCAACGGCTTCGACCAAGCCGTCCAGGGCCGTCGCGCGGAATTCGCCAACCTCGATGAGCACGAGGCGAAGCTGCGGCTGGCCGGTGCGACCCGGCAGATGGGCAAGATCGGTTTTACCCCCACCATCTTCGCCCCGCCGCGCTGGCGCATGTCGGAGGGGACCCTCAAGGTGCTGCCGGCCTTCGGCTTCGACGTGGCCGTGTCCACCCGCGGCATCCACGAGCTCGAGTCCGGCAAGTTCTACCAGTCGCGCAACCTCTCCTACGGCGAGGGCTTCGGCGCGGCCAAGTGGTGGCGCCGCAACATCATCCGCGCGGCGGAACGCTCCGCCCAGCGCGGCAACACCGTCCGACTGTCGGTCTCCGGCCGTAACCTCGACGACCGGAAGGTGGTCAAGGACTTCGTCAAAGCCGTGCACAAGGCCGCAGCGGCCGGCGCGCAGCCGGCCGACTACAGCATCTACCTGCCGAACTAGGGTAGCAGGCGTTCGATGACGCGGCGGATATCCGCCGGCAACATCGGCAGCACGCCGCGCAGGCCACCTGCCAGGGCGGCACCGATGCCCAGGACCGCGGCCAGGCCAGCAATCACTGCCACGACAGCGCCGCCCACCGAGGAGCCACTCGAGCCGGCGTCCCCCGACCCCTCCGGCTTGCCCTGGTCGTCGTCCTCGTTGTTGTCGTCCCCGCCGTTGCCGTTCTCGTCATCGCCGGCAGCGTCATCCCCGCCGAGGGAGAAGCCGACCTTGACCGGGTCGTGGTCGGAGGAGCGGAACGGGGAGTCGTCGTAGAAGTCGACCGCGTTGTAGTTGCGGCGCGAGTACTCGAAGGCGACGGACTCGTCCGCGTTGATGTTCCAGACCTGCGCGTCGGTGACGTTCTCGCTGGCCACCTCGTTGGCCAGGACGTGGTCCAGGGAGCCGAGCAGGCCGCTGAACTGGTAGGAGGCGTCGGCATCAAAGGTCTCCGCCGGCACGGTGTAGCCGTGGTTGCGGAAGATGTCCAGGGCCTCCTCGCGGGTGTAGGTATTCAGATCCCCCATGACGAAGGTGGCCTTGTCCTGCCAGTCCGGCTGCTTGGCCAGATGGTCGAGGACCGCCTGGGCCTGCGCGTTGCGCACATTGGGGTTGTTGCCCTGGCCGTCCCCGCGGTCCGCGTCATCCTTGACCACGGAACCCTTGGACTTGAAATGGTTGGCCACGGCCACGAAGGTCTCGGCGTCCTCGCCGGCATCTGCCGGGGCGAACTCCTGGGCCAGCGGCTCACGGGCGGTGCCGGTGAAGCGGGCGTCGCTGAAGATGCGGGACTCGCCCACCGGGCGCACGCGGTCCGGGTCGTAGATGAACGCGGTGCGGATGACGTCGACGTCCTCCGGCACGCCCTGAGACGGGGAGGCGACGGCCTTCCAGTTTCCGCCCGCGGCGTTGAGCTCCTCGACCAGGTGGTTCAGTGCCTCGTCGCGGCGGGAGAGGTCCCCGGTCACGCCGAAGGTGTCCTCGATTTCGGACAGCGCGATGACGTCGGCGTCCAAGCCGTTGATGGCCGCGACGATCTTGGCCTGCTGGTCTTCGAAGGCGGCCTGGGTATAGGCGCCGCGGGTGGTCCCGCGGTTGACGGTGACTGGGTTGCCGTCCTTGTCGTCGTAGGAGCTGCCGCCGAACTCCTCGCCCAGCGAGGTGAAGTAGTTCAGGACGTTGAAGGCGCCGATGGTGTAGTCGCCTTCGACGTCGAGGGCGTCCAGCTCCGCGGCGCGGGAGTCCTCCCAGCTAATCGGCAGATCTGCGCCGGCGGTCTCCCCGGTGACCGGGGAGGTGGGCTGGAAGCGCCACTGCTCGTGGGAGTAGTGCACGACGACCGGTTGCTGGAACTCCACCTGGTCGGTGGTGCGCAGGCTCTTGATGGTCTGGCCGCCGTCCTGGGAGATATACGGCAGCGGGGTCTCCTTATCGGTCTTCAGGTAATCCCGGGTCCGGCCGTCGTCCAGGGTGACCAGGCGCTCGGCGTTGTCCTTTTCCAGCTGCTTGAGCGGGGAGTTCGGATCCGTCGAGGGGGCATGGACATCGGAGGGCTGGCGCAGGGCTTCTTGGCCCGCGGCCAGGCCGACCTCGCCGTATGTGTTGAGTGCGTAGTTGTTGGTCACGGTGTGGGTGCCGGGCAGCACCAGCATGGACTCGTAGGCCTCCCGGGCCTCGTCGCCGGCGGGCAGCTCGTCGATCTCGATGGGCTCGACCTGCTCGAGCGGCTCCTCCAGTTCGGTGAAGGTCTTAGCCGAGACCTGGGTGTTGCCGTAGTACTCGGAGACCTTGCCGGTCACCTGCACGGACTGGCCGATTTCCGGGTACGCGCCGTCATTGCCGGCGTAGATGAAAAGGCCGTGGCTGGCCTCGCCGGCCGCGGATTCGCCGCCGGTCTGGATGGTGTAGCCGTTCAGGCCGCCTTCTTCCCACACGGCGGTGACGACTCCCTCGGTGGTCACGGTCTGGTCGACCAGCGGGGAGGCCGGGCCCGTGCCCTGGATATCGGCGATGGCCACGGCCTCGCCCGCGGCGGGCGGATCCTGCGGCTCCGGATCGGTGCCCGGTTCCGGGGCCACGCCTCCGCCGGTGCCGGCCGGGCTGGGCGCGCCGGCCGTAAAATCGGCGGAGTTGTCATCGGTGTCGGTGCCGTTCTCGTCGCGCTGGACCGAGTTCCGGTTGTTCGGCGCCTGGGCCGGGGAGCCCTCGGACAGGCTGGCCTCGCCGAAGCCGACCAAGTCGACCACCTCGCCCGCGCCGTCGCTGAGCTGGACCGAACCCTTGGTGGCGGACATGGCCAGGCTGCCGGTGGCATCGGCAGCCGGCAGGGCGGTGTTGCCGCCGTTGCCCTGAGCCTGCTGGATGAGGTAATGCGCCCCGGCCGGGATCGTCCCGTTCAGCTGGGTAGTGCCGCCGGAGCCGCCCTTGGCGGAGAAGTACTCGACGTTCCAACCATCCAGGCTGATGTCACCATCCGTCGGGTTGTAGAGCTCGATGAAGTCGTGGGTGTACTCCGCGCCGGAGTTGCCACCGCCGCCGTAGACCTCGGAGATGACGACGTTGTCCCCGGACGGGGCGGCCGAGGCAGTGGGGACGGCGAGACCGGCGGCGACGGTAGAGGTCACGGCCGCGAGTACGAGCGCGCCGCGGCGGCGGGCCACCCGCCGCGAGGACTGGGGAGAAGACATAGGGAACGAACCACCTTAGTTGGGGAAGAAGACAGACAAATTCATGCGTTCCGAGCGCATTACCCTCAGTTGTAGAACACGGAGCGGACACGCGCGGGAGCAAGCGCTGCCGCGTGTTCGAAGCCCGCAGGGGGTTTGCCTAGGTGTGGCCTAGAATTTGGTTTCCGTCTTTGCGGGGGATACCCGGTGTTTACTTTCCGGCCCCGATTGGGGGAGCGGGCGTTGGTGTGGGGGTGACCGCTGGGATGGGTAGGTTTTGCGGCCCTAGGCAGGCTAAACTAGTGCGCGCAGACCTAGCCGTGAGCACAGTAAGGAAATTTAATGGCTCGTGTAGTTGTCAATGTCATGCCGAAGGCCGAGATTCTGGATCCGCAGGGGCAAGCTGTTGTCCGCGCGCTGGGTCGAATCGGGGTTGAAGGGGTCAGCGATGTCCGCCAGGGCAAGCGCTTCGAGCTGGAGGTCGCGGACTCCGTGACGGCCGAGGAGCTGGAGAAGGTCGCGGCCACCCTGCTGGCCAACACCGTCATCGAGGACTACGAGGTCACCGGGCTGGAGGTCAAGTAGTGTCCGCCAAGATCGGAGTAATTACCTTCCCCGGCACGCTCGACGACGTCGACGCGGATCGTGCTGCGCGCCGGGCCGGCGCCGAGGTGGAAAACCTCTGGCACGCCGACGCCGACCTGCGCGGCGTGGACGCGGTCGTGGTCCCCGGTGGCTTTTCCTACGGCGACTACCTGCGCTCCGGGGCGATTTCCGCCCTCGCGCCCGTCATGCGCTCGGTCATCGACGCTGCCCACAAGGGCATGCCGGTGCTGGGCATTTGCAACGGCTTCCAGATCCTGACCGAAGCCGGCCTGCTGCCCGGGGCGTTGACCCGCAACCAGGGGCTGCACTTCCACTGCACGGATACCTACCTGGAGGTCGCGAACGCGCAGACCGCCTGGACCACCGAATTTGAGGCTGGCCAGCGGATCCTCATCCCGGCCAAGCACGGCGAGGGCCGTTTCCAGGCCGCCGCGGAGACCGTCGAGGAGCTGGAGAAGGAAGGCCGCGTGGTCTTCCGCTACACGGACAACTACAACGGGTCCGTCAACGCGATCGCCGGTATTACCAACGAGACCGGCCGGGTCGTGGGGCTTATGCCGCACCCCGAGCACGCCATCGATCCGCTTACCGGGCCGTCCACTGACGGCCTGGGCCTTTTTGTATCCGCTATCAACGCCGTGACGGCCGCAGTTTAGGAGGCGCACATGACCGTACACAATGACACCGTCTCCCAGGCCCAGCAGGACCCGGACCTGGAACAGCCCTTCCGCGAGCTGGGGCTCAAGGACGACGAATACCAGCGCATCAAGGACATCCTGGGGCGTAGGCCGACCGATGCCGAACTGACCATGTACTCCGTGATGTGGTCGGAGCACTGCTCATATAAGTCCTCGAAGACGCACCTGCGCTACTTCGGCCAGACCATGACCGAAGAGATGGGGGAGAAGATCCTCGCCGGCATCGGTGAGAACGCCGGCGTGGTCGACATCGGCGACGGCAACGCGGTGACCTTCCGCGTGGAGTCCCACAACCACCCGTCGTACGTTGAGCCCTACCAGGGCGCGGCCACCGGCGTGGGCGGCATCGTCCGCGACATCATGGCGATGGGCGCACGCCCCATCGCGGTGATGGACCAGCTGCGCTTCGGCTCGGCCGATGCCCCAGATACCAAACGCGTCCTGCCGGGCGTCGTCGAAGGGATCGGCGGCTACGGCAACTGCCTGGGTCTTCCCAATATTGGGGGCGAGACCGTCTTTGACGAGTCCTACGTAGGTAACCCGCTGGTCAACGCCCTGTGCGTGGGCACGCTAAAGGTCGAGGACCTGAAGCTGGCCTTCGCCTCCGGCACCGGCAACAAGGTCATGCTGTTCGGCTCTCGCACGGGCCTGGACGGCATCGGCGGCGTGTCCGTGCTGGCGTCGGACACCTTCGAGGACGGCGCGGAACGCAAGCTGCCGGCCGTCCAGGTGGGCGACCCCTTCGCGGAGAAGGTCCTCATCGAGTGCTGCCTGGACCTCTACCACGCCGGCGTCGTGGTGGGCATCCAGGACCTGGGCGGCGCCGGCCTGGCCTGCGCGACCAGTGAGCTGGCCGCCTCCGGCGACGGCGGCATGGAGATCAACCTGGACGAGGTCCCGCTGCGCGCCGAGCACATGACCGCCGCTGAGATCCTGGCTTCCGAGTCCCAGGAGCGCATGTGCGCGGTCGTGGCCCCGGAAAACGTCGAGCGCTTCCGCGAGATCTGCGCGCACTGGGACGTCACCTGCGCCGAGATTGGTGAGGTCACCACCGGCAAGCACCTGGTCATCCGCCACCAGGGCGAGGTCGTCGTGGACGCCCCGGCCGGCACCATCGCCGACGAGGCCCCGGTCTACGAGCGCCCCTACGCCCGCCCGGAGTGGCAGGACAAGCTGCAGGACTTCGGCGGCGTGGATCATGCCCCGCTGGGCGATGCCCTCCTCCAGCTGGTGGCCTCCCCGGCGCTGTGCTCCCGTGACTTCATTACCAACCAGTACGACCGCTACGTCCGCGGTAATACGGTGCAGTCGCACCACGCGGATGCCGGTGTGCTGCGCATCGACGAGGAGACCGGCCGCGGCGTCGCCGTCTCCGCGGACGCCTCCGGCCGCTACACCAAGCTGGACCCGAACATGGGCGCTCGCCTGGCCCTGGCCGAGGCCTACCGCAACGTCGCCGTCACCGGCGCCCGCCCGGTGGCCGTCACCAACTGCCTGAACTTCGGTTCCCCGGAAAACCCGGATGTGATGTGGCAGTTCCGGGAGGCCGTCCACGGCCTGGCCGACGGCGCGGTCGAGCTGGGTATCCCGGTCTCCGGCGGCAACGTCTCCTTCTACAACCAGACCGGTGAGGAACCCATCCTGCCGACCCCGGTCGTCGGTGTGCTGGGCGTTATCGACGACGTCGCCGCCTCCATCGGCCACAACCTGGGCACCGCTGAGGACGAAGTCCTCATCCTCCTGGGCTCCACCCAGGACGAGTTTGGCGGCTCCATCTGGCAGCAGGTATCCGGCAAGGGCCTGTCCGGCCTGCCGCCGCAGGTCGACCTGGCCAACGAGGCCAAGCTGGCCGAGTTCTTCCACGGCAACTCCGATATCACCGCGGCCCACGACGTCTCCGAGGGCGGCCTGGCCGTCACCGCGTTCGAGATGGCCAAGCGCAACCGCGTCGGCGTCGAGCTCGATTTGGCCGCCGTGCACGACGACGAGTTCGTCGCCGCGTTCTCCGAGTCCGCCTCCCGCGCCCTGGTCGCCACGACCAAGGACAAGGCGGAAGCGGTCCTCCAGCGCGCCCAGGAGCTGGGCATCCCAGCTACCCAGGTTGGCAAGACCACCGCGGTGGACAGCCTCATCCTGGGACAAACCGCCGTCCCGCTGACCCAGCTGGTCGACGCCTGGTCCGCCACCCTGCCCGACCTCTTCGGACACGCCGTGGGGGCGAACTCCGTGGTGGAATAGGGGAGATAGAAAATGCCTCGCACCGTGGTACGCGGTGTGAGGCATTTTTCGTGGGGCCATTCGACCGTATGCGGGGTGTAGAAAGGGTGCTTAAGACGCTTTAGCGTTGCGTGGCTAACCCCGCCCGGGGCGGCCGGTTTAGCCGCCGATGGTCGGCTGGATGGTTTGTGCCCAGCTGACCTTGAGCTGGTGGGAGAACAGCGGGAAGGAGTGGGAGCCGGTGTTGGTGTAGTAGCGGTTGACGTCGACGCCGGCTGCGCGGGCGGTGCGGGTGTAGATGTTCGTGCACTCGTTGGCAACCTTCTCGGTTGCGGACGGGCCCAGGTGTTGGGCGGGGCCGTAGTTGCCGTCGATGGGGCCGGGGGTGCCGGAGGCGGAAGCAACGAAGACCTTGACGTCGCGCAGTCGGTGCGGCTGGGCGTTGGGATCGTGGTCGGCCCAGGCCGGGGAGCCGGGCAGGCCCCAGGCATTGACGGAAGAGCCGCCGCCGGCGGCCATCATGATGCTGGAGACCGGCCATCCCAGGGCGCCGGAGCGGACCGGGCAACCGGAGTAGGAGGCGGCGGCGCGGAAGCGCTGCGGGGCGTGGCCGGCGATGTCGAGGGCGGCGGCGCCGGTGGAAGACAGGCCGGCGATAGCGTCGCGGCCGTTGCCGTGGAATTCGGCGTCGATGAGCGGCGGAAGCTCGTGGGTCATGTAGGTGTTCCACTTGTTAACGCCCAGGATGGGGTCCGCGGTATTCCAGTCGGTGTAGAGGGAATAAGCGCCGCCGATGGGCATGACCACATTGACGTTCTTGCCGGCGAACCACGGGCCGATGTCGGTGTGGCTCATCCAGTTCATGCCCTGCTCGCCACCCTGGATGCCGGGCAGCAGGTAGAAAGAACCGCGCGGCTGGTCGCCGCCGGGCAGCAGCACGTTATTGGTGATAACGGCGCGGTTGGCCGGGGACCACACGTCCACCTTCCAGAAGTTGCCGTTGACGTGGCGCTTGTTCACGATCTTCGGCTGGTTGCCTAACCAGGGCTGCTTGCTCTGGTTGCCGGGCAGCTGGAAGGAGCCGTCGATGAGGCTCGACTGGGCCTGGGCGGACGGGGTGGCAGGGCTGGCGAGGCCGAACCCCAAGGCGGCGACCGCGGCGAAGGCGGCGGCTAGCGCGCGGGGGCGGCGGATAGAGACAGATTTAAACACCGTTCGACTATAACGCATATAGCAAGGAATTCGAAGGATTTTCGCAGCCTTGGGTTACGCGACCGTAGGTTATACTACGGCTAGCAGCGGCGGTCACTACGTCGGTTGAGTCTTGCGAGGAGGAAAAATGGCGCCGGTACAGGACGGCATAGTCGAACGGACCAGGCTGGTGGCCGACCGTGGCCCGCGCCCGCTTACCCGCGGGTGGGGGCACGTCTTCGCCGCCCTGGCTGCCCTAGTTGCCGCCACCGTGCTCATTACATATTCCTGGATGACGCTGAGCTGGGCGCCGGCTATGGGCGTGACGGTCTACGGGGTGTGCCTGGTCGGGCTATTCGCGGTCTCCGCAACCTACCACCGCTGGCCGTGGGGCAGTTTCCGGGCCGTGCAGTGGTGGCGGCGGGCAGATCACGCCACCATTGCCGTGTTCATCGCGGCGACCTATACGCCGCTGTCCCTTATCGCCTTCGACGGCGCGACAGCGTGGATCCTGCTCGGGGTGGCCTGGGGCGGAGCGGTAGCCGGCGTGATACTTAACCTGGTCTGGGTGGAGCACCCGCGCTGGCTATCCGTGGCCGTGTACCTGGTGCTCGGCTGGCTGATAGTCCCGCTCATCCCGACCCTGTGGCGGCAGGAAGGCCCCGCGGTGGTCTGGTTGCTGTTTGCCGGCGGCCTAGTCTATTCCTTAGGCGCGGTGGTCTACGGATTCAAGTGGCCGGGGCGTAACGCCCGCATCTACGGCTACCACGAGCATTTCCACACCGCGACAATCGCGGCCGCCGCGGTCCACCTAGTCGCCGTGTGGATGGTAGTCGTCGGTGCCGGCTAAAAGCCCGGACGAATTACTCGCCGGGCCTAGGCCATGAGAGAAGGTTGAGCGCATGAAAGCAAAGGAGAAGGCAACTGCCATCATCCGGCCGGCAGGCGCCGACTAGCGCGTTGCCGGTCCGGGCGCTGACTGCCGGGCGCTGACTGCTGGGATGGGGCTTAGTCGATGTGCTGGTTGTTGGGCGCGACGATGAGCGGCTTGGGGGAGTACTTGCCGCGTAGCTCCCGCAGGATGTTGGCGTGCTCGGCCAGGCGCTTGTCCTCGTCGGTGACCGGGGTGAACTGGCGGGCGGCCTGCGGCTGGAAGTCGCGGTCGATGGCCATGTAAGCCACGGTGGCGTGGATGGCGGTCTCCAGGTTGTTGCGGCCGCCGCGCGGGTTGCCGGCGCGCACGTGGATGGACATCTGCATCGAGCGGTTGTCGGTGCGCATCATGCGGGCGTCGACCTCGATGAGGTCGCCGATCGCAATCGGGCGGTAGAAGCGGATGCCGCCGGCGTAGACGGCCACGGTGTGCTCACCGGACCATTCCATGGTGCAGGCGGTGCCGGCCTCGTCGATCCACTCCATGGCGGTGCCGCCGTGGACCTTGCCGCCCCAGTTGACGTCCGTCGGCTTGGCCAGAAAGCGGTTTACAAGCCGCGGGGCGTAGGACGGGCCCTCGTAGGTCTGCTGTTCCATCTCCTCTTCGATGGCCTTGCGCAGCTCAATACGGGACTGGGCGGCCTCGGCGACGCGGCGCTGCTCATCGTTTTCCGGGGTGAACGTGGGCACCGGGGTCGACTTGTTGGTTTCGGCGTCCTTGGCCACGAAGATGACCAGGCAGTCGCAGGCGCGGGTGAAGATGCCGTCGCGCGGGTCCGCGGAGAGCACCTCGTTGACGATGTGCATGGACGACCGGCCGGTCATCGCAATGCGGGAGCGGACCTCCACGATGTGGCCCGAGGGGATAGGGCGGGTGAAGTGAATGTGGCCTACGTAAGCGGTCACGCAGTACTGGCCGGACCACTGGACCGCGCACGCGTAGGCGGCCTTGTCGATCCATTCCAGAACGCGGCCGCCGCTGATGCCCTGGGCGCCAGCCATGAGGACATCAGTGGGCGAAGCCATGAAACGAAGGGTGATTTGCGGGGACTTGAGAGCATCCTGCGTCTGCGGAGTAGTGGTCATAATATATAAAGCTACCAGGGCGGGAGGAAGGATTAGGGCACGTGGCGTCGCGGACTGCCGCAAGGGTGCGCGCAGGCAGCGCCGGGGTGGCGGGGACTAGACTGGGCGGCATGGCAAAGAAGGCAGATCCCGCCGCGGCGCGCGCGGCCGTCGTGGCTTTGGCAGAGTGGATCCAGCAAGAAAACCCGGACTCCGCGCAGCGGCCGGCCCGGGCCACGCTGGCGCAGGCGGTGCGCAACACCGCCCGGTTGGTGGAGCAGGACGCGCCGGGGCACTCGGTGGAGCTGCGGGTACCCCCGTTCGTGGCCGTCCAGTGTATTGAGGGGCCGCGCCACACCCGCGGCACCCCACCCAATGTCGTGGAGACGGATCCGCACACGTGGCTGCGCTTGGCCACCGGGCATACCAGCTGGCAAGCCGCCGTCGACGCAGGGCAGGTTGATGCTTCCGGCTCCCGCGCGGCGGAGATCGCGGAGTGGCTGCCCGTCATCCCGCTGGGCCGCTAAGCCGCGCAAGCGGGCACCAAGGCGGCCGGGTATTAGTGCCGGGCTGGCGAAACGACTAAGATAACCGGCGTGGAAGCCGTCAAATCACTTCAGACAACTGGCCTCACTAATCTCGACGATCACGGCGAGACCTCTCCGCGGGAAGAATGCGGCGTCTTCGGCGTCTGGGCCCCGGGAGAAGAGGTTTCCAAGCTTACCTATTTCGGGCTTTTCGCCCTCCAGCACCGCGGCCAGGAGGCCGCCGGCATGGCGGTCGGGGATGATGACCGCCTGGTGGTTTTCAAAGACATGGGGCTAGTGGCCAATATCTTCGACGAGTCCATCCTGAGCTCCCTGCAGGGCAACGTGTCCGTCGGGCACACCCGCTATTCCACCGCCGGCGGCAAGGAATGGTCCAACGTGCAGCCGATGTTCGGCGCGTCCTCTAACGGGGTAGACATCGCGCTCGGTCACAACGGCAACCTGGTCAACTACCTGGAACTGCGCCAGGAAGCCGTGGATCGCGGTCTGATTAAGCCGCACGAGGAGTCGGTCTCCGACTCGATGTGCCTGTCCATGTTGCTGGGCGACGGCGTTAATGACGAAACCTCCGTCTTTGAATCCGCCCGCCAACTGCTGCCCCGCGTTCAGGGTGCTTTCTGCCTGACCTTTACCGACGGCCATACCCTGTACGCCGCGCGCGACGGCCACGGCGTGCGCCCGCTGGCGCTGGGCCGCCTGCCGCAGGGCTTCGTGGTCGCCTCCGAGACCTGCGCGCTTGATATCGTGGGCGCGCAGTTCATCCGGGAGATCGAACCGGGCGAGCTCGTCGCCATTGATGAGACGGGGATTCGCTCCGAGAAATTCGTCGAGCCCACCCGCCACGGCTGCGTCTTCGAATACGTCTACCTGGCCCGCCCCGATACCCAGATCTCCGGGCGCTCGGTCAACGAGACCCGCGTGGATATCGGCCGCCGCCTGGCCCGCCAGTTCCCGGCGGAGGACGCCGACCTGGTCATCCCGGTGCCGGAGTCGGGCAACCCGGCCGCGGTCGGCTACGCCCGCGAATCCGGCATCACCTTCGCCCACGGCCTGGTGAAGAACGCCTACGTGGGCCGCACCTTCATCCAGCCCACGCAGACCCTGCGCCAGCTGGGCATCCGGCTCAAGCTCAACCCGCTCAAGGAGGTCATCGCCGGCAAGAAGCTGGTGGTGGTGGATGACTCCATCGTCCGCGGCAACACCCAGCGCGCCCTCATCCGCATGCTGCGGGAGGCCGGAGCCGCCGAGGTCCACGTGCGGATCGCCTCCCCGCCGGTGAAGTGGCCGTGCTTCTACGGCATCGATTTTGCCTCCCCGGGCGAGCTCATTGCTAACGTCGCGCCGAGCGATGACCCGGAGGTCATCTGCCAGACCATCTGCGAGGCCATCGGCGCCGACAGCCTGGGCTTCGTCAGCGTGGATGAAATGATCGCGGCGACCGAGCAGCCGCGCAGCCAACTGTGCGCCGCCTGCTTCGACGGCCACTACCCGTTGGGCCTACCGGCCGGCAACCCCAATGCGGATGCCGTGCGTACGCTCATGAGCCAGAACTCTTAAAAAAGACCCCCAAGGAATGAAACTTTCGCTATGACCGATACGACTGACAACACTTACGCCGCCGCCGGTGTGGACATCGCCGCCGGCGACCGCGCTGTCCAGCTGTTCGCCCCGCACGCCAAGCGCGCTACCCGCCCGGAGGTCATGGGCGGCCTGGGCGGGTTCGCGGGCCTGTTCAAGCTCGGCGACTACAAGGAACCCATCCTGGCGGCGGGCTCGGACGGCGTGGGCACGAAGCTGGCAGTGGCCCAGGCGATGGACAAGCACGACACCATCGGCATCGACCTGGTGGCCATGTGCGTCGACGACCTGGTGGTCTGCGGCGCCGAGCCGCTGTTTTTGCAGGACTACATCGCCGTCGGCAAGGTCGTTCCGGAAAAGGTCGCGGAGATCGTGGCCGGTATCGCCGAGGGCTGCGTGCAGGCGGGTGCCGCGCTGCTGGGCGGCGAGACCGCCGAGCACCCCGGCGTGATGGAGGTTGATGATTACGACGTCTCCGCCACCGCCGTGGGCGTGGTCGAGGCCGATAGCGTGTTGGGCCCGGACAAGGTCCGCGACGGCGACGTGCTCATCGCCATGGGCTCGTCCGGCCTGCACTCCAACGGCTATTCCCTGGCCCGCCACGTCCTGCTCGAGCAGGCCGGACTGCCGCTGGACGGTTACATGGACGAGCTTGGCCGCACCCTGGGAGAGGAGATGCTCATCCCGACCCGCATCTACGCCCAGGACTGCCTGGCGCTGGCCGCGGAGTGCCACGTGGCAACGTTCTGCCACGTCACCGGCGGCGGCCTGGCCGGCAACCTGGAGCGCGTCATCCCGGAGGGGCTGACCGCGCACGTGGCCCGCTCCACCTGGACCCCGGGCCAGATCTTCCGCACCATCTCCTCGGTAGGCAAGGTCGAGCTGTCCGAGATGGAAAAGACCTTCAACATGGGCGTCGGCATGGTGGCGGTCGTCTCCGCCGAGGACCGCGACCGAGCGCTGGCCATGCTCACCGCCCGCCACCTGGATGCCTGGGAGCTGGGCGAGGTGCGCAAGTCCGCTGAGGGCGAGCCCCGCGTCGTCGTGAGCGGCAACCACCCGAACTTCTAATCGCCCGCCATATACACCAACGCCGCCGGTGACCAAGTGCTGGTCGCCGGCGGCGTAGTGGCGTTTTTAGGGGTTAACCTTTGTCTTCGTCGTCCCAGTCGTCGATGTAGTCGGCGTATGGGTCTTCGTAGCGGTCGTCTTC
The DNA here is from genome assembly GCF_053546955.1 of Corynebacterium sp. 32222D000AT. Classification (NCBI taxonomy): domain Bacteria; kingdom Bacillati; phylum Actinomycetota; class Actinomycetes; order Mycobacteriales; family Corynebacteriaceae; genus Corynebacterium; species Corynebacterium sp. 32222D000AT. The sequence continues at coordinate 20,635 of NZ_JBPPVW010000003.1, read as the reverse complement.
TTCATCCTCTCGGCCCCATCCATCGCCCGGCTTCTTGGAGGCTAGCTCGCGCTGGAGCGAATCCAAGTCCATCTCCGGAGAATTGTACTTCAACTGGCGTGCAACTTTGGTCTGCTTTGCCTTCGCGCGTCCGCGTCCCATGTGCATGACCCCCTTGAGGTGTGTAGGGCACGATCCAGGGTTTCGGATGGCCCCATCGGCTTGTCATTTGAGTATCTTCCTGTAAGACACAATAGCCTGTACGTCAAAAAAATTCCGCACGACCCCCTAAGGCAGGGCAAATGGCCTAGTGAGAGACTTAAAGGTTTTTCTCACTAGGCCCGTAAACGGGTGGCTCTACTTGCCCCGCAGTTTGTTGATGGCCGCGCGCCCGGCCTTCGGCCCCTCGGAGGTGGGAATGGAATCCGGATCCAGGTTGGCGGCCGCCTGGCCGATGGTCAGCTGCCCGGCATCCAGGGCGGAGCGCTTGACCAAGCCTAAGGCGATGGGGCCGAAGTCGCAGTCGTCGACGAGGGAGCCCATCCGCCCGACGCGGCGCCCGCCGAAGTTGATGTCGGATCCCGGTTCGGGCAGCTGCGGGGCCGAGCCGTCCAAGTGCAGCAGCACTAGCAGGCGGGGAGAGCGGCCGAGGTTTTCCACGCGCGCCACGGTCTCCTGCCCGCGGTAGCAGCCCTTGTTCAGGTGCACGGCGCCGGCGTGCTCGCCGCGGCCGATCCACTGCGGGACCTCGTGCGGGATGGACTTGTTGTCCAAGTCCACGGCCAGCTCCGGTTCGCGGGCGCGGATGCGCTCGGCGGTATACGCCATGAGCCCGGCCAGGGTGGCCCCGGCCGCTTCCAGCTCCCCGACGGCGCTGGCCAGCTCCGCGCGGGGCACGACGATGTCGCGGCGGCGGATCCCCGGCCAGTCGACGTCCCGGCTAAAGACGGTGGATGCGGGGGCTGCGACCTCGCCGTCGCCCAGGACCGTCAGCAGCGCGTAGTCGGGTTCGGCGATTTCTACCTGGGACCAGAAGACCATCTTGGTTAGGAAATCGCGTAGGCTGTCTGCTTGGCCCGCGGGCAGATCGAGGAAGAATCCCTCGGCCGTGCGGGTGATATCCGCCTGGTGCAGGATGTGGCCCTGGATGTCCAGGTCGAGGGCCGTCGCGCTGTAGCCCACGGGGACATCGTCCAGCTTCTGCGACAGAAGGTTGTTGAGGAACTCCGCGGAGTCCTGGCCGCTGACCTGAACGAAACGGCGGTGGCTGCGGTCTACGGCGATGGGGCCGGACTGGGTGGCGCGCTGTTCGCCCAGCGGGTTTCCGTAATGCCACGCGACCCCGGCGGCATCAAGCGGTGTTTCTGACTGGAATTCGGCAGCGCCAGGGCGCTGAAGAAGAACAGAAGAATAACTCACACTTGCCATCGTAACGCGCCATTCGCCTGCTTGGCTAGGTCCAACGGGGCATAATTATGGGCATGCTACAACCTGCGCCCGTAATCTACGTGGTCGAGCCCTTCGGGGGTTCGATCCGCCGCCACAACCCCTCACTGCCGCTGGTCTTTTGGGACGACGCGGCGGTCACGCGGGGCGACGGGGTCTTTGAGTCCCTGCTCATTAGGGGCGGGGAGGCCAAAAACGTCGAGCGGCACGCGCAGCGCTTCGCCCGCTCCGCCCGCGCCCTCGGGCTGCCGGAACCGTGCCTGGACAAGTGGCTGGAGGCCACCGCGCTGGCCGCGAGCGAATTCGACGCGGAGGAGGCCAAGTGCACCTGGACCTATTCGCGGGGGCGGGCCTCGACCGGGGTACCCACGGCGTGGGTGGCGGTCCAGCCCATCGGCGCGGACGTGTTGACCCAGCGGGCGAAGGGGGTGCGCGTGTGGGCCACCCCGCGGCGCTGGCAGGCCGATGACAAGGTGCTGGCCAAGACCCTGAACTACGCCGCGACGCTGGCTACGCTGCGGCAGGCCCGCCACGACGGCTACGACGACGTCATCTATACCCATCCGGACAGCGGGCTGGTGCTGGAGGGGGCGACCTCGACGGTCGTGGCGGTGCGGGGGAAGAAGCTGCGCACGCCCAAGGCCCCGGGGATTCTGCCGGGCACCACGCAGGCGGCGCTGTTCGCGCTGGCCGAGGAGCGCGGTTATAACTGCAAGGCCAAGGAGATGGACCTGGGCTACCTGCAGCGCTCGGACTCGGTTTGGCTGGTCTCCTCGGTGCGCACCGGGGTGCGCGTCCGCTCGCTGAACGGGACCAAGCTGGCGGCCCCGGACAACGAGAAGGAGATCCGCGCGCTTATCGACGCCGCGGTGGCGGCGTAGCGCGAGAAGCTAGCCGGCGACGCGGGAAAGCTCGGCGGACATGTACGGGCGCATCTCGCCGTCGACGAGGCGCTCGTCGACCCAGCCCAGGTTGTTGTTGGGCATCAGCCCGTACATGCGCTTGCCCGGGCCCAGGTTCTTCGGGCCGGTCTCGGTGACCATGGTCGAGGCGGACTCGAGCTGCCAGGCGCGCTCGTTGAAGGGCTCGCCGTAGAAGATTTCGACGATTCCGGTCGAAGACGTGTAGGTCATCTCGATCTCGTCCTTCGGGGAGATCCGCCAGAAGCCGGACTCGCGCACGTCGGCCTCGCCCGGGTTGCCCTCGGAGTCGATCTTCCAGGTCCGGGAGCTAAAGGACAGGTAGTTCTCGCCGTCGTGGGCGATAATCAGGCGCTGGCCGAAGGTGTACTCGTTGCCGTCGGTGCCGTGTGCTTGGCCCTCGCCCTGCCACACGCCCACCAGCGGCAGGAGGGCCAGCAGGCCGTCGTGCAGGGACGGGCCCTGGCGCAGGTTGGCGGTGTCCTCCGAGACGGGGATCTCGGCGAAGTCCGGGGCCGGGATGTTGCGGGCCGAGGCGTCCTTCCAGGCCTCGGCGGCGTGGTTCACGGCGGCGTTGCCGTTGAGCTTGCCATTGGAGCCGGTGTTCGCCGCGGCGGCATCGGCAGCCGTGTCCGGAGTCGGCTCGCCCGCCGGGGTGCTGTTCTCGGGGTTTTCGGAGTGTTCGTTTCGCTCAGTCATGCCCTCGATCCTAGCTAACTGTGCGTCGGCGCGGCGTGGTTGGGCGGGGGAGGAGGCCAGCGAAACCCGGCCCAGGTCGATAGAGTGTGGTGTGTGCGTGTCCTATTAATCCTGAACCCGAACTCCACGAGCCAGAACGCCGGCCTGCTGCGGCAGGTCGTGCCGGCGCTGCGGTCGGTGCCCGGGCTGTCCATGGAGGCCCGCATGACCCAGTACCCGGGGCATGCGGAGCAGATGGTGGCCGGCATGCGGCGCGCAGACTTCGACGCGGTCATCGCCATGGGCGGCGACGGCACCGTCAACGAGATAGTCAACGGCCTACTCGGCACGGTCAAAGACTCCGCAGGCGCTGGGCAGCAACCCCGCCCGGAGGACCTGCCCGTGCTGGCTATCATCCCGACCGGCTCGGCGAATGTCTTCGTGCGCGCGCTGGGCTTTCCCGCCGGCGCCGTGGACGCGACCCACGTGCTGGCCCGGCTGCTTGACCGCCACAGCACCCGCACCATCTGCCTGGGCACCTGGGACGAGCGCTGGTTCGCGGTGAACGCGGGCTTCGGCCTGGACGCCGACGTCTTGGCGCACGTGGACCGCGCCCGCGAGCGCGGCTTTGCGGCCACCCCGCTGCGATACCTGGCAATCGGGGTGCGCGCCTATACCCGCGCGCTGCGCCGGCCGCCGCGCATCAACGTGGTCGCGGAAGGCCGCGACGGGCAGCGCTGGGAGCACGAGAACGTGCCCCTGATGCTGGCCTCGAATACCAACCCGTGGACTTTCCTGGGCCCGCTGCCCATGGTGACCAACCCGCGCAACTCCTTCGACGAGGGCCTGGGCCTGTTCGGCCTGAGCAGCCTGCAGGGCGTGTCCGGCCTGGTGGGCATGTTGCACCTCATCGGCGTGGATCACCGCCGCTGGCTCAACAAGGTCACCAGCGCGCGCACCCTGCAATTCGACGACGCCACCGCGGTGACGCTGAGCTGCCCGACCCCGCACCGCTTCCAGGCGGACGGGGAATCCGAGGGCACGCACACCCGGGTACAGCTCAAGTCGGTGCCGGACGCCCTCGAGGTCTTCGCCCCGCAGGAGGCCGGCGAGCCGCACAAGCGCAGCCTCAAGGAGATCTTGCGGGATCTGATCCGGATTAAGTAGGCGCGGCTAGGCGCCGGAATTCTCGTCGTTGACCTCGCGCCCGTCGGAGTCGTAGTCCCCGGCGATCTCGATGGGGGCGAGCTGCCCGGGCTGCAGGTGGGTGTTGCGGCGCTGGGTCTCGAAGGTGATGCCGCCGCCCTGCAGGCGCACGGCGGTGGCCTGGGCGGGCAGGGGCAGCTGCCGGGTATCCAGCTCCAACTCGAAGGCCTTCGTGGCCTCTTCTTCGCTCGTGCCCGCGGCCAGCTCCAGGATCTCCACCGGGCGCATGTAGAAGCGCTCGCCGACTAGCCGCAGCGTCACGCGCACCCGGGTGGGCTCTTTCGCGCCGGCGACGGTGCCGCTGAGCTCGGCCTCGGAGGCCATGCCGCCGGTAGGCGAGATGTTGTCCGGGTTGGCAATCGACAGGTCAGTGATGTCCAGCAGGCGCCCGAGCGCCACCCCGTCCAAGGTGATGGCGCGCGAGAAGGTGGACACCGGCGCGCCGGCGAAGTTGCCGCTGGTCAGCTGGTCGGCGGCGACGGTGATATCGCGCAGGGTGGTCTGCGCGTTGATCATCCCTAGGTGGGGGACCTCCACGTCGAGGGACTTGACTTCGATCAGCGGGATCTCGTTGGTCACCGCCGCCCCCAGGTAGGGCATGCCCCCGATGAAGACCTCGGGGGAGTTTTCCAGCTTGGATTCTTCCTTGACCCGCTGGGAAATGGAATGCTCCGCGTGCATGGCGAAACCGGAGTCCACCACAAACAGGCTTCCGCTCACCGCGGCGATGCCCAGGAGCCAGGCGAGGGGCTTGCGGGCGCGGGCGGGCACAACAACGTCAGTCACATGCTCCATTGTTGCAAACTATCCTGGAAACCATGACAGCGACTACCACTAAAACCACGCACCTGCCCGACGATGCCGCCACGGCCCGCGCCGTAGCCGCCTTAGCGCGCCAGGCCGCCCAGGCCGACGGGGTAGCGCCGCTCTCCGAGCAGTTCCTGGCCGGGCTCGACGATGCCCGCCTGGGCCACACCCACACCCTGCTGTGGGTCGGCGAGGACCTGGCCGGGGTGGCCGCCGACGACGGGGACAGCGCCGAGCTCTTCGTCGCCCCCGACTACCGCGGTAACGGTGAGGGAAAGGCCCTGCTGGGCGAACTCGGCGATCGGCCGGTCTGGGCGCACGGGAACCTGCCCGCGGCCCAGCACCTGGCCGCCGCCGCGGGCCGCACCATCGAGCGCGAGCTGCTGGTTATGGCGCTCGAGGGGGACCTATTGCGCTCCGCCGCAGCCTTCGACGCCGCCGACGCGCCGGGCCTGGAGGCCATGGACTACCCGGCGGCCGCCCAGCGCTTCGGAGCCGAGGCCGTCGATAGCGCCTGGCTGGCCGTCAACAACGAGGCGTTTAGCTGGCACCCGGAGCAGGGCGGCTGGGACGCCGAGCGCTTGGCGCGCGGCAAGGACAACTCCTGGTACGACCCCGCGGACGTGCTCTTCTTGTGGGACACCCGCGGCGCGGAACCGAGGCTGGCCGGCTTCCACTGGACCAAGTGGCACTCCCCGGTGACCACCGAGGAGGACGAGTCCTTCGGCGAGGTCTACGTCATCGGCCTGGCCAGCTCTTACCAGGGCCAGGGGCTGTCCCGGCCGCTGCTGGCGCTGGGGCTCAAGCGCATGCAGGACAAAGGCGCTGACAAGGTCATTCTCTACGTGGAGGCGGACAACGCCGCGGCCGTGCGCTCCTACGACAAGGCGGGTTTCGAGGTGGCCGAGCGGCACTGCGTCTACGGCGTCTAAAACCTGAGGAAGAACGTTGAGAAAACTCAGTAGGAAACCATGGATCGGTGTGAAAGGTGAGAAGAATCACCTGCGTTGGGGCGATTGTTAACTCAGCGTTAACCGAAAGGGACCTTTCCGGTTAACCAAGACTGGATAGCTTTAAGCGTTGTGAGTATCCAGGCCTTCTAGGCGCGGAGGTACTGCGCCGCGGACTAGTTCACCGCTATAGGCCAGTTCCACCGCGTCGGAGGTCAGCCCGGCACCACCGTCCCATGGGGTGGCTGCGCGCGGGTAAAGGTGCTCGGACAATCAAGTTGAATCTGATCTCCACAGGAAAGGTTTCCCGTGATTCGCAATTTCAAGCGCACCGCTGCAATCTTCGGCATCATCGCGGCTTCTTCTACCGCTTTGGTCGCCTGCAACGACTCTGACTCCTCCGCTGAGGGCGAGACCGAGGTTTCCGGCGAGCTGACTGGTGAGGGCGCTTCCTCCCAGCAGAACGCTATGGACTACTTTGCTTCCAAGTTCCAGGAGACCACTGGCGGCGACGCTAGCCTGGCTTACAACGCCACCGGTTCCGGCTCCGGCCGTACCCAGTTCGTCGACGGCCAGGTCACCTTCGCCGGTTCCGACTCCCCGCTGGAGGAGGAACAGGTTGAGGCTGCTAAAAACCGTTGCAACGGCAACGACGCTTGGCACCTGCCGTTCGTTATCGGCCCGGTTGCTATCGCTTACAACCTGGAGGGCGTTGACGAGCTGAACCTTTCCACCGAGAACGTTGCCAAGATCTTCAAGGGCGACATCACCGAGTGGAACGACGAGGCTATCCAGGCTGACAACGAGGGCGTTGACCTGCCGGATACCCGCATCTCCGTGGTCTACCGCTCCGACGAGTCCGGTACCTCCGACAACTTCCAGAAGTTCCTGCACGACGCCACCGAAGAGTGGGACAACGAGGGTGGCAAGAACTTCCCGACCGAGGTCGGCGAGGGCGCCAACGGCTCCTCCGGCGTTGCTACCCAGGTCTCCAGCATCGACGGCGGCATCACCTACGTCGAGCACTCTCACGCTGAGCAGGCCGGTCTGGGCGTTGCCAAGATCGACTTCGGTGCTGGCCCGACCGAGCTGTCCGAGGAGACCGTCGGCACCGCTCTGGAGAACCTGCAGTTCGAGACCGAGGGCAACGACATGGTCGTGAACTCCGAGGCTCTGTTCTCCTCCTCCGATGAGGGCTCCTACCCGCTCATCCTGACCACCTACGAGATCGTCTGCTCCGCTGGCTACGACGAGTCCGAGGCGGCCCTGCTGAAGGAGTTCCTGAAGACCGCTCTGGACCACCAGGATGAGGGCCTGACCGAGGCCGGCCACATCCCGGTCACCGGTGCTCACCTGGACCGCCTGAAGACGGCTGTCGACGAGATCCAGGCGTCCTAAAGCATCCTCATACTGACTGGTTCATCACCCCGCCCCAGCGCGGGATGATGGGCTAGATGGTTGAATTTCCCCCGCCGGCCGCTCGTTACGCCGTCGGGGGTTCTTCCCGTTAAGCGGGAAGATGTGACAAACGTAAAAACCCTACAAGTTGAAGGATCCCCGCCACATGGCTGAGTACAACTCGACAACGGGTGAGCATAAGAAGCTCGACGATGACCGCAACGTGGAAGGCCACTCCGTGGCTACCACCACCGCCGCGGGCAAACCCGATAACGAACCCCAGGGCGCTTCCGAAGGCGTGAAGACCGGCGGCGTTAAGCGCCCGGGCGACCGCGTCTTTGAGATTCTCTCCACCGCGTCCGCTACCCTCATCACTGTCTTCATTGCGGCTATCGGCATCTTCCTGATTATTCGTGCCGTCCCCGCGCTGAACCGCAACGCCGAAGGCTACCTCGGCTTTTTCATCTACACGGGTCCGTGGGACACGTCCAACGTGGACGAAATGTACTTCGGTATCCCGAACCTGTTCGCCGCCACGGTCACCATGTCGGTGCTGGCTCTGATTATCGCCATGCCGGTGGCTCTCGGCGTGGCCATCTTCCTGTCCAACTACGCGCCGGCCCGCCTGGTCAAGCCGATGGGCTTTTTGGTCGACATGCTGGCCGCCGTTCCTTCCATCGTTTACGGTCTGTGGGGCTGGCTCGTCCTGGGCCCGGTGCTGTCGGGCTTCTACGAGTGGATTCACAGCTGGGCCGGCGGATTCTTCCTCTTCACCGTCTACGAGAACTCGCCGTCGTTCGCCACCGCCCGCAACATGTTCACCGGTGGCATCGTGCTGGCCGTAATGATTCTGCCGATTATCGCGGCTACCGCGCGTGAGGTTTTCGTCCAGACCCCGAAGGGGCAGGTCGAGTCCGCCCTGGCCCTGGGCGCTACCCGCTGGGAAGTCGTCCGCATGACCGTTCTGCCGTTCGGCCTCTCGGGCTACATCTCCGGCGCCATGCTGGGCTTGGGCCGCGCGCTCGGTGAGACCATGGCCCTGTACATGGTCGTCGGCCCGTCGTCCGAGTTCCGCTTCTCCCTGTTCGATGGCGGTACCACCTTCGCAACCGCGATTGCGAACGCGGCACCGGAGTTCAACAACCCGATTAAGGCGGGCGCCTACATCGCCGCCGGTCTGGTGCTGTTCTTGCTGACGTTCATCGTCAACGCCATTGCCCGCGCGATCGTCTCCAAGAAGTAGAAGAGTGAGGATAACAAACAATGTCTAATGCTGTAGCTGCTTCTGACGTTTCGACCACACACAACGCCTTTACCGACATCTCGGGCAAGCGTAAGTTCGCCAACAGCGCGGCGACCGTCCTTATCTACCTGTGCATGATTGTCGCTCTCATCCCGCTGGTGTGGGTGCTCTGGGAGCTCATCGTCAAGGGCCTGCCCGTCACTCTGAACGTGGAGTGGTGGACCGAGGACATGCTGGGCGTCATGTACCACCAGCCCGGCGGCGGTGCGCTGCACGCCATCGTCGGTACCATCATCCAGGCTGGCCTGGCGACCATCATCGCCGTCCCGATTGGCGTGTTCACCGCCATCTACCTGGTGGAGTACTCCCGTGGCGGGTGGCTCGGCCGCGTGACCACCTTCATGGTGGACATCCTGTCCGGTGTCCCGTCCATCGTTGCCGCCCTGTTCGTCTACGCCGCCTGGATCGGCGTCATGGGCTTCGACCGCTCCGGTCTGGCCCTGGCTTGGTCCCTGTTGCTGCTGATGATTCCGATTGTCGTCCGTAACACCGAGGAGATGCTCCGCGTGGTCCCGATGGACCTGCGCGAGGCCTCCTACGCCCTGGGCGTGCCGAAGTGGAAGACCATCGCCAAGATTGTTCTGCCGACCGCACTGTCCGGTATCGCCACCGGTGTCATGCTGGCAATCGCCCGCATCATGGGTGAGTCCGCTCCGGTCCTCATCCTGGTCGGTTCCACCAGCGCCCTGAAGTGGGACCCGACCAGTGGCACCATGTCCTCGCTGCCGCTGATGATGTTGGACATGTACAAGGCCGGCGTTACCGAAGCCGTCCTCGACAAGCTGTGGGGCGCCGCCTTCACCTTGGTCCTTCTCATCGCGCTGCTCAACGTTGCCGCCCGAATCATCTCCGCGAAGTTCTCGGTCAAGCAGTAATCTGCTTCGCCCGGCCCGAACTTTCACCGACAACTCTCATACTCAGGAGCACAAGATGTCCAAACTCGAACTCAATGACGTCAATATCTACTACGGCGACTTCCACGCTGTGCAGAACGTCAACATGCACATCCCGGCCCAGGCGGTAACTGCGTTCATCGGCCCGTCCGGCTGTGGTAAGTCGACCGTGCTGCGTACCCTCAACCGCATGCACGAGGTCATCCCGGGCGCCTACGTCAAGGGCGAGATCCTGCTGGACGGCCAGAATGTCTACGACTCCAAGGTCGACCCGGTCTCCGTGCGTAACACCATCGGCATGGTCTTCCAGAAGGCCAACCCGTTCCCGACCATGTCCATCGAGGACAACGTCGTCGCCGGCCTGAAGCTGTCCGGCGAGAAGAACAAGAAGAAGCTCAAGGAGGTCGCGGAGAAGTCCCTGCGCGGCGCCAACCTCTGGGACGAGGTCAAGGACCGCCTGGACAAGCCGGGCGGCGGCCTCTCCGGCGGTCAGCAGCAGCGTCTGTGCATCGCCCGCGCCATTGCGGTCGAGCCCGAGGTGCTGCTCATGGACGAGCCCTGCTCGGCCCTGGACCCGATTTCCACCCTGGCGGTCGAGGACCTGATTCACGAGCTGAAGCAGGAATTCACCATCGTCATCGTGACGCACAACATGCAGCAGGCATCCCGTGTGTCCGACAAGACCGGCTTCTTCTCCCTGGAGGCCACCGGCAAGCCGGGCCACCTGGTGGAGTTCAACGACACCACCAAGATCTTCGAGAACCCGGAAAAGAAGGAAACCGAAGACTACATCTCCGGCCGTTTCGGCTAAGGAGGCTCCCCGCGCGCGGCCGCACCGCGCGCTGCGCTAAAACTTGATTGTCTGAGCTAAAGACTTAAATCCCCCGGCGCCAGGTTGAGCCCTGGTGCCGGGGGATTAGTCGTAGAAAAACCCGCCGCGCGGGATGCGGGGCGGGCAAGTAGTAAGGGGAGGCCGGCTAGCGGCGGAACTGGCGCTCCAGGGCGGCGAAGTGGGCCTCCATGTCCTGGCGGCGGTCCTCGTCGGCGCGGCGGGCCAGGTACTCGTCCGGCAGCATGCCGGTGCTCAGGTAGAGGATGCGGGCGGCCACGTTGACGCAGTGGTCCGCGTAGCGCTCGTAGAAGCGCGAGAGCATAGCCAGGTCGACGGCCGAGCGGGTGGAGTACTTCCAATCCCGCTGGGTCAGGATGGTGATCAGGTGGTGGTTGATGTCGTCCACCGCGTCATCGTCGCTCGCCAGCTCCAGCGCCAGCTGGGGATCCGGATCGATAAGAGCGTTGCGGGTGCGCGAGCACATCTCATCGACCAGGCGGGCGAGTTCTTCGAGGTACCCCATGAACTCTTCCTGAACCACGTGGTTGGGGTGGCGGCGTCGCGCGGACTTCGCGATGTGCTTGGCCAGCTGGCCCATGCGGTAGAGGTCCTCCACGATATAGATAGAGGAGACCACTTGGCGCAGGTCCTTGGCCATGGGGTTTTCCAATGCCAGGAGGGACACGGCGCGTTCTTCGCACCGGGTGCGCAGCTCTTCTAGCTCGTCGGATAGGGATAGACCATCTTCGGCCGGCTGCAAGGCGGCCGTCAGAAGTGCCCGCGAAGCCTGAGACATGATCGCCTGAACCGTGTCGCACATCAGGATCAGGTCGTGCGCGAAGTTATCTAACTTCTCTCTGTAGGCAATTCGCATGCCCAACAGTATAGTGCACGTTTATTGGGAACGCCCGCCAAGAACTAGTAATTTTCAATACCCTGATAGGTGTATACAAGCTGCGGGTTTAGCCGCCGGAGTTCATGATCTCGGCGCCGGCGGGCACCGCCTCGTCCTCCGGGTCGTCCAGCCAGCCGTCCGGCAGCGCGACCTTGGCCGGCGAACCCTGACGTCCGCGGGGCCCAGAGGCATCGTCAGCCCGGGCATTAGAGCCGGCCCAGGGGGCGAGCAGCTCGCGCAGATCCGGCAGGGAGTTTACCTTAGACAGCTGCGAACGGACCTCGCCGCCGACCGGGAAGCCGCGCAGGTACCACCCAATGTGTTTACGAATATCGCGGCAGGCGTGGGCCTCGCCGTCGTAGTGCGCGAGCAGCTCCGCGTGGCGGTAGACGATCTGCGTGACCTCGCCCAGCGTCGGCTCCTCGGGCACCGGCTCGCCGCGCAGGTGGGCAGATAGCTCGGCGAAGAGCCAGGGGCGGCCTAGGCAGCCGCGGCCGACGACGACCCCGTCGCAGCCGGTGGCTTCCATCATCGCGGCGGCATCGGAAGCCTTGAAGATATCACCGTTGCCTAGGACCGGCACCCCACTGTCCGCGAGGTGCTCCTTCAGGCGGGCAATTTCCGACCAGTCCGCCTGACCCGAGTAGCGCTGGGCGGCGGTGCGCCCGTGCAGCGCCACGGCGGCCGCGCCCTCCTCAACGGCGATACGGCCGGCGTCCAGGTGCGTGTGGTGCTCGCTATCGATGCCGACGCGCATCTTCACCGTCACCGGGATGTCGGTGCCCTCCGTGGCCTTGACGGCGGCCGCGACGATGTTGCCGAAAAGCCGGCGCTTATACGGCAGTGCGGATCCGCCCCCGCGGCGGGTGACCTTCGGGACTGGGCAGCCGAAGTTCATGTCGATGTGATCGGCCAGGTTCTCGTCCACGATCATCTTCGCGGCGCGGTAGGTGTATTCCGGATCGACGGTGTAGAGCTGGAGCGAACGCGGATCCTCGCTCGGGGCGAAGGTCGTCATGTGCATGGTCTTCTCGTTGCGTTCCACCAGGGCGCGGACGGTGACCATCTCGCAGACGTAGAGGCCGGCCACGGTGCCGGTGCGGGCGAGCTCCTGCTCGCGGCACAGCGTCCGGAAAGCCACGTTGGTCACCCCGGCCATCGGGGCGAGGATGACGGGGGAGTTGAGAGAGATAGAACCGATGCGCAAAGTCACGTTTTACATTGTGGACTGTGGGCAGAAACGCTGGCAAACCGGGACGGCGGGTGCACCTTGTCTTCACAGTTTTGGCACAGTTGCGGAAAAGGTTGCAAATATTCGCTAATGTGGTGCGTGTAACTAAAACCATGCGGCGTGCGTTACACCCGCGCGCCGCGACAATCACAGGAGGTAAAGACTTGACTGAGCGGATTGGGTATTACCAGGACCTCGTGGTCTCCGCCGAGGAGGCAGCCAAGTACGTTAACAATGGCGACCGAGTGGGCATTTCCGGCTTCACCGGTGCCGGTTACCCGAAGGCGCTGCCGGCCGCTATCGCGGAGAAGGCCACCAAGGCCCACGAGGCGGGCGAAGAGTTCAAGATTGACGTCTTTTCCGGCGCCTCCACCGCCCCGGACTGCGACGGCGTCCTCGCGGAGGCAGACGCCCTGCGCTTCCGCGCCCCGTACAACTCCGATCCGGTGCTGCGTAACAAGGCTAACTCCGGCGAGCTGCTCTACCAGGACGTCCACCTGTCCCACATGGGCCAGCAGGTCGAGGAGGGCTTCTACGGCGACTTCCAGGTAGCCATCATCGAGGTCGTCCGCATTACCGAGGACGGCAACATCGTGCCGTCGTCCGCCGTGGGCAACAACCTCGAGTACATCGAGGCCGCGGACAAGATCATCCTCGAGGTCAACGAGTGGCAGTCCCTGAACCTGGAGGGCATGCACGATATTTACCGCATCGAGAAGCTGCCGAACCGCCAGCCAATCCCGATCACCAAGGTCAGCGACCGTATCGGTGAGACCTACATCGAGATCCCCAAGGACAAGGTCGTCGCCGTCGTTAAGACCAACGCCCCGGACCGCAACGCCCCCTTCAAGGCCCCGGACGAGACCTCCGAGAAGATCGCCGCGAACTTCATCAACTTCCTCGAGGGCGAGGTTGCCGCCGGCCGTCTGGCATACGACCAGTTCATCATGCAGTCGGGCGTGGGCAACGTCCCGAACGCCGTGATGGCCGGCCTGCTGGATTCCAAGTTCGAAAACATCCAGGCCTACACCGAGGTCATCCAGGACGGCATGCTGGATCTCATCGACGCCGGCAAGATGACCGTCGCCTCCGCCACCTCCTTCGCGCTGTCCCCGGAGTACGCGGAGAAGATGAACGCCGAGGCCGACCGCTACGCCAAGCACATTGTGCTGCGCCCGCAGCAGATCTCCAACCACCCGGAGGTCATCCGCCGCGTCGGCCTGATTTCCTCCAACGGCATGATTGAGGGCGACATCTACGGCAACATCAACTCCACCAACGTGGGCGGCACCCGCATCATGAACGGTACCGGTGGCTCGGGCGACTTCACCCGCAACGCCTACATCAGCACCTTCGTGTCCCCGTCGATTGCCAAGGACGGCAAGATCTCCGCCATCGTGCCTTTCGTGGCGCACACCGACCACACCGAGCACGACACCATGGTCATCATCACCGAGTACGGCGTGGCTGACCTGCGCGGCCTGGCTCCGCGCGAGCGCGCCGAGAAGGTCATCGCCGTGGCTCACCCGGATTACCGTCCTGCGCTGGAGGAGTACTTCGAGCGTGCTAAGCAGGGCAAGTTCATCCACACCCCGCACGATCTGAAGTCCGCCTTCGACTTCCAGATTCGCTTCGCCGAGACCGGGGATATGCGTCCCCAGTAAGCGCGCCGACGCTCATTAGGCAGTTAGTAGCCCCTATGAACAGGGCCTTTGAGGCCCGGATCGGGGGCTATTTTCTTCCTGTCGTGGCCTCCTATTAGAATAAGGAACGCATTGGGCCTTTAGCTCAGCTGGTAGAGCTACGGACTTTTAATCCGCAGGTCGAGGGTTCGAGCCCCTCAGGGCCCACGCACCAGCCCGCTAGCGCGCTCTAAGAGCCGTTAGCGGGTTCTTTCATGTCTTTACAAGGATTAAGGCCTGGCAGCCGCTGAGGCGGCGTTTAAATCGCCGGCAGGGGCTGTTGGTTGGACGGCGCGCTAGGGGAAGGGGGGGCTAGCTCTTGACCATCTTCTTGATGGCGCGCATGGCCTCGTCCAGCTTGTCCTGGGCGATGGTACCGTCCGCGTTGCGGGCGCCGGCCACGCAGTGGGCGATGTGGTCTTCCAGGAGGGCGAGGGAGACGTTTTCCAAGGCGGAGGTGACCGCGGAGATCTGCGTGATGATGTCGATGCAGTATTGATCCTCGTCGATCATGCGGTGGATTCCGCGGGTTTGGCCCTCGATCTTGCGCAGCCTGGCCAGGTACTTCTTCTTGGAGTCGGCGTCCGCGTTGTAGCCGTGTTTATGCGGTGCGTGGCACGAGCAGGCTTCCTGATTTTCGGGCATAGCGGTGGTTTTATCTCCGGGGTAGGGCGCGATTTTGTATTGAGTGATTCTTCCAGTATATTTTGAGAAGTCGCGCAAGGGAAAGCGAGAGTTTTCTGCCTTGAATACCGCGGCAGGCCCCCATCGTCTAGCGGCCTAGGACACTGCCCTTTCACGGCAGCGGCACGGGTTCGAATCCCGTTGGGGGTACGGAGAAGGCCTCTTTTAAAGAGTTTTTCTTCACCATGTACGTCTTAGACGTGCTGGCCCTGTGGCGCAGTTGGTTAGCGCGCCGCCCTGTCACGGCGGAGGTCGCGGGTTCAAGTCCCGTCAGGGTCGCAGTACCAGAAGGGTCGAGGTTTTACCTCGGCCCTTTTTCGCGTCTTTCGGGCGCGGGGACGGCGGAGCGGCCAGGGTTTGGCAAGACTTGTGGACGTGTCCCATCTGGTGCGAGCTTTCTCTATGAATATGGATGACTAGCAGGCGATTTGCCTATGTTTCGGCGTTCTGTGTAGAGTAATAACTCGTGCAAGACAGGGTGCTAAGCCCTGGAATGCAGCAAATTAAATAATGGCCCTGTGGCGCAGTTGGTTAGCGCGCCGCCCTGTCACGGCGGAGGTCGCGGGTTCAAGTCCCGTCAGGGTCGCCAAGGCTACTCCGGTAGTCTTCGGCCAGATAGCTCAGTCGGTAGAGCACACGCCTGAAAAGTGTGGGGTCGCCAGTTCGATCCTGGCTCTGGCCACCAGCAAGGTCCGTTTCCGCTAAAGGGAACGGGCCTTTTTGGCATACTGGGGCCATGGAAAACTACTCCGTTGCCAAGCAGACCGATCGTTCTCAGTTCGTCATCACCGTGGACGGCCACGAGGCCGGATACGCGCACTACATCGATGACGCTGACGTCCGCGAGTTCGACCACACGGTCGTCCACCCGGACTTTCAGGGTCGGGGCCTGTCTAAGCCCCTGATTCAGGCCGCGCTGGATGATGCGCGGGAGGCCGGCAAGCGCGTGCGCCCGACCTGCTCCGCCGTGGCGCGCTTTATCGACAAAAATCCCGCCTACAAGGAGTTGCAGGCGGGTTCTTAAGGGGGAAGCTACCGAGGGAGCTAGGCGGCGGCTGCAGGGCCGCGTGCGCGGCGCTGCGCGGTATTGTGCTCCGGCTAGATGAAGTAGTCGGGGTCGACGAGCTTGATGCGCTCTTCGTGGCGACGCGGGCGGTTCTTAGCCGGGATGCCGATGGCGCTGTGCTCCGGGGGCACGTCCTTGGTAACGACGGCGTTGGCGCCGACGGCGGAGCCGTGGCCGATGGTGATGGGGCCCAGCACCTTGGCGCCCGCGCCGATGACGACGTTGTCCTCGATGGTGGGGTGGCGCTTGGTTTGGGTGAGCACCTGGCCGCCCAGGGTCACACCGTGGTAGAGCATCACGCCGTCGCCGATTTCGGCGGTCTCGCCGATGACGATGCCCATCCCGTGGTCGATGAAGAAGCGCCGGCCGATGGTGGCGCCGGGGTGGATCTCGATGCCGGTGAAGAAGCGGTTAAGCTGCGCCAGGACGCGGGCCGGTCCCTTCAGGCCGCGCTTCCAGAGCCAGTGGGAAACGCGGTGGGCCCAGATGGCGTGCAGTCCGGAATAGACGATGGCGTTTTCGACGTCGCCGCGGGCAGCGGGATCGTGGTCGCGGGCGTTAGCTAGGTCTTCGCGGATTCGGCTGAGGATGTTCATATCCAAAGCGTACTAAAAACCGGTCGCCCAAAAGGCAAGAAAAAGTGCCTGCTTGGCTATACAAGGCTCAAGCAGGCACTTAACGCGTGAAATTAATCTTCGCGGATGTCCTCGTAGAGGATGGTGGAGACGTAGCGCTCGCCGAAGTCGCAGACGACGGTGACGATGGTCTTGCCTTCGTTCTCCGGGCGCTGGGCCAGCTCCAGGGCTGCCTTCAGGTTAGCGCCGGTGGAGATGCCGCCCAGGATGCCATCGGCGACGGCCAGCTTGCGGGAGGTTTCCACAGCGTCCTCGTTGCTGATGGCGATGACCTCGTCGACCAGCTTGCGGTCCAGGACCTCCGGGATGAAGTTAGCGCCCAGGCCCTGGATCTTGTGCGGGCCGGCCTTGCCCTCGGACAGCAGCGGGGAAGCGGCCGGCTCGACGGCTACGGTCTTCAGATCCGGGTTCTTCTCCTTCAGGAAGCGGCCCGCACCGGTGATGGTGCCGCCGGTGCCGACGCCCGCGACCAGGATGTCGACGTTGCCGTCGGTGTCGTTCCAGATCTCCGGGCCGGTGGTGTTGTAGTGGACGGTCGGGTTGGCCTCGTTAGCGAACTGGCGGGCCAGGATGGCGCCTTCGTTCTGCTCGATAATCTCGTTGGCCTTGTCGACTGCACCCTGCATGCCGGCGGCGCCCGGGGTCAGGACGATCTCGGCACCGTAGGCGCGCAGCAGGACGCGGCGCTCGTTGGACATGGTCTCCGGCATGGTCAGGATGACCTTGTAGCCGCGAGCCGCGCCGACCAGGGCCAGGGCGATGCCGGTGTTGCCGGAGGTGGCTTCCACGATGGTGCCGCCCGGCTTCAGCTCGCCGGAGGCCTCGGCGGCGTCGACGATGGCCTGGCCGATACGGTCCTTGACCGAGTTAGCCGGGTTGAAGGACTCGACCTTAACGAGGACGTCGGCCTTGAGGCCCTCGGTCAGACGGTTGACGCGAACCAGCGGGGTACCGCCGATGGTCTCGAGAATGTTGTCGTAAATCTTTGCCATAGGTATTCGGGACTCCTTGTGCAGCTGTTTTCCGATTTGCTTTTCCCACCCTACACTAGTTGTCTAGACCGACCAGTACGCAAGAAATAGACCGAGTTTTATTCAGTGGGAAACGCTGGCTGCGGTGGTGGTTGTCCCGTGGGTGACGGGCGCTTATACCAGTTCGGGCGCGCTGGCGCTCGTGGTTAACCCCGCCGCCTGTATTTTAATTAGGTAGCGGATTCGTGTTTTATGAGAGTTCTGATTTAGAATTACCCCCGTTAGCCCGATACAGTTGGGAAACAGTGTTGTAATACACCCGTTCAAAAGGGGCACCCCTGGGTGCACCTTAATGGGTACCCCCGAGTAGGAGTACGTCTTGGAAGCGCACCGAATTAAAGATGACGACGAGGCCGTACGGGCCGCATTGTCTTCCTTGAAGACCGCCACTGGTATCCCGGTGACGATGTACGGCACCTTGCTGCCGGATAATCGCCTGCAGATCACACAGTGGGTCGGCCTGCGCACCCCCGCCCTGCAGAACCTGACTATCGATGCCGGCGTCGGCGTCGGTGGCCGCGTCGTCAAGAGTCGCCGCGCGGTGGGTGTCTCGGATTACCTGCGCGCCAAGACCATCTCCCACGAAAACGACCGCCTCATCCAGGACGAGGGACTGCACTCCATCGTGGCCGTGCCGGTCATCGTCCAGCGCGAAATCCGCGGCGTCCTGTACGTCGGCGTGCACTCGCCGGTCCGCCTGGGAGACAAGGTCATCGAGGAAGTCACCATGACCGCTCGCTGTCTCGAGCAGGACCTGGCGGTCAACTCGGTGCTGCGCCGTACCGACGGCGGCAAGGCCGGGGCCGGTCGCGGTGGCCACGTGATGAACGGTGCGGAGTGGGAGCAGGTCCGTTCCACCCACTCGAAGCTGCGCATGCTGGCCAACCGGGTGGCCGAAGACGATCTCCGCAAGGAGCTCGAGACCCTGTGCGACCAGATGGTCTCGCCGGTCCGCGTCAAGCAGTCCACCAAGCTGTCCGCCCGCGAGCTCGACGTGCTCTCCTGCGTAGCTCTGGGGCACACGAACGTCGAAGCCGCGGAAGAAATGGGCATCGGCGCCGAAACCGTGAAGTCTTATCTGCGCTCTGTGATGCGTAAACTCGGCGCGCACACCCGTTACGAGGCGGTCAATGCCGCTCGCCGGATCGGCGCACTGCCCTAAGAGGCTGTAAGTTGGTCGGTGTGAAGGACCAATTTATTGTCACCGGTGGCGCCCGCCTGCAGGGTTCTGTGAGGGTCGACGGCGCCAAAAATAGTGTGCTGAAACTGATGGCGGCCGCCCTGCTGGCGGAGGGCCGCACGACGTTGACTAACTGTCCGGAGATTCTGGACGTACCCCTCATGAAGAAGGTTCTTGAGGGGCTGGGCTGCGAGGTCACTATCGACGGCTCGGTAGTCACCATCGACACCCCGGACCAGCCGCGTTCGGACGCGGACTTCGATGCCGTCCGGCAGTTCCGCGCTTCCGTTTGCGTCTTGGGCCCGCTGACCTCGCGCTGTGGTCGGGCGAAGGTGGCCCTCCCCGGCGGCGACGCCATCGGTTCCCGCCCGCTGGATATGCACCAGTCGGGCCTGGAGAAGATGGGTGCCAAGACCCGGATTGAGCACGGCGCCGTCGTGGCCGAGGCGGAGCGCCTCCACGGCGCGAAGATCAAGCTCGACTTCCCCTCGGTCGGTGCCACCGAGAACATTCTGACCGCAGCGGTACTGGCGGAGGGGACCACCGTCTTGGACAATGCCGCGCGCGAGCCGGAGATCGTGGACCTGTGTGACATGCTCAACTCCATGGGCGCGCGTATCAGTGGGGCGGGGACGTCGACCGTCACCATTGAGGGGGTGGACAAGTTGCAGCCCACCGAGCACGAGGTAGTGGGCGACCGTATCGTCGCCGGCACCTGGGCCTATGCCGCTGCCATGACCCGCGGCGATCTGACTGTGGGCGGGATTGCGCCGAAGCACCTGCACCTGCCGCTGGAAAAGCTCAAGTCCGCGGGCGCCGACGTGGAGACCTACGAGACCGGCTTTAGGGTCCGTATGGACGGGCGCCCGAAGGCGGTCAACTTCAACACTCTGCCTTTCCCGGGGTTCCCGACCGATCTGCAGCCGATGGCCATTGGCCTGTCGGCGGTGGCCGAAGGCACGACGATGATCACCGAGAACGTCTTCGAATCCCGCTTCCGTTTTGTGGACGAGATGCTCCGCCTCGGGGCGGACGCACAAGTCGACGGTCACCACGTCATCGTCCGGGGGCAGGAGCGGTTGTCTTCGACCCACGTCTGGAGCTCCGATATTCGCGCCGGCGCCGGCCTGGTTCTCGCGGGCCTGTGTGCGGACGAGGTCTCCGTGGTCCACGACGTCTTCCATATCGACCGCGGCTACCCGAACTTCGTGGAGAACCTGAACCGGCTGGGCGCTCAGGTGGAGCGGACCCAGGAAGAGGAGCGGTACTAACGCTCAAAGCCCCTATCCGTCGGCCCCGGATTTTACCGGTGACCGGCGGATTTGTGTCTTTCGGGGACTGTGTGTAAATTAATCCCAGTCGCCGCGAGGTAGCTGAGAGGTTAACGGGCGGTGACGGTGTTTGACTTTGTTTACGGTTGTGAGTAAGGTTGAACAAGCCGCTTTGAGCAGTTGGTTGTTACTGATTGTTGGGGCGTGCCAGTGATGTTTGAGAACTCAATAGTGTGCCAATGTACTTTTTGCATTTGTGTGGATGGTTGTGTTGGTGTGTGCCGGATGGCGCTTTCAGTTGGGGTGTCATTGAAATATAATTTTTCTTTCTGGCTGCATTGATGTGATTGTTCATGTTTTGTGAATTTTTCATTTTTTCTTTGTAGTAATTCTTTTTGGTCAGTATGCAACGCACTGTTTTGTGTGTTGTGTGTTGGTTTTGTTTGTTAGGTTTGGGCTTTTCACGAGCCTTTTTTGTGGAGAGTTTGATCCTGGCTCAGGACGAACGCTGGCGGCGTGCTTAACACATGCAAGTCGAACGGAAAGGC
>NZ_JBPPVW010000002.1:0-221247 GCF_053546955.1 Corynebacterium sp. 32222D000AT | reverse complement strand
CACCGGTACTCCGGCGTGTATTTCTTGCGCTGTTGACTCACAATGAACATCCTCTCCTACGGACACAAGATCCGCACCAATAGGGTGTCCACTAAACGAGGGTAACCTCAAAGTGGCTGGGGTAGCGCTGGCTGTTCCCTGCGCCCCGGAAAGGGCGATCATTAGGCTAATAGCGACTGCGGATAGCGAGCGAAAAGGTTTCTTCATGACGGCAAACTCCTTCGAGGACGGAATAGTTGAGCAGAAATTCGTTGAAGAGCTGCATTTGTACTGCTCTCAACCGGAACTTGAAAGGCTGATAAAGCGGTTTAAAAGTTCCTTCGCTCAAGAATTTCACGAATTGGATGACTTTTCTCCCGTTGCAGTGGAAACCGAAGAAGACGACTATAATCTAGCTATCGAAGCAGCAGGTAGGGGCGATTTTGAGGATCTTCGAGCTTACGTAATAAAGCAAGAGTTTGTTTTCCCTGTCCGAAAAAAGAACGAGGAAGATCTCGACAAAATCAGCAATAGGGTCTTCGGGATTGTTGGAGAAACTGTTGAGGATGTCCCCTATTTCAGCTTCCTTGACCTGGAAGGGGATCGGACCTAAGTAGCCCCAGCGATTCTCCGCGTTCTGAGACGCCTGCACCACGCCTGGGTGATGTGCTCGACGCTCAAGAGCGCATAGAGCGCCCCGGACGACGGGGCGGGCGCGCTGGCTGGCGTTAGCCGCGTTCAAAGTCAGCGATAACCAAGTCAGCCGCCGTCGCCGTCTGCGTCGACACCTGGCGCTGCCGCGCGTACGGCTGCGCCGCACGCTTGCCCCTGAATTTTTCGTGCCCGACAGCCCCGCCCTGTACGTGCTTTTTCCCGAGGCCACCACGGAATCTCGGCAGATTGCCCGGGAGGATAGCGATTACCTGACACAGCCAAAAGCCGCCGAAAACTCGGCGGCTTTTCTATGCTGACCACGCTCTACGAGCGCTAAGCGCTCTAGGATATGGGACAGGTGCGGGACCCCTGTGGTACTACGACGCGGTTGGTACACCCCGGATGCTAAAAGGGGAAAAGGGGGTCCTTGGGGCTATGACAAGATCAGGCATAAGCACGGAATTTGGAACCTATATACGATAAACAAGTACTTTAAAGGGCTCTGCGAAGCGAGGATGGAAGGTACCGACCGTATCTATGAAACTCCTATCTATGAGGCTGTCCGCACTAATGATGGAAAAAAGGTTGGAACTGGAAGATCATTTGAACTTCGAGCAGTAATAGAAACTACAGTGTGGGTCCCTGGAGGACTAGAGCTACGTGGAGTGAAGACAATGTTCCCGCTACGTGAGTCCAATGATGGCAGCGACGTGGTTCCCCAGTGGTTCAATATGGAGAAAAACATAGATTAAAATAGGCGCGGTGAGGCAGGGGGTAAATGATTAACCGTGGCCGGTTCGTGGAATATAAAGCTCTGTGCCCATCTTTTTGTCTGCCTTCGCTCTCCTCAATTCTATAAAGCGTTGAGGCGTGTTGTCGCTAACGGTTCCGAGCCATTTTATTTTATCTCCGCAACCGTAGTCTAAATCCCCGGCGAATGGATCACCGGCAAGCTGATCTGCCCAGGCCTTGACAGCAGTATCTTCTTCCGATGAGACTCCCCCAGTACTCGGTATTGGGGGCATTTCCATGCCAACATACGCAAGTCCTTTCGTGGACATTACTGAGAATACGCAGTAGACGTACTGAGCCGTTCTCCAAGCTGCCCGTAGCTCGACAGCTCCGGAAGAAATGAGGTTTTCTTGAGCAAAATACCGCTTTAAAAGCGAATTCATGTAATGGGCAAAAGACGTTATGCTCCAATTATTTACCATGTTTCACTCCTCGTATTCGCGCTACTGACAGTCAATGCAGCTTCCGCAGTCCATACCAACTGCATAGTACCTCTTGGGGTTACCCGCAAATCTGCGAGCCCAGAAATTGCGACACTCCTTCGTAGGAGTATTGCTTCTTCCATCGTGCCAATGACCTCGGTCGTTCCATGTCCTTTACCTCAATTCTCTCGTAAGAGTGGAAGACTATTTCCTCGTTCGAAGGCTGTGCTTAGCTCTCAGCTGAACCGTTGGCTACATTCAGCCATAGCCCGCGCATCCATCGGTCGACGACGTAGAGACGCCAAATCAACTTGATCATCTCACGTCGCGATGAGTGCGCCGGGATCTCAAGGGCAGCGCCCTTCGAGAAGTCCTCGAGGATCCGCCAAAATGTAGGCTGTGTCTTGGATTTAAGCTTCTCAAGATTCGGCGACTCTAGTAACTCGGCCGCTAATTCTCGCGCGAGCGTTTCGGTATATTCTCGTGGCTTAAGTGTCTTCAATCGTTCATCGACATACGTATCTTTGGAGTCAACAAACTCAGGAACTGCACTTTGACGCTGCTCGTAACTATCTCGGCCTATTTTTTCGTCTGCCCCTCGCGACTCAAACAACCAACTGCCGCCATTTGAAAGAGGGACTCGGTTTCCAGCGGGCCAAATAAGCTCCAGCGCCCTAAACAATGCACGTTCCGACACTTTCTCTGACATCGTCAGAGCATCCGATACAGCTGCAACCTCGGCATCTGCAATGGGATAGGCTATTACCGCATCCCGCTCGTAGAGGTTGATATGCCCTTGAAGCCAACGTCCAGACCGGAAACTCCGTGCGAAAAGGTAAAGGTATTCAATCGATTGGTTCACAGCAACGTCGCTCGCCCACTGCTCTAGGAACTGGTTATATCCCTCTATTAGAGAATCAGCAGCAAGCCAGGTCGCTTGCCGGCGGAGCGCATTCTTCAACGACTGTGGGGTGTAGGACAACTTGTTAGCCTGTCCGCCTTTCATGAGCGGCCACTGCCCAAGAACGATAGGATCACCGTCATGCCGAGGGCTAGAACCTTCGTACAAAGCCGTGTGCGGTTCCGAAGGAGGCACACCATCGGAAAGCCTAATTATCCTATCTACCTTATCCGACGTTGCGGATAGATCAACTTCCTTAGGTGCTGTGACATGCAGTGGAGTTCCTGCTAGGGAGCACAAGGTTTGCGCCACCCTAACTTCTTCGTCATAAGGACGCCCGTAAGTCACCGCATACAGTGGAAGTTTTCGGTTACTCAACAATCCCAGGAGGATGCGGCTGTCTTTTCCCCCGCTCATGCGTAGTTGTACGTCTCCGCCGCCGAAGTCCCGAAAAGCACGCTCCGTCGCATCCTGGAGGGCAGATGCCAAGGCTTTGCCGCCTTCTTCCTCTGTATGAAACTTGTCTAACCGTGAGTGGTTCCCCGCAGGAGCATCGATAATCCGAATACGCCCAGCACGGATTTCCAAGGCCTGATCTACCGCAAGTGTTGATACCTTTTCATAAGGCGACGCTGAACTCACGTTGTACCCAAAAAGCACGTACTCATCCAAATAATCGTCCGAAAGCTTCACATCTGCCAGGACTCCTTCGACGCGAGCCAGAGCTGCTAGTAGTGGGCGATTTGAGACCACTACGAAGTCTTCGTTCTCTGCGTAGTGCGCAGTTTCCAGAGCAGGCACGGTGTTCCAAATTGTCACGCAGTCGCGGTATCGCTCACCAAAAACTGCAACGTACGAACCCCACAGCGGGTCGGTGAAAACGAGCTTTTCGCCACGTCGGCTTACATAGTGAATCAGATCTTCGCCAACGTCTTGGCCCGAGGAATAGGCCCACCAATCCTTCTTCTTGCGTACAGAATTGGGTTCCTTGTCACGAGCCCAGGTAAGAATGGACGCCAGACCATCAGCTCCCGGTGGTACGATTTTCGGTTCAGCTCCGTAGTGGTTACCGACCACGGCACGATAGGTTGTAAACACCCGCCGCAAAAACTCCGAGCTCTGTTTCACACGTTGCTCGGATCCGCCTTCGCGCTGGCGTTCCTTGGGGATAGCTAATAAGAAAATACTCATTTATTTCTTTCGAGAGAGGAGACCGGTCTAGGACAAACGCAGCTTAGGTATTGCCTACCTTAGAAGTCTTTAGAGAGAATACCGGCCCACTGGGTGTAAATACTGTCCGTGTTCCACTTCGCCGCATTTTGACGGGCTCTGAAGCTCATTTCCTTGAAACGTTCGAAAGAGCGGGCGGATAGAACGACTTCGGCCATTTGTGCAAGATCTTCGTAGACATTGTCACTGCCAAAGACGTCCATCGAGCCGGCACGACTCCAGACTATTGGCACAGCTCCGGAGGCCATGCCTTCGGTTGGGGCGAGGTGAAAACTTTCTTCATCACTGGGTGAAAGGACGAATCCGATTCCTCGCAACCAGGAAGCAATGTCCGTGCTGAACGGTTCGAAAACAACGTGGCTGGAAAGAAGCTCATCTTCTCGTAGGCGTGCGAAAAAGTCGAGGTATTTGTGCCTCTGTAGGTTGTCTTTCCACACGTAGGGGTAGTCCCAAGGCATTCGCCCCTTGATGTGGAGATAGTAGCGGTCGTCCTGTTGTAGTAGCTTGCTGAGCAGATCCAAAGCCTTGTCGGGGCGCTTCAAGAACGGCACCATCCCAACGAGGCCTAAGTGGTAGCGAGCATCTGGCCCCTTCGGGCGCGAAAAGTCTTTGGTGTCAATCATGTTCGGGACCACCTGGACCTTGCCGTCTAGTTCGGGAAGGAATTCAATGGTGGCCCGTCGATAGTGCTCCGAGACCGTGAGCACAGAATCAACTGCTTCTAAGTTCGCGTCGGCGAACCAGGGAGCCCGATTGCGTGTTTCGAATCCGTGGAGGCGAGCAATAAGGCGAGTATCTTCGGCCTTGTGGTTTGAATAGTACGTCAAGTTTGGGCCAGCGAACTCGCAGAAGATGACGTCGGCCCATTGGGCTAGCTCGTTGCTTTGTGCCTCATCGTGCTTGTGTAGCGACTCCCAATGGTCGAACTTAATCTCAAAGCGAGGATCCTTGAGCAGCCGAGAAAGCAGTTCGCCAGCGAATTTGAGGTCGTGGGATGCCACCAGTAGCTTCGTCGGCTCATACGCATTTTCGTCGTCTTTATCATTGCGCAAGACCATCGCGCGGGTAAAGACGTCGCGCAAGCGTTGTACAGCAGAGCTCATCGAGTATTGGTGAACCACACGCTGGACAGAGTCTTGAACCTGCGGGACTGAGCCAAGATTCGTCGCAATGGTCTCGGCTAGCAGGTCAACGTCAGTCTGTGCGTTAACGAAGAAGGGATAATCAGCCCCCAAGAGGAGCTCATGGTCGCCATTGCGGTTAATTACCGGCGGAGTGCCGGCTGCTGCGTATTCCAAGGCCTTTGTGGAGATCTCCATGCTGGAGTCCAGCTTTGAAGTACGCCACCCGATTCCCAGATCTGCCTCCGAAATCATGCGCAGAGACTCTTCGCGCGCGACCGCACCTACTGCCGTGACTCCGGGGTACTCCCCGCGTTGGGCAGACTCAAGTGCCTGGGCCATTCGACTACTCCAGCTCGGATCGTCCTTGTCCCGATTGATCTTTGCTCCGATGACTGTCAGGTGGGCACGCACTCCCCTCTCCTGGAGTTTGGCCGGCAGCTCCAGCATCTCCAAGGTCTTCCAGTCCTTGGCGAATTTACCCGCGTAGACGATCTCCAGTGGTCCCTCATTCCCCGCACTATCTTGTGTCATGTCGGCAAAGGCTTTGTCGGGAATCATGGGAGGAAGGAGGTAGGTTTTCCCAGGGGCCGAAGGCGCAAGGGCTTCGAAATAGGAGCGGGAAGTCTCCGTCTGCGAGAACAAGCCAGCTGAGCGAGAAGCAACGCGCTCTAGACGGTTCAAGCCATTAGCGGATAGCTTGCTCGGCGGAAATGGCAGGTCAGTGACGTAGGACCATAGGATTTCGCTAAGCCCCTGATCCTTGCAAAATGCATTACACGCTTCGAGGCCGCGGACCACAACGGCATCAAGGCCTTCCGCAGCGTGGATTTCCTTCACGCGAGCAGCACACTGCCCAATATCGCGGACGCTAATTTCCCCGCTCGAAGGATTCGGCACGTAGTCAATGGCTACATTGTCCAAGACCGAAACCGCTGATACCAGCTTCTTGTCGGTCGGTTCAGTCTTCAAAACCAGCCAAACCTCGTCGAAGACTCGGCTAAGGACCTCGGTGATCGACATCATCCAGATGGAAGAGCCGTCAATAATATTGGGGTTAATGTCAGCGTATACAGCAGCCTTAGACATTGAGTGTGCTCTCCTTTTCCAGATAGTTCTCTAGCTGGGCGTAAATCGCCAAGCCTTCCAACTGCGACCTATCATCTTCGCCGTCACCAATTACGTAGTCTGCTGCCTCTCGCAACGAATGTGTCAAGGTCGTGACCTCGGCTCCGGCAAGGACGAGCACAATGGCCCCTTGCTTCTTCGCTAGGTTCAATGACTCCATTAGCTCGAGGAATGCTTGCAAGCGGAAAGACTCGAGCCCGTGCGCCCACGCCCCCTTATTGAAAGCTTCTTCTTCGATAATCACGTAGTCCTGTGGGGCAGCCACTGCGCGCCGGGTTTGATTCGGCTCGAGCGTCTCTAGGTCTACCGAATCAGACAGATCCGACATCAATTCAGTTGTCCCAATGACCGCTACACGTTTAGCCCATCGATCATCGGAGGAGTCGAAGACCGCACTGAAATTCTGATATTTATCGCTAGTTACGCTGATGGCGGCTGCCCCACGACCGATAACTCCCGGCGCATTCGACCGCTGCACAGAGGATGCAGGGATCGCTCCGGCAGCGTATACACTTCCTGCTTCAGCTTCGAACGGCGAAGTATTATTTGGAGCATCTGCAGGCACTGGATTTGCGGGCGCACTAGATTTGCCAGTACGCGCTTGGAGCTGTTCAATGACCGTATTTCTTTGCGAGGCCGCGTTCGAAATATGCGGATCCAGGTTCTTGAGGCGAGCATCCACCTGACGGAAGTATTGCCGAAGTTCACCCACTGACTGCTTTGCCCAAGACAAAAACCCCACGGCGAAAATAAGAGCGACAAGGCCACCGGCCAGAGCGAAGATGGTTTCCACGACGCCTTGCGGCACGACGAAAGCCACTGCAAACAGCACAAACGCCACGGCTAGAAGCAGCGTCAATGCTTTACCGTGGCGAATTTTGCCTAGAACACTCATCCTGGGCCTTTCCACAATTATCCAGACTAATTTCAACTGCTAATTTAGAATACACAAGGTATCTCACCCTCGTGAGGTAACTGGGGAACCTCCGTTTAACCCAAAACGACGTTCGGAGCCCGGTAAGCCGCGGTGACTTCCTGGAGGTACTCGTGCGCGGGATCTTTGTTGTCCTTGCCCATCAGGCGTGCCCACTCGTGGTACTGGGGAGAGACCACGTCGGTGGGCCCGTCGGCGATGATGTGTCCCTTGCTGATCCAGATGCAGCGCTGGCAGTTCTTCTCTACCTGCCCGATGGAGTGGGAGACGAGGAAGAGGTTGCCGGCGCGCTCTAGGACCTCGGCCATGCGCGCCTTCGCCTTGGCGCCGAAGGCGGCGTCGCCGGTGGATAGGGCCTCGTCGATGAGGAGGATATCCGGCTTGACGGCGGTAGAGATGGCAAAGCCCAGGCGGGAGCTCATGCCGGAGGAATAGGTAGACATGGGGCGCTTGATGGCATCGCCTAGCTCGGTCCACTCGGCGATGAGCGGGATCTGCGCGCGAGCCTCCTCCGGTTTCATGCCCAGCGCCAGGCAGCCCAGGTAGATGTTCGTCTCCCCGGACAGGGACCTCTGCAGGGCGGGGCTGACCCCCATCAGCATCGGCTGCGAGCGCACCAGGATCTTGCCGCTGGTGGGTGACTCGCCCCCGGCGATGAGGTTAAGCAGCGTGGATTTGCCGGAGCCGTTCAGGCCGATGATGCCGACGGACTCGCCGGGCGCGGCGACCAAGGAGGCATCGGTCAGCGCGTCGACGACCATCTTGTTCTTGCCCGCCCGCACGGTCCGGGCGTCGTCGGAGCGGGACTGGCTGATGACGTAGCGCTTCGAGACGTTCTGGACGACGACGTTGGCTTCCTCCACGTAGTGGACGTTGTCGTCCGCGTTCGCCTCGCTCGTCGCCGCGGTGCTAGTGGCGGTCTTTGCTTGGTCGGTCTTATGCAAGTCGGACATATTTGTGCTCCGCTCCCCAGAAGTAGATGAAGCCCACCACGAACGTGCCGACGGTCCAGGCCAGCAAGGTCAGCCACGTGGAAAGAGCCGGACAGGTTCCGTAGATGGTCGAATCACGGATCGCCGTGAGGAAGATGTATGCCGGATTGTGCGACATGAGCTCCTGGACGGCCGGCGTGTGGGAGAAACGATCCAACGAAAACATCACGCCGGACAGGAAGAACCACGCCTGCGTCACAATGCCGATGAGGGCTTTGACGTCCGGGATTTCGGCGGTCAGGCGCGCCACGATCATCATCAGCCCACAGCCGAAGATGTGCAGCATCAGGTACAGCGGCACCACCAGGATGATGGTCCAGTTGGGCGGGGTGCCCCACTGCGCCAAGAACGCCAGGATCATGCCGATGAGCGCGGGCAGGAGGTTATCGATGCCGGCGCGCAGGGTCTGCGAGAATGCCAGCGAGGCCCGCGGGAAGGCAAAGGTGCGGATCATCCCGCGGGACTTGGTAATCAGGCCGCTGCCGGCGGAGAACAGGCCCGTAATCATGCGCATGAACATGATGCCGAGGATGAGGTAGCCAATGAAGTTCTCGATGCCGCGGGAGGTCTTGAACAGGTAGCCGAACAGGAAGCCGTAGAAGGCCACGTCCAGGATCGGGTTGGCCACCAGCCACAGCTTCCACAGGCGGTAGTCGCGCGTGGAGCGCAGGGCCTTGGAGCGGGCTTCCGCGATGACGAAGAAGCGGCGTTCCCAGAGCTGCTGGATATAGGTGGGCAGGCTGGGCCGGGGGTTGAGCGGTTTCAGCCCCTCCGGGGACACGATCTGGACCGGACCGTCGGAATGGGTGATCTGCTCGTTGAGCTTCTGGAAATAATCGACGCTCCGGGAGTTCTCCCGCTTTCGGTGACGACTCATTTACCTAGGCCCCCTTTCCGTTGCCTCATTGTCTTGACGTACCTCTTTGTTTTCACTTGAAACTTCAACCAGTCTAGTCAACTTCCTTTAGCAAATGATAAAGGGTTTTTACTATCGCGTCCGTGTCGCCGGATGGGCTGTAGAAGTCCAGCGGTAGCTGCGACAGCGGCGAGTCGGCGGTGACAATCCCCCACACCGGCGTGCTGGAGGCAGAATAATCGGAGTACTTCGACGGCAGGAACGGGTTGACGGCGAAGGCGGACCCGGTGGTCTCCGCGTCGTTGACCAGCAGCACGTCGTAGTCCTCCGTGGTAGCCAAAAAGTCCAGGTAATCCGCGTAAGGGTAGGCGCGCACATCGACGGGCGCTCCGGGTGCTTCGGCGGCCTGCTGCCACCGGAGGGCATCGACGGCCGCGGGGTTGCCGCAGTAGATGTGCAGGACAAAGCGCTGGCGCGCGTTTTCCGGCAGGATGGCCAGCGCCCGCAAGACCGGGCCCATGCCACGGTTGGCGTAGAAGTTGCCGAAATAGGCGATGTTGATCTTATCTGGAACCGCTTGGGCCTTAGAGTCACCCAAGGAAAACAGCTCCCTCAGCGGCGGGGTGTGCGGCCGGATGACGGATTTCGCCCGCGCTTCTTCTTGCAGCCCCTCCGGGTACGGGGCCAGCATGACCTCGCGCTGGTTGGCGTTGGTAAAGACCAGGCGGTCGGCGTGGATGAGGGTCACGGCCTCAGTCAGGGCGAAGTGGGTCTCCAGGGCGAGACCCGGCCACCGGCTGGAAGAGACCGCCCGCCGCAGCTGCAGCGTGGTCAGCCCCGGGGTGATAGCTCCTTCCCGGGGCTCGCCGTCCACGCCGAAGCGCAGGGGATCGGAAAATTCCGCCTCCCAGTAAAGCCCCGGGTGCTTGAGCTTGACCAAGGCCGCGGCCACGTGGGAGCCGGACCACAGGGCACGCGAGTACATCTCCTCGTAGGGGTGGGCGGATTTCATCCGCTTGCCGGCCACCCGCGCGGCCTTCCGGGCAAAGCTGGAGATCAGCGGCCAGGCCGCGAACGAAGGATCGACCCGGATCTCGGTCCGCTGGGCCAGGTAGGGCTCGACGATAAGCTGCGTCGACGGATCCTGCGAGCGCACGCGGGACATATCGGCGAAGATGGCGTCGACGAGCTCGCCGCGTGCGGCGATGTGCTTGGCCACGACGTTGGCCGCGGTATCCGCATAGGGCGGGAAGCAATAGGAGATCACCAGCCGGCGCGCTTTGCCCGTGCGCAGGTCGGCCCACGGCAGGCCCGGCACTTTGAGGCTGACTGCCTCCGCGATTGCCGCGTCCACGTCCTCCGGATTCGTCTTCAGGTAATCGCGCACGAAGGAGAACTGGGCGGCCTCCAGGCTCTCACGTGCTCTTGCGGAGGCCTCCGGGACATCGATGCCGCGCAGGCTAGCGATGCAGGCCAGGCGCTGGCGCACACTGAATTCGTACGAGCTTTCCTGCCGGCTGACCGACCCGGCGCGCTGGGTGCGCAGGTAGGCGGCCCCGGCGTGATCCTGCGGCACGCGCAGGGCCAGGTCCGGGTGCTTGAGCAGGTGCGCGAAGAAGACCACGTCCTCGCCGGAGGCCAGGTCTTCGGCGTAGCGGTAGCGGGTCAGGACCGCGCTCGGGACCACCTTGCAGGCGTTAAAGCCCAGGGCCCAGGCGGTGCTGCGCGCAAGCTGCGTCGTCCCCGCCAGGGCCTTAATCCGCACGCCCAGGCTCGTGGACTCGTCGCGCTGCCCGGCGCGCACGTCCACTATCGGCAGCAGCGCGCCCACCCCCGGCCCCGCGGTGGCCAGCCCTAGCTCGAGGAAACGCGGCTCGAGGCAGTCGTCATCGTCGAGGAAGGTGACGTATTCCCGCCGCACCGCGGCCAGCCCGAGGTTGCGGGCGCGGCTGGCGCCTGGGGCATCGCTAGTCAGAACCCGCAGGTTCAGCCCCGGGTGCTCCGCGCGCGCCTGGGCCAGGGCCTCGTAGCTGCCGTCGGCCGGCCCGTTGAGCACCACGATGACCTCGAAGAGCTCCGGGGCGAGCGTCTGTGCCGTCAGGGAGTCGACCACGGCTGGCAAGCGCTCGCGGCCCTGGTACGAGGGCACGACGACGCTGATACCCGGCTGGAATGCTCCGCGGCTCATCGCAGCTTCTCCAATCCCTTGTAGAGGTAGGCCACCAGCGTGGCCGGCAGGTACTGTTTGATGGGCTTGGCCAGCGGCACCACCTTCTTGACCACCAGGGAGCCCAGGCTGGGCTCCGACAGCGTCGGCTCGGCAGGCTCTGGCTCGGGCTCCGGGCCGACCCCCGCCTGGGCGGCTAGCCCCCGCACGAAGTCTTCGCTGGAGCGGGTCGGGCCCGAGGCTGTGCCTAGGCGCAGCCGCAGCCATCCTCCTTCAGCCTCGAATCCGGTCACGCACGCGCGCTCTTCCGGGACGTCTGCGCGCAGCAGCCCCACCATCCGCGCCAGGTGTTTAGTATCTGCCCAGTACTCTGCCTGCGCGTGGCCGGCGCTGAGCCACCGGGAGGCGGCGTCCAGGGTGAGTGGCTCGGGAGTATTGACCAGGATGAGCCGGCCGCCCTCGGCGGGCCACGTGTCCGGCAGCCCGGACAGGAAGATGGCATCCCCGGGAACGGAGGCCAGGGAGACCGGCGCCGCGGAGTCGTCAAGGATTACCACCGGGCGCGCGGGCTCCGCGGCGGGGCGCTCCGGGTTTTGAAGCTTCGTGCTGTTTGTGGCCTGGTAGGCCTCTAGGCTGCTGATACGCATGGTGAATGTGCCGCCTACCTGGTCGCGTTCTGCCGGTTGCGCTGCAGGTGGGCGTTGTTGCGCTCAATCCGGGCGAGGATGTCGAGCAGGTTGGCCGGCACCACCTCGTCGCGCTGGTGCTCCACCCACTTCCTGCCGGTCTCCCCGACCTGGAGCATCTCCGGGTTCTTAGCGAGGCTAATCCACAGCTCCGCTAGGGCCTCCGGGTTTTCCGGCTCCATCACGTGGCCGGCGCGCAGCTGGTGGATAAGCGACGCGGCCTCCCCGGCTACGGCCGCGCTGATGTGGATACCTAACTGCATGAGCTCGTAGGTCTTGGACGGGATAGCGCGCTCCAGGGCGTCCCAATCGGTCAGGTGCACCAGGGCGGTATCCGCCCACTCGTAGTATTCCCGCAGTTGGTCGGCCGGCAGCCGGTGGTGGAACTCGACATCGAGGCCCAATTCTTCCGCGCGCTCATTCAGGGCGAACCAGGTAGCGCCGTCGCCGATCATCCGCAGGTGCACGTCCAGGCCCTTGTCCCGGGCGATCTTGGCGGCCTCCAGCGCGTTTTCCAGCTTCTGGGCCCGCCCCAGCGTCCCGGCGTACAGGACGTTCAGGCCGCCTTCGCGCGGTGTGCTGACCTGCCGGTCGTAGTCCGAGCGGGGCGCGAAGACGTTGCGGATGGTGGTCAGCTCCGGCTTGGGTCCCGGCATGGTCCGGGCGAAGTAGTTGGCCAGGTAGTCGCTCTCGCGCTGTGTGGTGGTGATGACGCCGACGGACTTGCGCAGCGCCGAGTACATGGTTTTCTCGGTGGCCTTGGTCAGCACTTGGAGCGGCCCGCGGCTCAAGATCTTTTCGCGCAGGGTCCTCCGTCCGGTCCCGGAATTCCAGTCGCGGCTCTCGCGCAGCAGATCCGGCCAGGCGTCGCGCAAATCGAGAACGTAGGGCACCCGGTGGATACCCGCGACCAGCCGCGTCACCGCCGAGGTCGGCAGGGCCGGCACGGTGCCGATGACCAAGTCCGGCCGCAGTTTGCGGACCTGGTGGGAGGGGTTCAGGTGCATCAGCACCATTGAAGCGGCTACCGATGCCTGGTTGAAAATCCGCTGCGTCAACGAGCGGCCCGCGGGGAAGAACCCCGAGCGGATGATCCGCTCCCCTGCCGGGCCTTCTTCGGCGTGCTGCGCGGAGCGGAAACTGCGCTGGTCCAGCCATTGCCGGAGAGAGATTTTGCGCTGGTAGTGCGGGGGCGGCGCGATGACGGTGACCTGGTGCCCGTTGCGAATGAGGATCCGCGAGAGCCACGCCCACCGCCGCTGCGGTACCCCGTTTTCCGGATACCAGTACTGGGAAAGGACAAGGATCTTCACGGCAAACTAGGTGCTTTCTCTCACGGACGGATGTCTGGCTTTCTCAAGTACTGGGCCGGTGGCTCAGTATCAACCAAAGATTATCTAGATTTTTTAGTAACCACTTTTCCTACCTTACTTCCGATTGCTCGCTCGGAAAGCTCAATTCGGCACTCCGAAGGAAAAACGGGAGGGATTTACCGAAGCGGCGCACCCCCATCCCCACCACGCGGTAGCCATCCGGGAGGAAAACCTCCACCGTGCTGGAACCGCTCCCCGGGCGGGAGTCCAGGTATTTGTAGTAGCCCACCTCCGCTTGCGCGGAC
This sequence comes from Corynebacterium sp. 32222D000AT, assembly GCF_053546955.1. NCBI lineage: Bacteria > Bacillati > Actinomycetota > Actinomycetes > Mycobacteriales > Corynebacteriaceae > Corynebacterium > Corynebacterium sp. 32222D000AT. The sequence goes on along the minus strand of NZ_JBPPVW010000002.1, from coordinate 207,767 downwards.
TTCGGCACGCCCGGCAGCGAGGCGCCGCCGGGGACTGGGCGCCCGTCGGCGGTCTGGATGTCCAGGGTGACCAGCCCTTGGTGGGGCCGGGCGGTCGGCGCGAAAATATGATCAAGCTCCAGGCGGAAGGATTGCAGCGGCCGGGGCATCGCTAGCCGGGCGGCTGTCCAGACCAGGGTGGGGCGGGGCAAGGCAGAGGCAGTGCGCTCGTCCACGACCAGCGGTGCCACCGTGGGAAACAGGCGCCCCAGGGATTCGCCGTCCTCGAAGCGCGGGTACTTGGACATCGCCTTGACCAGGCCCGACATGGAGGGCCCGTCCTTGGCGCGCAGGACGTTGTCCTGGGACAGGTGGTTGAAGCGGAAATACCCCAGCTTGCGCGAGTCCAGGATGACCGGGCTTTTCCGGTCCACCATGTTGTGCGGGGCCGGCCGGGGCGATTGCAGCTTCCCGTCCTCGGCGAACTGGCAGACGTACATCAGCCCCATGGAGTTCATGGGGAAATGCGCCTGCCGCAGGTTCGTCACGCGACCCCGGTGGAGGATGCCCTCCACCCCGAGCGGCAGGCTGACGGCCATCCCGCAGTACTCCGGCCGCACGTAGCGCGCCATGGTGGCGAAGTATTCGGTGCTCAGCACGTCGTCATCGTCGAGCCGGTACTGTCCGAAGGCCTCGCCCGCGGCCACGTGCTCGCGCGCGATCTCTGCCAACGGGGTCCCGGCCTTGCCGTCGGGCCGCTTGTCGAGGTGCAGAAAATCGTAGCGCTGCGCCGCCTCGGCCAGGCTGCGCTGGTACTTTTCCGGCAGCGACTCCGAGTAGGAGACCACGTGCACCACGTCGAAATCCCGCGCGGCCGCGGCCAAGGCCGGCAGCGTGTGCTGGATGAAGATTTCCTCCCGCAGGTCTAAGCGGGCCGGGGCGTAGAGCTCTTTCTTGTAATTCTCCACGCTCTTCGCGGTTTTCGCGTTAGCTTTAGCGCCCGCGGTCGCAGCGCCGTCCTGCTGGGTCAGCCGCCACGACGTCGAGGTCGGGTTGAACAAGCTGTACCGCGTGCGTCCGATGAAAAACATGTTGTACTCTCCCCTGCCCTAGTCCTCGTCTGCTTCCCGGCCCACGAAGACGTGGTCCCGGTTGAGCCCGTAGCTTTCCACGATCCCGTTGCGCTTCAGCGCCGAGGCCTCCACGTCCCAGGTGTGCCCGGCGGCGGCGCGGACCTGGATGTAGTTGAAACGGTCGGCCGAATAAATCTTCCCGCCCGCGGCGGCCACGTCGCGCAGGAACTGGGTGTCCTCGCCCCTGCCGAGCTCCCGGAAGGGATGCTCCACAAATGTCTCCCTCCTGCCGGTCAGCGTCGCGCCCAGGACCAGGTCGGTCCACAGGTGCTCGCGCCACGGTTTGCGCAGTACGAGCTCGTTGGTGTCGGCCAGGTACAGGTAGGACGCCTGCTTGCCCACGACGTCGGCCCCGGAATAGCGCAGGGCGTTGACCTGGTCGCGCAGGTAGTCCGGCCCGTAGCAGTCGTCATCGTCCATCTTGGCCACGTAGTCACCGCTGGCCTCGCCCACCAGCCCGTTGAGGACCTCGCCCAGGCTCGCCTCCGCGGGAAACTTGCGCAGGCGCACCCCATCCGGGACCTGCTCCGGGGCGGCAATCCCGTGAAGGCCCACCAGGACTTCTAGCTCGACCTCGCGCTGGCCCACGATCTGGTCCAAGGCCTCTGCCACGCGCTCCGGCCGGTTGGTAGCCATGATGACCGTGACCTTCGGCCGGCCGGTCCATTCGTTGTCCGCAGGCAGGCCCGCAGCTTGGACGATCTGCTCGGCGCGGTGGGTATAGGTGTGCCCCTCCCAGATGATCCGCTGGGCCTTATGCACCATCCGGTCCCGCGCGAGCGGGGAGCGCACCAGGGCCTCGATGCTCGCCGCAGCCGCATCGATAGCTTCCTCCGCGTCCTCGACGGGCTGTGCCACGGGGCCGTCGATGCTCAAGACCTCGCCGGGGCCGAACAGGCGGGATATCCCCTCTGCCGGTGTGGTTGCCACCGCGGTGCCGGCGGCGAGCAGCTCAATCACGCGGCGGGAAAACATGGTCGGGCTATCGGTGATGGTGTTGACGTTGAGGAAGACCTTGTAGCCGCGGTACGCGCTGAGCATCCGGCCATAGGGCAACGCGCCTACGACCCACTCGCCGAATGGCTCCGGGAAGGTGTATTTTTCGTCCACTTCCTGGTTGCGCGAATAGATGGTCAGCGCCGAATGCAGGTTGTCGCTAGCTAGCAGCCCGGCGCGCAGGATGAAATCCATCTGCCGGGCGCGGTCCGGGAATTTGTGGCGGAAATAGGTTCCCGCAAAGCAGAGGTCCCCGCGCTGGTAGCGCCCGCTGACTCCAGTGCGAATGGGGTTGTGCACCCGCGGCTGGGCGGCGAAGGGAGCGACCACCACGCGGCTGCCCGGCAGCGCCTCCTGGTAGCGGGGCGCGCAGGCGGCATCGGTAGTAGCGACGACCTCAAAGAGCCCCGCGGAAGCGAGGAAATCCTCGAAGTGGGCCGGGTCCTCCTTGTTCCAGAACACCGTGGGGATGCCGGTGCTCCGGCAGTGCGCGACCAACTCGCGCAGGCTGTCCGAGGGGGCGTTGCTGCCGACGACCTGATAGCGCCACGCCCCGGAGTTTCCCTGCCAGGCGGACTCAACTAGCAGGAAATCAATACCTTCGGCAATCTCCTCGCGCCAGTTGTCCGGGGAGACCGGCACCAGGTCGAATTCCCCTCCCCAGGCAAGGTGCGAGAAATCATCCAGGATGGCGCCCACCCGGTAATGGCCAAAAGGCTTGGGCCGGGACGTGTTTTCCGGGAACTCCTCGAAGTCCAGCGGATCGAAACCGCGCAGCTCCGCGCGCTTCATCTCCTCTACCCGCTGCTTGTCCGCCGCGTCCTGCGAGGCCTTCAGCCGGAGATTCTCCCGGTGCTCCAGGTGCCGGCCCAGCTGCCGGAAACCGCCCTTGCGCAGGTGCCACAAGGCGGTCCGTAGTTCGGAAAGGTTCATCGCTGGGCTCGTTTTCGGTTCGGGGAAGCGCTGAAACACAGCGTCACAGGAAAATGTTAACTGCGAACATCTTAAACGAAGCCCACCAACCTCTGCAGGGTTGCGGTTTAAGGCTGCACCCGTTTTCGCGAGCGTGCACAGGGTGGAACACGTGGACGAGGCAAAGCGCTAGACTTGTGCGCATGCCTTTCGTCAGAAACTACCGGCGCTACCGCGCGGATACCGTGCTCCACCGGTCCCTCGACGATTTCTGCCACGCCGAGCTCACCCCCGGCATCCAGGTCATCGGCTACGAGGACGCGCTGCTGGAACTGATGGTGGTCGACCGGCAGGCGGCCACCACCATCGTGGTCTTCCACGCCGCCGCGGACCCAGCAACGACCAGCCTGCCGCTGTTTGTGGGCCAGCAGTTGACCGAAAATCTGGACGCCAATCTGGTCTTCGTCTCCGATCCGATGCTGGGGCGCAGCACCGCCATCGGGTGGTTCACCGGTTCGCCGTCCCTGCCCCTGCAGGACGATCTGGTCCGCGCCCTCACCCACATCCAGGACGGGCTGGACAACGCAGAACACCTCATCTTCTACGGTTCCTCCGCCGGGGCCTTTGCCGCGTTGTACTACTCGCACCGCTTCCCCGGCTCCCTAGCCATCGTGGCGAACCCGCAGACCACCATCGCCGGCTACTACCCCGGTCACGTCAAGGCCTTCCTGGACAGCAGCTGGGCGGGCGCGCCGATTGAGGACATCCCCGCCGTCACTGACGTCACCCCGCTCTACGCCGAGTCCTTTCCGAACCACGTGGCCTACCTGCAGTGCAGCGACGATGAGCTCCACGTGACCCAGCACTGCCGCCCCTGGAAGGAGGCTACCGCCGACCACGCCGGGCGCCGCCGCTTCCTAGTCGGCGACTGGGGCCCGGGGCACGCGCCACCGCCGTTCTATCTCCTCCAGGGCATCCTGGAATTCGCCGTCTCCCTGGGCGGGCACTGGGACGAGCTGCTGGCCGACGACATGTTCAGCGACAGCATCACGCCCTAGCCAGCCTGTTTGGCCTTGAAGGCCTGCCAGTAGCGCAGGAACTCCGCGTTGGCTTCCTCATCCTGGGCCGAGTAGTACTCGATGCCGGCCTTGTCCAGCCCCGCGGTCAGCGTGGCGCGCAGCGGCTCCGGGTAGTTGCGGTACATCCGCCCGTCTGCCTTGCGCATGAAGTCAAAATCCATGCCCCGCACGTCGCGCACGATCTGCTGGCTGAACCCACGCACCAACTGCCGGGCTAGGTCGGGGTGCCCCAGCCAACTCAAGTACATCGCGGTCAGGTCCGTGGTGAAGTTATCCCCGAAGGTGAAATAGGGCTCCGGCGGCATCTCGATGCGCGGAAGGCGCACCGGCGTGCCCGCCGCTGCGAGCACCGCCTCGACCAGCGCCCGCTTGCGCACCAGCTTTTCCTCGCGGGGTCCCGCCAGCGACTGCAGCGAATCTGCCAGCAGCTCGGGCGCGTTGTGCGCGAGCACCAAGACCGTGCCGGCCTCGGTCAGGCCCAGCGTCGGCGCCGCGTTCGTCATCCCCGCTGCCGCAAACGGCGGGAACGTGAAGTTGTTCTCATAGGCGCTGCCCCGCTTGAACCGGGTCGATTCCAGGATGGAACCGAAAGAGCAGTACTCCGCGCGCGTGGTGGCCGCGGTCAGCAGGGTCCCCAGGCCGATAAACGACCAAGAGTTCGCCCGCAGCGGGGTGCGCACGACGTTGGTCTCCACGCGGATCGGGTCGAAGCGCTGAAAGAACTCCCGCTCGCGGCTAAACCTTCCGCCGAAATCCAACGAGACCAGCTCATGATCTTCCGGCAGCAGGTAGCGCGCCGCCAGGGAGTCAAACCCGCCGGAAAAGTTCAGCACCGCCTTGCCCGCGATCGCTTCCGTCACCCCGCCCGGCGCGGTACCCGCCCCGCCGGGTGCGCCTTCGGCGTTGACTTCCGCCTGCGTCCACTCCGCAATAGCCTCCCGCACACCGGCGGATACCTCGAAGCCGAAATCGATGCGCTCGAAGTTCTTTCCCGTCAGCGTCGATAGCGCCAACGCCAAGCAGTCACCCGTGACCGCGACATCACGATTAAACGTGAAGCTCACGCGGACCGGCCGCTGCGCCCGTGCGGGAAGCCGGCGCCACAGCTTCTCCGGGCCCCATTCCGGCGGCCCCGGCAGGTCCGTGTGCACCACCAGGGACCGCTTAGTCCACGTGTGCGGGTGAAAAGATATCCGAGAAGTCACCCCTCTAATCTACCTGCCACAGCCCACTCATTCCGCGCTGCCAATACGATTCCAGATAACCTCTCCTGCCTGGCGATTTGTGTTATTCGGAGGTTTCCTAATATAGTTATGTCTCGTTGCAGCGAGCAGTCGTTGCAGCGAATGGATATTCCTCCATAGCTCAGTTGGCAGAGCATTCGACTGTTAATCGAAGGGTCACTGGTTCGAGCCCAGTTGGAGGAGCAAAATCATTACCCCCGTTGACCAGTAAACACACTGGCCAGCGGGGGTTTTCTCGATTTCTGGCGGGGGTATCTTTTGGGCTTTTTAGGGGTCTTTTGGGGTCTTTTGTCGTCAAAATGTCGTCAGATTTTTGGGAGGGCGGGTATGGTGCCCACAACCCTATAGTGTGTTCTTCCCCACTATTTGTCCACCCGACTGGACATTGCGGGTTTTATGGTGCATAATAGAGATACAGGCACAGGGAAGCAGTCCCAGCCACAAGGTCAGAAAGGGCCAACACCATGAAGAACATCACCGAGAAGCAGCAGCGATTCATCGCCAGCCTTGCCCACCGCACCGGCGCCTACGCCGGCACCGACGGCCTCACGGTCGGGATGCGCGCCTACCCCAAGTTGGACCTGGAGGCCTGCTACACCGGCCAGGCTTCCTCTTGGATGGCGTCGAAGATTATCGAACTGCTACTAGGCCAGCCGGGCGCGGATACCCCGCCGAGCACGGAGCCGACCGGACGCCAGCTGGACTACATCCGCTCCTTGGCCGCCAAGGCCGGCCGCCAGGTCGAACTGGACGGCATCACCCGCAAAGAGGCCTCCGCGCTCATTGACGAACTTAAGCCCCTGGCTTACGCAGCAGCCTAAGACCCAGCTTCACACTAGCTTCCCACTCAACTTAACACTGTGGGAAGTTGTGGGAAGTTGTGGGAAGATACATAAACCACACAGCCATACATAAGAAGGAGACCTCCACATGACCATCATCATTTCCGCAGAAAAGTCCGGCTTCGCCCATGAGGCCACGGGCGAGTCGCTGGAGGAGCTGCGCAAGCTGCTTATCGACGAGGCCCTAGACAGCGGCAAAAACATGGACGACTGGCAAGACCAGGTGCAGGCGGTCTATCCGCTGGACGAGTCCGAGTTCGACGAGGACGAGAAGCCCGCCACCCCGCGCCCCCTGGACGAGGACTTGCTGGAGGCCCTCGCCTGCAAAGTCTGGGACGTCCCCACCGTGTCCTGGCACACCACCCACGACATGCCCCAGCCGACTACTCGCGGACAGCTGCAAGCCACCCAGCACTACCTAGGCCTGTCGCTGACTGACCTGGCGGTCGAGCTCAACGTCACCGAGCGGACGATCCGCCGATGGGTGGGCGGGTCCTCCCCCATCCCCGGCGGCGTGGCCCTAGAACTCCGGCAGCTGGTAGAGGCCTTCGAGGCGGATGTGGACGAAATGACCGCACGGGCAGACCGGCCCGCCTCCATCACCATCTACCCGGAGGATAAGGAAGAACAGCAGCTACCTCACCGGCCGATGGGGTGGGAACGACGCGTTCTCCAAGAGGCCATGATTCGAGACGGGGTGGAACTACTACTGGACGGGGAAGTTTAAGGCATGAAAAAAGACCCCCACCACGAGGGCGGGGGTTAGCCGTTGAGCACGTCTTCTTGCACATCTGGCGGGAGTCGGGCGGTATCCAGCGCGGTTTGATCTCGACTGGCGATGCGGCGGATTCCACCGATCGCTGCCCAATACTTCCGGCGGGTCGACTCGATCGTTTCTTGTAGCGTCTCCACGCGTGAGCGCAGGCTAATAATCTGGTCGGCCTGATTTTTCAACTCCACCTGCTGCGCGTCGAGTCGCTCAGTGATCCGGTCTGTGAATCCTGCCCAGTCGGGTTTATCTGCCTCAATGATCTTCTCCCTCACATTCGAGCGGGCGGTGGTCTTGACCCCGAGGTATCCGAGGCCCGACGCCGCCAAGCTGCCTAGCAGGACGAAGATTTCGCTACTTATCTCCACGAGCCCGCGCCTCCTCCATCAGCGGCAGGGGCGGCACCTCCATCATTCGGCCGCGACTAAATGCCCATAGGGAGAGGAGCGCGACCGATCCGTAGGAGAGTGCGGACACCCATCCACGGCCGCCTATGAGGGTGAAACTCGTCGCCCACATGATATAGATGCCGATGCTCGCGCCGACGGCTAGGGGCCGTAGGCGGCTGGCTGCTGCGGCTGTAAGGGCTAGGGCCCCGACGGCGATCCATACCCATGCCCAGGTGCTCGGGGCCGCGAGGTGCTCCAGCAGGTGAGCTGCCCGCCGGTCAGTATTGACTAGTGGGGGTAGGTAGGACACGCCGCGCAGTATGGTCGCGGCACCGATGATGATTAGGCCTACGGCGTCCGAGGTTAGCCATTTTGGTGGCATTTGGTCACCCCTCCTATCGGTTGGTGAGTCGGGCTAGTAGTATGCGGAGAATCGGGGCGTAGCCGGCGCCGGCTCAGTGTGGTCGAGGTACCCCGCCTGCTGCGGGCTGGCCTGCACCGGCACACCTACGGGCTTTTCGTCGGACTCGCGGCCCGTATTCACGGCGGCTAGCAGGCCGCCGACGAGTGCGGCGATACTGCCGGTCTGGCCTAGCCAGCTGTCTACCTGCTCGGGCTGGGCGACCCCTAGCACGGTCAGGACTAGGCCAGCAACGGCGACGACGACGTAGACAGCGAGGCGTACCCACCAGGGGGTGCCGATGACTGCGCGGGGCTTCGGAGCGGTGGTTCGGGCGTGGTTAGCCATTGTTCTGATCCTTACATTAGAAAACCCCCGGCACTTAGCCAGGGGATTAGTTACTTCATAATCTCCGAGTAGTAACTGTCAGAGATTTTCTGAAAATAGGGCTTTAGTTCAGGGTGCCTACCTACCCTGTTATGCGTCCTTCTGCATGCCTTGCAAAGTCTGGCGTTTCTACTTTTTAAAGCTCCTTCCATGAGGCCCTCTGCAACGGTGTTGGTAGCACCGCAGAGGCCGTTCATTTAAAGTGAGCATATCATTTTTTAGAAAGCAGCTCCTTAATTGCGTTCCAAATTGTCGGAACCATATTTTGGTGCATATCCTCGACCTTCCGGTCGAGTTCGAGGACGTAGCCGACGAGGGTGTCGCGGAAGCCGGACTGCTCCCCGTCCACGCTCTTGTAGCGGGTCTGGAATCGGTGCGTGAGCTCGTGGTGGATGTCGCGGGTCTTGTCGAGCAGCTCGCGCTGCTCCTGGTCGGTCAATGCCATGAGGGGGCCTTTCTGTGTGTTTTTGCCGGTGAAGATTTGCTTGAGTTGGTCGCGGGAGCCTTTAAAGGCGTTGACATCGACGGGGAAGCGGCCGGCGACTTCGCCGTTCGACCCGAATTGCAAAATGTCGGGCTTCCGGTCACCCAGTGGGTATGACCATCCGGGGTGATTTGCGCCGCCGTCCGCGTGGTAGGTGGTGGAGGCGGGCCCGCGTCGGTTCCGCCCGTAATGGCTCACCCACAGGTGGCCTAGGCCCTTCATGGACGGCTCGCCGCCGGGCATTTTCTCCCAGTACCACGCGCCGCTGTAGATGCCTGGTACGTGGTAGCCGCGCTTTTCCAGCTCCCGCTTAGCGGCCCACACATCCTTCTCGGTGAGTAGTTTGCGGCCCGCGCTGTCCACGGACTCCACATCGATCCACACGCCTAAGTCACGGCGCCCGCCCATTTGCTGGTCGATGACATCCACCTGCTGGGCGATGCTGGTACCCTCACTGGGTGCGCGCAGATACCAGTAGGCGGAGACGAGCATCCCCGCGCCCTCCGCGTCCGCGAGGTGCGAGCGGAAGGTTTTATCGCGGTAGGTGCCGTCGCACAGTCGCAGGATGGCAAAGTCGAAACCCTCCTGCTTAGTGCGCTTGAGAGACATCCCGTTCTGATGTTCGGACACGTCCACACCGTAGAGCAGGGACTGCCCGCCCTTCGTAGCCTGCTTAGGGGCCGCCTTGGGGGCCGCACCACCCGGCCACCGAGCCCCCTTCAGCACCGTCTTCATCGGGTCGAGACGATTAGGCCCCGGCGGGGCCCACGAATACCGGTGCCACTCCATATGCAGGTGTGGGGCCACCCCGCCATTCGTATTCGAGTCGGGGTTAATCTGGGCGATGCGCTGGCCCTCGCGCACGAAAGCGCCGGCGCGCACCTCCGGGATGACATGGCCGTACACACTAGTGCCCCCACCCACATTCGCATGGTGGTCAAGCACCACCCACTGGCCAAAGCCAGATGCGGCGCCGGAGTGCGTAACAGTGCCATCCTTCACGGCGTAGACAGGGTGACCGCCGGAGCCACCGCCACGGCCAAAATCAGTGCCATAGTGCACCGTCCCCCACCGGGGGCCGAAACCCGACGTAACAAAAAATCCTTCCCCCACTGGCATGGTAGCCATCGGCCTACACCTCCTGGAAGAGTGCGGGGACCGCGCTCGGCGCCCAGCCATCCTGCGACGTGTGGCCTTGGATAACGCGGTAGCGGCGGCCCTCATAGAGAATTTCTTCGCCGGCCAGGTAGGACACGCCAGGCCGCCAGGTAGGCAGGGTGGGTTCCGCGTCCTCGGTGGTGTCCTCGCTCTCCTCGGCCGGGGCCTCCGGCTCCACCTCCACCCAGTAGCGCTCGTCAATACCGGGCGCCCCTGGTTCCCAGACGTTGAGCTTGTCGCCGGTGGGGTCGAGTACGTCACGCCAGACTCTGCCGCCGTGGCGGGTTTTATCACCGTATCGGTAGTGGGTGGACTCACGCAGTGGGTGCCACGGTTCCCACTCGCGCACTTCCCCACTTTCTTCCCCGGCTGACTTTTCCACCAGCTCCGGGTGCTCCTTCGCTAGCTTTCGCGCAATCTTTGTCGCGGTCTCAGACTCGGCTTCCTGCTTCGCCTGCTCGATGGCTGGTTGTGCTTGTCGGCGCTCACGCTCTGGGGTGACGACCCACGCGAGGAGTCGCTGAAACTCCGTGTCGTCAAGCTGCCTAATCTGTTCCTGTAATTCCTGTACGGTCATTTGAATTCTCCTAGTTGATTGGGGTGAAGCGGAGGGTTATCGGCTTGTAGTTATTATCGACTGGTATCTGTACGTACACGTCACTTTTCGCGGCAGTCGAAAACTCTGCCAGATGCGCCATCGTGCCCTTAGTGACAGCCCCCACAGAACTGTCCTCCACATAAAGCCCGGCGCTGAAATCATGAGGATTGATGAGCTCGATGAGCCACTTGCCTGCTGGTGGGCTCACCCGAGACCAGTTCACGCCCCACCACGGGTCACCGCTTTCAAACCACTGAATAGGGTTCCTGTTGGATTCCGGGGTGGTGTACCCCTGTAGGGTGCGGGTTCCGTGACTCACAGCTTCTACACCGCCGGACGCAGTACGGTAGATAGTGTGGGTCTGTGCCACCTGGATATAGTCGCCCGTTTGCGCCACACGGGCCTTAGCCGCCACGTCCGATTCCCTCGGCACAGTCCATGTCACCCCAACGGTTCGGGCTTTCTCCGACGCGATGGCTGTGTCCAGCTGGGCTTTGGATACGTCGCCGGGGTCACCTTTAGGCCCGGTGAGGGATGGTGACGTTTTGCCGTTGACGGTGAGCTTGTCCCCATTCCAGCTCGTGCTGCTGGCGATGTTTGCGGCACGGTCAGCATCCTGCTTCGCACTGGTAGCAGACTCCCCCGCATTCTGCTCCGACGTGGACGCCTTCGACGCGCTAGACGCCGCAGCCTCGGCAGACGTCTTCGCCTCCGACTGTGCGGACTGGGCCCCGGACTGCGCTGCCTTCGCGTTCTTTTCCGCCGTGCTCGCGGCCTGCGCAGACGCCTTAGCCTGCGACGCCGACGAGGCGGCCCCGCTAGCCGACTTACTCGCCGCCGTAGCCGACGCTGCCGCATCCTGCGCCTGCTGGCGCGCCTGCGCCACCGACGCCACCACCTCAGCACGAATCGCATCAGCCTGCGACGGCGTGAAATCAGCCCACGACTCATCCCCCAAGCGGACACCCTCCGCAATCGTGGACATCCCCTCCTGGACCAGCAGGGGCACGTGCTCCTGCGGGCCGGTCGAGTGCACCACCACCAGGTAGGCGGGGCCGGGCTCCACATTCACCTCGAACTGCCCCTGCGTCACCTCCACCCGCCTGGTCTCCGGCACCACCACACGCGTACCAGACACACGCCCCCGCGGAGCACGCACCCACACCTCACTAGCCGTCGACGGCCCCGCCGTCACATCAACAAGTGTTCCCTGCAAAACAGGCATAAAAAATCAACCCCTAAACAATCCACGAAATAGTCACACTGCCACCATCAACCTGGCGCTGGAACTCACCAGAGTGGTCGCACATCGCCTCCACTACGATCTCCACGCCTGCCTCCAGCTGCTTCTCCACCGCTAGGGTCATCGTGCGGCGCCCATTACCCGCCGGGCCCAGCGGGCCGATAGAATCCCGCGAAATACTCCCCAGTCGGGTCGAACCACTCTTCCCGTAGGCCATGATACGGATCGCATACAGGGCCCCCCGGTGGGCATTCAGCCATGTCAAATCCACGTTGACCGCGTAGGGCGACGCGATCGGGGTAGTAAAACGACTGGTCAGCGCGGTGTACGACTGGCCCACGGTCTGAGACGAGATCGTCAATTCCCGGGCCCGCATCCGGCCGTCATCAACCCGGTAATTCACTATCACCCCATATGGGTGCTTGTCGTTCGTGAGCTCGAAACGCCGCTGCGTCCCAACCTCGATCGGAACGCTGACAGGGACAGACCTCGCGGAATCACGGTACCCCTCCGTATAGCTGAAGCTGACTACCCCGCGTCCAACCCACGACCCGTCAACAACAAGAAAATACTTATTAAAACCGCGAACCAACTCCCGTTCGATAGAAAAAATCCCATCATCCGGGGTGCCGACCTGCCACACTGACCCCGACACCGCCGCCAATTGTGAGCGCAAACTCTCCAGCTGACGAGTCATCGACTCAATCAAATCCGCCTGATCCTGCGCCGAAGAATCAACCGCATCATTAATCTGCACCTGCGACTTCTCAAACGCATCCCGGGCGTCATTAATCTGCCGCTGCTGATCCTTAAAAGCATCGTTAGCAGCGTTAATCTCATCCTGCTGGCGATTAATCTGGCCCTGCTTATCCTGAAACTGGGCACTAATCCGATTAAATTCTCCCTGCTCACCCCACAAACGACGCTGCAGCTCACCATCGTACTTCTCAAAATCAGCCGACGTAACCGCCCCAGCCAGCCCATCAGCCAGCCTCTCAGCCTCCCTCGCCTGACCATCAATCGCATCCAGCAGCTCATCATCCACCCGCTGACGCTGTGCAGCCTCCTCACGCACAGCATCCACCGCCGAATCAGCCGTCACCTGCGCCGAATCCGCCGCAGACTGAGCACGAGACGCAGCAGCAGCAGCCTGCGAAGCCTTCGCCTCCAGCCCAGCAAGATCCCGCCGGTCACTGACCACCGCGCTATAAATATCAGCATTCTCCGCCAACCGGGCTTCAGAATCCGACAGCAACTGCCCACCAACGTGTACCGACCAGTCATTATCCGAGTGCTCCGTGCGCTTCGGCTCAATCCGAGTCACCGCCAGCGGTACCACGCGTCCCCAAATTTCCACATTGGCAATATCCCCAACATGGAAATCCACCATCGGCACCCACGGGCCAAGACCAGCCTTAGATATATCCGACTCCAAGAAGAAATCACCGGACACGCGCTTCGCAGCCTCGTCCAGAACACGTTCCACATCCGACGCCGGGACCATGTCCTCGCCCTCAGCGGTAACGCTCACATCCGCTCTCACGAACCGGCGGAACATGCCACCCACGCGACGTTTACTACCAAGGCTGGACACGTAGGCCAGCTCATTACCCGGAGCGGAAACTTCATACACGTCCTCAAGATCAACACCTTCAGGAAGTTTCAGGCCGTACTGGCCGAAAGCCGTAGACGCGAGCGAGCGCAGCACCGTCACCTGTGCCGAATCAGCAATAAGATACGGTGTCGCCAATTAGGCCACCTCCTTCACTGTCAGCACAATCATCGCGTGCTCAAACTCCCGATACCCCAGAGTGCGAGATGATTCCCCCTCACTCGGAGTAATATCCACATCCCCAGGACTCATACTCGACGTAGCCTGAGACCAGCACCGGACCGGCTTATCCCCCGGCCACCAGATATAAGCCCCCAGAATCACGCCAGCATTCTCCGCCTGCTTAGACACCGTCTCCCACAAGAACCCATCACGGGCCTCAATGCTGATTTCCTCCGATGTGTCTTCCTCCGGCACTTCCACCACGTGGTAAGGGTCATCGACCCACCTCACACCATCAGGGTCAGATTGGGTTCGCATCGCCGCGTCCAGGGATTCTTGGGCCAGGCGGCGAATCACAGCCGCGGCCGGACCGTTCTTCCACACAAACATCGCGTTCGTTGCAAGCTCCACCCGGGCCATGAGCCGCTTCTGCCTGTACTCAAGCCCCGACTCATCCGACCCCACCTCGTAGGGCTCTGCCTTCCACCAAGCGGCCGGCCACGACACCGCCGGAATGGTGTGCCACACGTCCATGCAATTCAGCGCGTGGATCGTAATCTCCGAAGGGACACCATCGTTGTCCTCATCGTGCGCGGTAGCGTGCACGATTGCCCCGCCGCGGCGCACCACACGCCCACCAGGGCCAGGGAATGCTGCCAGCAGCATGTAGTCACCCTCAGCGGTAGGCAACTGCCCAGACGGGTCGAAATCCTCCAAAGCGTCCATCACCAGAAGCTCTGCTGCACGGTTCACGCCCCCGCCAGGCTCACGGGCGGGAAACTTTACTTGTAGGTCTGCCGAGTCCATCCACTGGTCTGGCGTATCCGGCTCCGACGGCATCGGCAACGTAAACAGCGGAGTACCGTCCGCATCCCCAATTCCGTACCAGCGACCCTGGGTTTTTACGGTGTAGTCAACGGTCTTTTTCCACGATGCCCAATCAGCCATGCTCACACCTCATAAAATTCAGTTAGTCATAAAAAGGGGGAGGCGGGACTACACCTCCGAATGTTTAAAGTCCCCTTTTTAGCTCCACGGGTCAGCAACCCCGAGTGTCCACTCAAGCTGCGCACCCGCAGGCAACACCCACACCCCCGTGGCTCCCGGCGGAACACTCTCAGGGAATGCGCCCTCCAGACGGAGCACACGAGGATTAAGGTCAATGATGGTCTCCGTGGAGGTGCGAGGAAGCGTGAACTTCGCCCCAGAAGGGTTAGCTACCACTCCCCCAGCGCCCTGATAGCGGATTTTTGGGTATACCGGAACATCACCGTAATTCGTCACTGTGACTGTTCCTGTTCCGGTCATGGTCGATGTCTTCGCTACACCGTCGAAGCACACCACCGGAACCCGCAGTGTCTCCGCCGACCGGCGTCGCATATCCACCGGCACACCCGGCAACACGCCATCAACCACAAGCTCAAACGTCAACGGCGACAACGGGTTATCCGACTCGACTCTAATCACGCACGGGTTAGACCGCGTCGCCGCAGACCACCCCTGACGCAACCGCCGGTACGTATCCTCCAGGTCCTCACCATCACGAGCCTTCAGGTAGAACTCCAGCTCCGTCGTGATCGCGCCCAGCCGGCGCGCCCCCGGCAGCACACCAGCACCACCGGGGACCTGAACATCCGACCTCGACGCATTCGCCCGAAGCTCCACGAGAGACGAGTATGGCGACAGCACTTCTGACTCCCGGTCCGTACCAGACAGTCGCCACCCATCACCCAGAGCGGTAATTAACTCCACATTCAGCAATTAGACCCGCTCCTTCCTACGAGCGACAGCGACCTCACTGGCCGACCTGACAATCCGATACGAACCGTTCGTCCCGGCTGTGACCTCCGCCAACAACTGGTCAATCTGATCCGCCGTGTACACCTTCTCCCCGTCAAGGTAAATCGTTGTCTCACGACGAATCTGGTCACGCACACCCGCATTCGCGTACTTCGCATCCAGCTTCCAATCCACGCCAGCGGCCTCGGCCGCGTCACGATTCGCCTTAGCTGCGGCCAGATACTCGCCGCGTAGCTCCTCGTTGCCCTCAGCCCACGCTTGTGAGGACTGTTCCAACGATTTAATCGTGTAGTCCAGCCCCTTAAGCGTGTGTTCCAGGGGGGTGGTCTTTTCGTACAGGTCAATCTCGGCAGTGAAGTCCTCAACCTTGCGGGCTAAATCGTCCCGCTGGTCTCGGGCGTCATATACCGGTTTCAGCGACTCGTTAATCTTGAGTGCTGTTTCTGCCTGTGCGAGCTCCGGCAGCTGGGCGCGTAGTACCGCTGTCGGGTCACCGCCGCGGTAAGCGGCACGCCCCATCAGCGTGAGCACGCGGTCAAGGTTACCGCGGTCAATTTGCACGCCTGTTTCTGCGAGTACCGCGTCAAGTGCTTGCTGCAGCGAATTGTACTGCGCCTGCTGGCCACGGTACTCATTGGCAAACGAGCCATTAGCACCAAGGCCCACGCCCCAACGGCCCAGAACGTTCTTGTCCATGGCCTGCTTGACCTCAGCCATCTCAGCCATCAGCTTCGCCACCTGAGCAGTACCCGTAGCCTCAACGAGGTCAACTCCGGCGACCTTCGCGGACATGCGAATCAGACGCTCCTGGGCCTTCAGCAGGTCCTGCTGGTTACGCACGTTCTGGCGCTGGGCCTCGGCCAGGGCGGCTTCTGCCTTAATCTGTTCAAGACGGGCCGTTACCTCACCCTTCAGGGCTTCAGCACGCGCCTTCTCGTACGTAAACAGCGCGGAAATAGCCGAATTCGACCATTCCTCCAGCACACCCTGGGCCTCCAAAGCCTGGTAAGCCATGTAGGAATCCCAGTCCTCGTGCAGGCCCATCAGCTTCAGCTGGGCGATGGTAGCACCCCGCTTAATCTCCGCATCTAGGGCCAGGCGTGCTTCTGCCACCTTCAGCGCCCCTTCTGCTTCTGCGATGTAGCGGTCCTGCTGCGCCAACATGAGGTTATACTCAGCCTCTCGTTGGGCATTCGCACCACGAATCAACGCCTGCTGCAAACTGGTGACCTTGCCCTGCAGGTCCACAATCAGCTTCGCGTAATCCGCAATGACAGACCACCCATCGGCCAAAGCCTTGAGTGCGTCCAGGCGGGCCTTGCGAATCTTAGCGATAAGGTCCTCAATCGCACCAACAATCGCCTTGATAATCCCAATGCCCACCTTGAGCATGTCCATTGCCATGCCCAGGGTGATTCCAGCCGGGCCAGCAAAACCGGCCATCCGGGCCAGCTGACCAGTCACCTGCGCCAGACCAGCGTTAACCGCCTGAGCAGGCGCCCCCATGCCAATCAACTGGTCAGCCAGCTGCTTGGCCTGCGGAATCATGCCCTTAATCTGACCCTGCGACATGAGAACAACGTTGTCGAGGTCCATCGCCTGCTTCTTACGAGCATCCGCTAACTCCTGCTCTGCCTTGGAAACAGCCTCATTAGCCTTAGTGACCTCTTCGGCATGCTTCTTAGCGTTCTCCTCGGAGTTCTTGTCCACCTCCTCACGAACTTCCTTGAGCTTCTTTTCCGCCTCGGTGACCTTTTCTGCAGCCTTAGCACGATCCTCTTCCGACTCAGCCTTAGCCTTCTCAGACTTAGCATCATCCAGAGCCTTCCGCGCCTCGTCTATCTTCTCCTGGTCCTCCTTGGACACGCCCTCCGGCTTATCGTTCAAATCAGCGACAGCCTTCCGCGCCTCCTCCAACGCCTCTTCTTTCTCGACGATGGCGTCAAGATGCTTCGCAGCGCGGGCACGAGAATCCCAGAGGGTGTCCTCACCATCAAGAACCATCTTGACGATGTCAGACCCCGGCAAATCCAAACCAAGATCCAGCATGCGGCGCACACCCTGACGGGCGTTAATACCCTCAATACTGTTGTAATCACCAGCCTTAGCCAACCATCCTTGCGCATCATCAACAGCCCGAGCAATCACCTCAGTCTGCCCCTTAATCGCCGGGACCAGGTCACCCAGGGTGCGGATCATGTCCGAAATGCTCGACCACTGGCTAGCAGTAAAGACCGGCTCCGGCTTGCCCGACAGGTTCTGGGCAACCCCGCCGTGTGGCAGCCAGCCGCCCTGGTCATACAACTTAGAAAGCTCCACGACGCCGCCCGAAGCATAGCCGTGCCCATGACCCCACATAGTGGTCAGGTCGTCACCGTACTGGCTCCGGTAGTACCGGAGGGCCGCGACCATATTCGCCTGTGGGTCAGTCCGGTCGTTCGGCAACTCCGGGTCACGGTGGGCAGCAAACGTGCCCGGAATAATCTGCAACAGACCTTGACCAGCAGAGGCGCCAGTACCGTTGACGTCGACGATCTCCTGGTTACGGTCGGGAATGCCACCAGACTCGGATTGAATCTGGGCAAGCATCGCGTTCACCTGCGCTGGGTCATCAGCATTAAAACCCGTACGCCGCATCGCCCACATAGCCATTTCGCGCCAGGACTCAGCGTTGCCGGACTGACCGCCCGCTCCGAAGAACGCGCCGATCTTCTCCTTCACGAAATCCCACGCAGACGTAGCCAACTTCTTCAGCATCTCTGCCGGCAAACGACCAATCAAACCGCTTGTGGCAGCCCCGTCGAACTTCGGCAGCTTATCAATAATTCCATCCCAGATACCCTTGACCATGGCACCGAGGTTGAAACCACCGCCGCCGCCTTCCGCGCCCGGCAGGTACTCACCCAGGATAGAAGCCAACGTGTACTTGTACGGGAAGTAACCATTCTCCGAGCCCCACGCGGAGCCACCAAGTAGGACGCCGTCACCGGATCGGGACTCAGCATTGAGCCCGGACAGCGTACCGGCCATGTGGTCAGTAGAAACACCCACCGTAACCGGGCCGCTTAGCCCCGGCTTAAAGCCCCACGTTCCCGGATTAGCGATAAGCGAATTCGTATTAAAAAGACGACCGCTACGACCGTCATTACCATTCAGCTCATGGACGATACCGGACCACAGGCCAGAGCAGTCCCAGCTCGGGTTACCGACTCCGCCCCACTGGTAGGGCTTGCCGGCCTCCCGGCGCATAAACGCCAGAGCACGCTGGATCGCCGCAGACTGGCCTTCCTTACGGTCAGTGTCACCGTTCGGGAAAAGACCGCCGTCCTTGAAGGCGAGAACTCCTCCGTCAGCGCGGCGCTGAACAGAACCAGGGTCAGACCCCAGCAGGTTTCGTACACCGTTCACGCCACCGCTAATCGCGGCCTTATTCATCGCGTCAATCGCAGCTTTACCACCCATGGCGCGCACCCACTCCGGCCGCATAATGGCCTCACCACCGGACAGGTCAACCCGCCCGCCAGTGCGGGAATAGAACTGGTGAACATCCTTGCCGGGGGTGTAGCCAGGCAGCACACCACCGCGGGCATAGGCCCCCAAGTCTCCTAAGGCCGCGGGCTGCAGCTCATCCAAACCAGTGAACTTCGCGACCGCATTCCACGCCTTGCGGATGCCGTTGTTGTAGACGGTTTCCACGACGAAGCGGGCCGGCTTAGCGGTAATCCGCTTGACACGATTCCAAATATCCTCAATCGCACCAACAACCGTATTGAACCAGCCCTTCAGCGTATCTAGGCCGGACTGGATCCCGCCGAAAACATTATCAACGATGAAATCCTTAACCCGGCCGAAAAGGCGTCCCATCGCGTCCCACTTGTCCTCAATCCAGGACACGACAGGACTAACCACACTATCCCACAGCCAATTCAAGGCGGAGGCGAACGCGTCCCATGCCGGCTTAATTACATTGTCATACACCCAACGGATAGACGTACCTAGGCCGTTCCACGCGTCCTTAATCAGGTTCACGTAGAAGGCGACAACGTCATTCCACAGCCAACCCAGGACAGCGGCGAACACGTCCCACACCGGCTTGATGATGTTATCCCACACCCACCGGATACCATCACCCAGGGCCTGGAACCCATTACGGATAGCATCAAATACTGGCATGAGGACGTCATTCCACAGCCACTGAGCGGCCTGCACCAACGCATCCCACGTGGGTTTAATAATGTTCTCCCACACCCACTTGATGCCATCACCAACGGCCTGGAACGCGTCCTTAATGAACTGGAACACGCTCTGCAGCGCAGGCCACAGGGTATTCATGGCGAAATCGGATAGTGCCTGCCACACCGGCTGAATAACGTTCTCCCACGCCCACTGAATAGCAGACGAAAGAAGATTCCAAGCGATGAGCAGCGGGGTAAGAATAACCGTACCAATCACCGCGAGAGTGACCTGAGCCAACTCCCAGATACCGTTAAACACCGGCTGAATAACGTTCTCCCACGCCCAGGACAAACCATCCCACAAGGCTGTGAAAGCATCACCAACGAAGCCCAGAATGGATTCAACAACAGGCCAGAAGTTCTCCTGCAGGAAGGTCAGGAACGTGCCAATCCACTCCGACACGGTTGTGAATGTCGCCACGACCTTCTCAGCCAGCCACGAAAAAGCCCCAACGACTCTATCGAGGATGACCTGTGCGATTTCCTGAACCGTCTCGATAATCGGCGCCATAGCTTCTCGCGCCTCGCCGAATTTCTCGACCGCCCTATCCCACAGGCCTTTAGCCCAGTCGAAGAAACCGGACATTTTTTCCTTGACTGAATCCCAGCCAGACCTCAAAACTTCCATGAACTGGGACCAGAGCTCTTTACCGGTCTCGGTCTTAGTGAAAAACCACGTCAGGCCAGCCACAAGTGCTGTAATCGCCGTGATGATAAGACCAATCGGGTTAGCCTTCATCACCGCATTCAGCGCCTTCTGCGCAGCAGCAGCGATCTTAGTGACAGAGGTCCACAGCTTGGTGGCCTTTACCCCAGACATAATCCACTTGACGAACCCGCCCGCAGCCATGATCTTCTGCCACTGCGCCCACATCTTGTACGCGCCGACGAGCACACCGACCGACAAAGCCAGTGAACTAATCCAGTCCTTATTCTTCAGAATCCACTCGGCCGAGTCCTTAAGCCACCCCACAACAGACTTCAGGACATCCCGCGTGACCCCCAGGGCAGGCTTAATCGTCTCCATGACATTCTTCGCAGCGTCAACACCGTCATGGATAGCCGGCACCATGTAGGTTTTGAAAAGGTCAATGCCCGCATACGTCCAGTCGGTCATCTTCTCCGCTGCTTCGCCAATTAGCGGATTAAGCTCCTCCAGCCCCGCCTTCGCCGCATTGTTGAAAGCAGCCTTCATATTCGTCAGGCGACCGGACGTAGTTTCCGCCATCTCGCCCATCACGCCAGACATGGAAGCCACGTCACCGGCGATACCTTCCGAGCCTTCACGGATTCCCTTGGTGAGCGCGTCGATTCCTTCCTCTGCGGAGACTTGACCGCTGGAAATCATCTTCTGCATCTCTTCGGTCGTGACACCGAACTCGTTCGCCAGAATCGTAAGACCCTGCACGCCACCCTGTGACAGGGAGTTAATCGTGTCCATAGAAATCTTGCCCGAGGCTGCGGCCTTACCGAAAGCATCGGCCATCGAGTTCAATGCCTCTTCGCCCTTACCGGAGGCGGACGCGGCCTCACCCAAAGCGGTGACGATATCGGAAGTCTTTTCAGCCTCAACACCGAAAGCAATCAGATTCTTACCCGCACCAGCCCACGCATCAAACGAATACGGCGTGTTCTGGTTCGACTCTTCCAGCTCCCCCATCACCTTTGCGGCTTCCTCAGCCGAACCCATCAGAATGCCTAGCGAAGCAGTCGTGTCTTCAATCGACGTGACCTTCTCAAAGCCCGCCTGCAACGTTCCGGCGAGACTGTTGACGCCAGCGATTCCGACGGCGATACCACCAAGCTTGCCGAGCGGGGAAAGCATGTTCGCAAAGCGCGATCCCCATCCCTCAGCCTTATTGGAAGAATCCTCCATGGCTGCGTCCAAGTCGGAGAACTCCCCACCCATCTCGGACAGTTCCTGCCGGGTCGCACCGAGCTGATCGGCCAGCTCGCCTTGCGCCTGGTCGTAGCGCGACAGAGTGGACTGCAAGTCATCAAGCTGATTTTTGTGCTTTTCCTCAGCAACGCGGGTATTAATCTCGGCCTGCTCCAGCTTTTCCGTCTCGCCAATCAGACGTGCTTTCGCTTCCTTGACCTTGGCGAGCTCAGCAAGCCCTTTGTCTCCGCTTTCCAACGCGCTCTGGTATTTTTCTTCCGCGTCCTGCAGCTTGAGGGTGGCGGCCTCGACTTTTTCCTTCTGGGCTGCCTGCTTCGACGCGGATTTTTCATATGCGCGGTCCAGGTCCTGAAGCTTGGAAGAGGAGGCCTTCACCTGACGCTCGAGGTTTTCGACGCTGCTGCCTAGCCCGTCAGAGATTGCCTTGCCTGCCGCCTCGCCCGACTTTTTCGCCGGCTTCTCCAAGCGCTCGGCGAACTCCTTGGACATTCCCTTAAATGTCGGGATAACGGGAACTGCTACGAAACCAGCAGACATGAATAACCTCTCCTCCCCCACCCGAAACTAGGTGGGCTTCAAATCCTCAAGCATGCGCAAAGACTCCGTCTTCGACGACTCAAACGACCTACCAGAACCGTCCGACAACACACGACGCCGATCCTGGCCCATGCGCTCGCGCTTCTCTGCCGCGATACGCGCCTGCTCCGCCTCCTGCTCCAAATCGGTAGGCGACTTCAAGAACGGGTGTTCAAACCCCTTGTCCATCTGACTCGACTGGAACAGCGCCACCGCCAAAGCCGCCTTATCAGCCGGCTTAATATCCATGCGCTTAGCGCCGACCCGCGTCTCAGGACGGTCCAGCATGTCCTGGTACAAGGCCACAACCCGGCGCGTAGACAACGGCCCCTCAGGGTCGAGCCAATCCCGCACATCCAAACCAATGCGCAGTAAATCAACCTCGAGAAGGTCAATATCCTCCACTGCATGGGCGGCCAGGGCGAGCTTAAAAATACTCAACCCGCAGGCCTGGAGATAAGCCTTCAACTGCTCCCCCAGGCCTCCAGAGAGCATGGCTGCGGTCATGGATTTCACCCGCGACGATTCATCATAAAGACGCCACAACAAACGCGGATTCTCCAACATCTGCCCCAAGTCCTCAAACCCGAGAAACATTGGGTCACGCCGCGCCCTATAACGAACCCCACCGCAGGTGAACTCCACCCAAGCACCCGGCTCATCCTCAAGAATCAGCCGGGCAGACACTACTTATCAACCAGCTCCGTACCACGCTGCACAACCGGCGCAATCACATCGTGAAGGTCCTTGCGAGTAGCGCCCGTCCAATCCAACAGCTTACGAGTCTTGGCGGTCAGCTGCGCCATCAGCATGCCTTCCACATTCCCCTCATGTGCCAGAGAGGACACGGACGCCGGCAGCATGTCCTGGTCGACGATGACCTCAATGTCAAGCTTCACCCCATTGATCAGCTCAACTTCACGCTCGGTGTAAATACCGTCAGAAATCTGTCCCTCACCGCCAGCATTCTTAGCGGTCTCGTTCTTCACGACCTCAACCTGGTCCGTGTTCTTCTTCTGTGCCATGGTGATTCCTCCTATGGAATTAAATACGGCCCCGCACTCTACGGGGCCAAACTGGGCGGTGATTCCTAGACAAAAGTCTTGAGGTAGGGCCTTACGCGGAATCACCACGAAAAACGCAAGGCCCATCAGAATTAACTATGCGTCGTCGCCAGCATCACCGATGGGATCATCGGTAGACGGGACGGACGGCTCATCCGACGGACGAACGCCCTCATTATCGTTCTCCGCAGTCTCACCAGTCTCCGGGTCCTCGTACTCATGCAGGGTCACGTCACCAGACTCATCATCCGTAACAACCATGGCGGTAAGGCCATTGGCGGAAGCCTGCGGGTGGAATGCAGTGCCGGCCTCAATCTGGGCCTGAACGTCTGCAACATCCTGGAAGACCTTCTCTTCAACGCGAACCACGGAGCCGTCCTCTCCGACGATGTAGAAGCGCTCCTCGTAGTAGCGCTCATCGTCACCATTGTTGAACGTAATCTGAACCGGGCGGGCCTGCGGGTCCTTAGCGGTAACACGCTCGTTAACCACCAGGTCAGCCTTCTCACGAGACACCCAAATACGAACCAGGCCGGAAGTGAACTTGTGCACAAACGCCACATAGCCCTTAGCGACCTGGTCAGAGTGCTTGCCGTAAGTGGTTCCATCCTGAACCACAGCACCCGGGTTCTCGATGTAGCGCATAACCGGGGAGCCTGCGATACCGTCCACCGCGGCGGTGATAGCACCCGCAGTGTAGGAGGTAGAAGACTGGCCACCGGTCAGGTTGGTCGTGTTGGAGGAAACCTCACGAGTGTGGCCATGCTGGGAATCAGTAGGCTCCAGGCCGAGAGATTCCCACTCGCCGACAAACGCGCCGGTCTTCTTATCAATAATCGGATCATTAGAGAAGTTGACCAGTACCTCACGGTCCTCAAGGACGCGCAGGTCAAGTCCAACGCTACGATTCTGAGCCATTGTTATCCCCTTTCAAAAGGACATGAAAATAACCACCCCGACTTTCGAGGTGGAGTACAAAAATGTGCGGATTTTTATGCTTGCGCCGGCGACTGGAAGAAAAGCTTGCCGATTCCGACCGACAAACTCATCGTCGACACAAACCCCGTCGGCTGGAAAGACGGGCCGGACCCGAAGAAAGTTGAGCCAGACCGCGACACACCAAGACCAACGCCAGTAATTCCCTGCGTCAAAGCGGCATACAGGCTACGCCCATAGCGCCGGACCATCATGTGGTCCGGCCCGTACACACTCACCTTGACCAGGTCACGCGAATGCGCGGAATCATCAACTTCTGCCGTATCGCCACTCACCACGATGGCCAGCCCATCCTGATGGCAGTTGTAACCATCCGGCAAGAAGTGAAGATGAACCATCGCATGGTCCGCTTCCGGGATGAGCCGAAGAACATGCTTATGCACCAAGGCAGGCGGGTCAGGAGTTACCCCAAAATCAGGAAGCATCCTTCACCGCCTTAGTCACAAAACCGTCCTTAGCCTGCTTAGCAACAGCGCCAGGATGGCGCACCGTCACCACATGAGTGGGCCGGTTAGTTCCACGGGTAGCGTGAGTGATTTTCACAACGTCACCGCCCTCACGTAGGAAAGCACGGTCACGGGCAGAAAGGTTGTTGACCTCGGGCCAGCGAAGCTCAATGTACTTTTTCACCTGCTCCGCCTTCTTTCGCGATGCTTCCTGAACCTGCGGCTGCTTGGCCATCTGCTTAAACAATTCGTGGTAGTTAAGCGACACCGTCACTCACCTCCCCACGCTCCACAATGAACACAACCTTCGGCTGATGCCACGACACCACAGGACGCCGACCCACGCTGTAATCAAACGACCGGCGCTGCTGCACCGTGTAATCCTCACCGCGAATCGTGACCGTATCCCCATCGGCAACCACCGTCCCCGGCGGGGCAAGCACCTGCAGTTTCGTAATATCGCCGTGGGTAAACCCGTCGCCTCTAACGACCTGGTCCCCCGCGGGGGATACTACACAGTGCTCAATTAAACGCCCCGGCGCGTACTGCGGGCGACCACGATGGTCACGACCAACAATGCCACCTTTCACAGTGACAGTCTCACCAGACTGGTCAGGACGAATCAACGCGACCACCTACCCGAGTTCTCGCTAAACTCCGCGCCGCAAAACGCCGAACGCTCACCGAACGGGATTACTCTGCCCCCTCGTCCCAGTGGAAGACCTTCCACTCCAAGACCTAAAAGGTCAAGAATCGCTTCATCAATACCGACGCCGCCCCAGTGAATACCAACCCCCTGGGAGTAAGACACTGAATCAGATTGCGGTCCGGTCGTGGATGACACCGAGGATCGCCCTACATTGTCACCAATGAGTACAGCCTGCGACACCATGATGCGTACAGCCTGCTTTGCTGCAAGCTGCAGCCACCGAGAACCAGCGACCTCGTGCTGGAAGTCACGCCCACGCCGAGCAAACTCCAACTCGATAAGCTCGTAAGACTGATCAATCAGCGCCTCTACACGTGAGCGTTCTTCATCTAGCAGGGGGCGTGGGAAAACGTCAGCAACATCATCCACGGAGATATTCATCTGTCCTCCCCTCCTTAAGGTTTAGCGCGACTGATTAACAGTCTTGGTCACAAAGCCCATAATCTCGTTGCGCTTAGTCAACCCAGTGAGCTTAATGCCATTCCGGCGAGCGTATTCTTTCCACTCCGCAACAGGAGCGGTCTTCTTAGGCAACGCCGGATAGTCAGACTCCTGCACCGACGAAACCGTTTCTGGAACCAGAGGCTCCTCCGGTTCTTCAACAGGCTCCGGGGCGGGCGACTCCGCCGGCTCAGTAGCTACTACACCCAGCTCAACGAGAGCATCAAGGTCTTTGTCTTCAACCTCGATGACCTCACCAGAACGGTGCACCACCGTAGAATCCAACGGGTAGCGGGCAGCCTTAGCAAGACGTACTTGCTTCATGCCTAGCCCCCTTCCTAAATAGCGCCAGTAATCTTCACAAGCGCCTTCGGAGCACGCACAACCAAAGACCGGAAGTGCACATAATCCGAGCGCCAAGTCAGACGAGGACCACCCATGCCAGACTGGCCGCCCTCCTCATACCAATCGGAGAATCGCGGCGGCTCCGCCTCAAAGCGAGTACCAAGACCACCGGTCAGGGTCTCAGACATGACGTAAGCAACGCCATCTTCCATGCCGTCATCTACAACGAGCTCGAACTGCTCACCAATAACTGGCTGGCGACCAATCGGAGTGAAGCGCGGGTCGGCGTGCGCCATGTCGCCGACGTACAGGTCAGTGACCTGCTTATTACGCTTCAGGGCATTGATAGTGCGACGGTTCGCCCAGATATAGCGACCGGAGTAACCAAAGCGACGCCCCTCCTGGTCAACTGCACCGGCAAGCAGGTCATCAGCAGCGTAGAGGTCATCCATAGCCTTAGCATCCGCAGTGTTCCACTTCGCCGCGACTGGCAGCTCCTCCACCTGGTCGTCAACTGCAGCGAAAGCCGCGAGCGCGTCACGTCCATTCTTACGGCGAATCTCCGCCGCACGACCAAGAAGCTCACGCTGCACCGCCTCACCAGAGGTGAAGTTGCGCTGAGCGTAAGACACGCGGACACCAATACCGGTAGGCAGCAGGTCAGTGAAGCGACGCTCCCCACGAGATGGGTCTCCCACCGGAATTTCCCCAAACTCCGCAATGGTCTGGGCTTCCTCATCCAGGCCAGGCGCAGAGTCCAGGTTGTAGCCAACGGTCAGCTTTCCACCCGTGCTAAACGAGTCGAAAATCAGCTCATAGGCCTGTTCGCCTTCCAGCAGCTCGTTGACTGCACCCTCGATAAGCTCCGAGGAGGTCAGGATATCCTCAACGGACAGATCCTTCAGGTCATCAAAATACGAGTTAGTAGTGCTCATTCTTATTCCTCCTAGGATGCATCAGAAGCAGCTGCCACAGCAGGCAGCTGGTTGAGGATGGTCAGGGTCTTACCGTTCTCAGTGTCGCGGACAGCCACGCCCACCTGTACGGAACCAGATGCGGAAGCCTTGCCGTCAGCCGCAGCGAACACCGCAGCGCCAGCCTTAATCTCACCGTTGGTTTCAATCTTCACCGCAGCCGGGCCATAGTGGACGGCGATAGTCGCAGCACCAGGCTCCTTCGGCTCCACTCGGCCAGCCTCGGTCACTGCACCAAAGACATCTCCGGACGCATCAGCGTGCTTAATCTTTCCTGCCTCATCAACAGCGACGAGACGAAACTTTTCAGTATCGGCCGCAACCTCAAACGAGATAGGGCCGGAGCGGAAAGTAGGGTTCGACATTTACTTATTCTCCTTCTTATTCTTGCGGTTATCCGCGGCCTTAGCACGCAGCTTCTCAACCTGGGTCATGACGGAAACATCACCGGAATGGCCAATCTCCTGAACCGGGACGGCCACGTTCTTCGGCAGCGCGCCCCAAATCTTGTCCGCCGCGACCGGATCGGTCTTATACGCGGCGATAGCAGCAGACCGGTGAGCCGCGGAGTAACGACCCTCACGAATGTGGGCGTCAACCTTGGCTTCAAGTGCGCGCTGCTTATCCTCTGCGAGCTTCGCAGAGTACTTAGCCCGGTCAGCCATGTATTCCTCCCACACAGCACGCGGAACGGTCACCACATCATTGGATGGAGACACGGCAGGGGCATCGCCAGAGGTTTCCTCACCGGAGTCCTCGTCATCGTCAGACAGGGAACGCACCTTGAAGCTCACAGGCACCTCGGTGGAATCGTTGACCTTGACGGTGGCTTCCGCCACGTCGCCAACCTCCACCGCGGAGGGAGCCTTAGCGGTGACAACCCCGGTGGTCTCATCAACCTTGATGTCCCAACCTTCAGGCACGGTGCCCGGCGCGAACGACAGGCCCAGGGCCGCGGCGTCCATGACCGCGTTCTGCGGCTCCGAGGTTTCCACCCCCTCGCCGTCCTCAGTTGGGGGGTCGCCGATGGTTGGCTCCACCGTGACACGCTCGGTGGGAGCGATAGCAGTCTCCGTGGGGTAGGTAACTTCTACCTCACCGGAGACAGTAACGGTCTCATTAAAAAAGCCGGAGAGCTTCTCACGAAGCACATCCGGCTCAACACCCAGTTCCTGGGCGAGATTTTTGATGCTCATCGCATCTCCTTCCTGCCCATCACTGGGCGTAGTTGTTTCGTCCCCCGATTCCGACCGGGTGACAGGCGGCGGCGGAGCCGCAGCCCGGTTCGCAAATTTGAACCGGTGGCGCATAGCAGCCGCCGGGGCTTGTGCCTCCGGCACAGGCTTTGGGTCCACCACGCGATCTGCTAGGCCAGCGGCTACGGCCTCCTCGGAGGTGTACCAGGTCTCCGCCCCCATGGCCTCGAGCCAGTCGTCGACCTGACCGCCTGCCTTTTCGGCGTAGATCGAGGCAAGCTTCATGTCCTGCCGCTCAAGGTCCGCCAGGGTCTTGCTCAACTCGTCGGCGTTACCATCCGAGAAAGTCATCGCCCGGTGAATCATCATCTCCGACGACTTACGCATCAACACCTCGTCGGCACCACCGACCGCGATGAACGACGCCGCCGATGCCGCCAACGACTCAACAATGACGGTCACCCGGCCGGGGTGGTTTCGCAGAGCCTGCATGATGTCGATGCCCTCGTACACATCGCCCCCACCAGACGAGATACGCACCGTCACATCCCCGTCGATCTCTGCGAGCTGAGCTATGACACTCTTCGCTGTGATGGAGTCATCCGGCTCCCACATGTCAGCCCCAATGGGGCCGTACAAAAGAATCTCAGTCACTGCTTACCTCCTGTCACTTGGTGCCGGTAGGCGTCGAACGACTCCGCCGCATCAGGAGCGGGCGTTGACTCCGACGGCTCATCATCGGACAGCGTCACCCCGATCTCCTGCTCTGCGTCCGACAACGATTTCTTTGCCTTCAACGCCTCATACAACGTGCGGGCCTTCGGGATTCGGAACGTGGAGCGCACCCACTGCTCAAGGTTCGGTTCCTTCGTCAACACACCCTGCGCGGCCAGCTGCGATACGTCCCCCGGCGTGAGGTCCTTCTGAACCTGAATCCGAGTCGAGGTAATCAGCGGTACCGGGCCCTCATAGTCAGGGAATGCTATTCCTACAAGGTCCTCCACAATGTGCTGGGATGCGATATCAGCAATCCACTCCGAAATAGACTGCAAACCCTGGATGAACTCACCCAGCTGAACATTCGCCAAAGCGTAGGAACCGCCCGCGCCGGTCAGGTTCAGGTGGGTAGCGTTGCACGCAATCGCAATCTGCGAAGCGTGATACTGCATCGCCTTTTCAATATCCGGCAACGTGCCAGAAACACCCTCCACAGGCATCTTCGCCCCAGGAGGCAACGAATATGCAGTAACCTCACCCGCAGCATAAGACTCCGCAAGCTCCTGGCCACGATTCAACTCCTCTTGAACCTGCGACCTATCAGTCAACTCAGACGCCTGATACTTCGGAATACCCATCCCATTGCGCTGCATAACCAGCGAGTTGAGCTTCTCCATCTTCATCAACTCAAGCCAATTATCACGCGCAGGGGCAAACACACTCGATCCCTGCCACGTATCATCACGGCGACCATGCCGGTACGCCACCAGACGCTCCACGGGGATAAAAGCGTCTTTGCTGCCCTTCACCCCACGCTGCGTGATACCAACAAGTCCACCGTCAGAAGCCACGTGAATCTTACGGATGGATATATTCGGCCGCGGCGCCAACTTCCGCAAATGATGCCGCCCATCATCACCTAGCTCGTAGACCTGCTCGAAGAAAGCAACACCCGTAAACACGGCTTCCAGGGCCATCTTCAAATGCTCATCCCACGAGACACGACCAGTACGCCGAGAAACCTGTCCGTCTTCACCCTTCACCGGCAAACGCAAATCAGTCGACACCAGCTCGATCACCTCTGTAGGCGCGCCGTTCGGCTCAATCGACCATGCAGCCTGCTCAATCGGCTTACGAATTGCGTTCTCAACCTGCGCAACCTTCGCAGTAGAACGCATCTCCATAAACTCCACCTGCTGTGTCGCCCACGACACCGAATCCGGCCGACTAACACGCGGAGACCACGCCGGCGACGACGCATGCCCAATTTCACGCACCATCACATTGTCAGCCAACGAGCGCACCTCCCATCAACTTCTTTCTCGAAAACACCGGGAACGTACCCACGGGGTTCTTCTTCTCAACCTCAACTTGCTTGTACGGCACCTGGAACTCCGCAATGAACTTGGTCAGCGCCCACACCGCCAACGTGGCAGCAATCAAATCAGAAACATCAGCAGCAAACCGATTAATCGCCGGGTACGCCGGATTATCATTCCGCAACCTGGCAACGCTTAACTGTTCGCCCCATGCCGGGGACTCATCATGAGTGACCGTCCCGTCAATAACCGCCTGGCGGAAAGCACGAAACGCCGCCGACACCTGACCACCAGTCGCTCCCACGGGGTCAATACCAACCGCCTGCAACGGCTCCACCAGCACACTCGCCGGCGCGCCCTTATCCAGTACCACCGCCGCAGGCTGATACTCATCAACAAATCGGCTGATGACGCCAACTGCTTCGTCTACCGAAAATGCCTCACCGCCAGGCCTCAGCTGCACATGCACACCCCGGCGCGTGCGGCCCGCACACGCGAACGCCACACGCGAACCATCCGGCACCGACTCCACCGCCAGGACAACATCACCAACCCGGACTGGGTCTGCAACCGACAAGGCCTCAAACCGGTCGCGCGGCAACACCAAGTCCTCGTCATCGTCACCGCCGAACTCGAACCAACGGCCCCACCCCAGCATCTCCACGTCAAAACCGTTATCAGTCAGCGTCGACCGCATCGACCGCATCTTCTTCGCATCCACCAGCTTCGGAAACCCATACGATGGGTTCGCCAGCTTCCACGTCCACGGGTCATCACGGTCTGCACCGTCCGGGGCGCAAAACTCAGAGAACAACATGCCCTCAGACTCCCCGGCCAATGCTCGAGCGCGAATCCGCGATAGCTCCTCGCCCTTCGGGTGCTTATCACGATTCACCGCCGAGGACGTGTAATACGTCTGAGGGTCCTCCGCCGCCAACTGCGTCGGAGCCACCGCGTCCAGCTCGCCAGAGTCCAGGTTGTACGCCTCATCCAACAAGAGAAGGTCAATCTGGTCGAAGCCTCGCCCCATATCATTCGACCGCGTCGAGAACTGAAGCTTTCCTCCCTCGGCAGTCTCCATCTCCGCCTCGCCAGCAGACGCAGTGTTACGCACCAGACGGCGGGACGCCCACTTCTTCGCCTTGATTCGCCTCCACAAACGATTACGAATCGACTTCGCTGTCCGCCACTGATGAGCCGAGAAAACAATCTGATGATGCATCACGAACAGGCGATACAAAATAATGACCTCAAGAATCAGCGACTTGCCATTCTGACGAGGGCACAGCAGCACCACATTGGTGTGCATCCACCGACCCTCCTGGTCAGTGGCTAATGCCAGCATGACTTGGTCCTGCTGCCACGGCATCAATGTCACCCCAAACCGGCGGGCGAGTTCGATTGCTTTCTCTCCATGAGTGAAGTCCCCGTCTTCGTCCCGGACTAGCGCTTGTGGTGCCTGCCGGCCTTCAAGGCCCGGGAACTCAGCGTCGATGACGGCACGGTGCGCGGAATTGTAGTCAGAGTCCGGCGAGTCCGTCCTCGTCATCACCAGAGACATTATCTCCCTGCCTCCTTTGAATCTCAGCCAGCAGCTGCCTGAACACAGTTGATAGTTGGCGTTGCTCGGATACTGCGGTGTCCATTTTCAAGACAACTTCCCCGTCAGCTTGGAAAATTCGGCACCATGCATCCTCATCCCCGGAGGTGAGTCGGTTCAGCCGGTCGAGGCGGTCCTTCGTCCGAGCGGCTTCCACCACGAGCGCGTGTGTGGACGCGTCATTGGTTGGTACGTCAAGTTCGTCAAAAAGCCTTTGCCCGCCCGCGTTGAACGTCTCAGGGGTCTGCCAAGCCATGATGTGCTCCCTTCTGGGTGGTCATACCCGTAAGTTTTGGGACCCTGAAGAAAACCCTGACTCAAGACGGGCCGAGGGGGTGTCAGGGGAGGGGCCGCCAGATAATTTGGCCACCCCTATCCTCTGGTCACCATTTGATTATAAGTCCGTCTGGCCAGTCTAGCCCGCCGCCATCATCACCAGATGTCTGCCCATTGACCGCATACCAGCCGGGGCCATGCTCCACCCAGTCGTTCGAGATGCTGCGGTTGCACCGCCGATGGATAAGCCTGTACGCCAGGCGTGTTTTATCGCCTTGCTCGTGGTCGGCCTCTAGGGCTGCGCCGTCGAAGTTTTTGGACGGGTCGCGGTACATGGGTTGGCCGCAGTAGGAGCAGGGTTCGCCGTCTTTGAGATTGTAGAGCAGTCGGTCTCGGTGCTTCTGGTGGTTGTGCCCGTAGCCGGCGGCGGTGGTATTTTTCTTTTTGCTGGGCTTCAGGGCGGTGTGGGTGATGGTCACGTCGTGTCCGTCGTCTCGGAGGTTGGATCGCGAAAACCCCCAACTGTTGTTGGGGGCATAAGTTGTCGTCGCGTCGATTATAACACACAGCGTGACAGGCTAGGTTACGCTGCCGAAAAATACCTAGAATGCGACTGTCGCAAATGTTCTTCACTCTCGCTTGCAACCGCGACAATTTCGAGGTCAGGGTCGGTATTGACTCTATCCAGCTCAAGGCGCTTCAGCGTGGCCTCAACCAGCGATTCGTATTCAAAAATATCCAGGTGCCCTGACCTGCGGTGATACTTAATGAGGTATGACGACATTCATTACTCCAGTCCGATCTCAACCAGTTGTTCTCTGTAGCCGAAGCTTGGCGTGAATACTATCGAGTATGCCATATACCTGAGTTCGAAGTGCCCGAACTTCATCGTTTCTCCGAAGCGCCTTGTGATCCGATAGCTCTTCAGCTCTCGAAACTAGCCGAGATACTTCTTGAAGTTCTTCGACCGTGGACTCCGCACCTGGCGGAACTTCAGCCCCTTCGTGGAGATACCGAATTTCTCGCCCAAATATATCAGCAGCTTCCTCATATAGGTTTGCCCACTTTGATTGAAGTGCTGTTCGAATCTGCATTTCACTTCTGCCTGCGGTCGACCGAATGTGAAGGTGAATTGCGCGATACCCGGAGTGTGGGTGGTCCCGAAAATCTTTGATGTCAACTCGATTAGCGCCGCTTATTTCAAAGCCCGCGGCGAACGCATCCGCAACCAATGTTTGCTCGCTCAGTGATAAATCACAGTCAAACCTAATTCCGGCTACGTCGTGCACATTCATTAACGGAGTTGTCTTCATCCTGCGGAGCTTCTCCAACAAAGTATCCTTCGTTTTTACTCGCGCAGACAAGGTATATGATCCAGTATCAGGACGAACCGGTAGCCCCTGATTGGGGTTAATATCGATGATAAAGCTGGCGATAGTCTGTCTAGCAATCACGAGCAGTTCCTCGACATGTGTTGCATTAAATGCGATGAAGCTATCAATGGGTTCTGGGTTAATGTCCAATCCATCACGCCAGTTACTGCCTTGTTTATTGACCTGATTCTTCGAAAATGGTGGTATTCGCTTCAGAAATGGCAGATCTGCGTCGTTGGATTTCATCTAACACCTCACCCATTGAGTACTGATTATGTCGGGCACCACTACTTCTCGATTGTATCGTCCCTCGTTCTGCCCACTTCCTTAGCAGTTCGGGGCTTACGTTGTAGCCCTGCTGTCTTAGCTTGTAGCAGATGGTTCGTGCTGTGAGCCAGACTTCTTGCGGCTCTCCTGTTGGTTGTGGTGGTCGTGTGCGGCGTAGTTTGTGGTTGAGTTCTCGGATTTGGTGGTTGAGTTCTTCGAGCATGAAGGGGGCTACGTCGAGTTGGCTTATGGGGCCGGCGTTCCGGGCTATCCATTGGCACATGCGGGTTCCGTTGCGTTGGAAGCCGTGGGTGTAGATGTTGCCGGTGAGGGGGATGTATCTGGCGGCGTCTGTGCAGTATTCGGTGAGCAGGTCGGTGAAGTGGGTGTCGTCGCTCAGGGTCCAGATGGGGGCTGGGTCCATTGGTCCTTTCTGACGGTTGCTGTGCGTGGTTGATACTTCTGGGGCCGGTGGCTGGTCGTATTTGGCCTGGTTCAGCTCGTCGTATAGGACTCTGAGGTGGTTGGCGGCGTGTGCGAGGTCTTCTTGGTTTGTGGTCATGGTCTCCTCTAGTGGGGTTGGGGTTCGCCGAGAGGCGTGATGGTGATGTGGGCGCCTGGTGGGGTGTTTTGGTTGGCGTAGTGTTTGGCGGCTGTCCAGTGGGTGATGCGGGCGTCGTTTTTGATGATGCCGGCTTGTTCGATGCCGTCGCCGATTGCTCTTAGGTATTTGTCGAGGTCTCCTGGGGTTGCTGGGACGGTGAATCGGGGTTTTTTGGGTTTGGGTACCCAGATGGTGGTTTCGACGCTTACGGGGCAGTCTAGGGGTGTTTTTGGGGCTACTGTGCGTCCGGTGTTGATGATTGCTTTTCGCCATGCGGGGAGTTTCTTGTTCATCTCGACCATGATGCCGCGGCCTACGTGTCGTTTGGAGCCTTGGGTGGCGGGTATGCCGTTTACGCGGAAGGTGATGGTGTTGGTCAAATTGGCGCCTATTTTCGTTTCTGCGGGGTTGTATTGTCGTTTTGGACTGATTGCCCACGGGTCGTGTGTTTGTCCGT
This sequence comes from Corynebacterium sp. 32222D000AT, assembly GCF_053546955.1. Taxonomy (NCBI): domain Bacteria; kingdom Bacillati; phylum Actinomycetota; class Actinomycetes; order Mycobacteriales; family Corynebacteriaceae; genus Corynebacterium; species Corynebacterium sp. 32222D000AT. Next base: position 173,085 of record NZ_JBPPVW010000002.1, on the reverse strand, counting down.
CTGTGGGGCTTCTGGGGCTTATTTTGGGCGTTTGTGGTTGTTTCTCTTGGTCCATTTTTTGATGAAGTCGGGGACTTCCGGTTTCGGAGGTTCCACTGCACGTGGTTGGTAGCCCCGGTTGATGCCGAAGGTGCCGTCGCGTAGTTCCTGGTCGCGCTGCTCGGTGAGCTGCTGCCGGTGGGCTTCCAGCTGGGGGCCGCGGATGGGGTCTGCTTCCCAGCGGCGTAGGACGATTCGAGCGGCCTGGTTGAGTTCTTTCGGCGTGGCCATGCGGTCGCCTACGAGGTCTTCGGCCCAGAGGTGCACAGCTTCTTCCCAGAGTGCTGGCGGGTAGGTGCCGCGTAGGGATTTGGCCCATGCGGCGGCGGTGTCTGCGTCGGGCTTAGGGAAGCGGTCTGGGGTGAGTTGTTTGCCGCGTTGGAGGATGGCGGCGGCGGTGGTTTGGCTCACCATGGGAGTTCTCCTTTCGACTGCCAGGTGTGGTTGACGACTTCGCCTTCGATGATGTTGGCGTTGTCTGGGACGCCTAGCCACGCGTTAAGGGTGTTGGTGTCTTGGGCGGGCTGGGGGTTGTGTGAGATGAGTTCGTCGTCCCAGCCGTCCCTGGCGAGCCATGTGGTGGGTAGTGGGATGTATTGCTTGTCGGTTCCTTGGGTGGCGTGGAAGTCGGCGAAGCGTTGGGTTTTGGCGTTGAGTTCTTGTTGGCTTACGCGCTTGGTGGCGCGGCGCCACTCGGCCAGTGCTTTTCGCTTCCCTTGTTTTCGGGGGTAGAGGTGCCACCAGTCTTCGAAGTCTGCGGGGTACTTGTTGGGGGTCTCATCACGCCCGCGTTCACCGTCAGGTGAACCCTCTTCGGGTTCATCGTTTGAACCTGGTTTTGAACTAGTTACTGAGTTACTAATTACATAGTTACAGTTACTAGTTATAGGGGACCCCTTTCTGGACCCCTTACCGATAGGGGTCGGTTTACCCTTTCTGGCCCCCTTTCCGGACCCCTTTCTGGACCCCTTACCTAACGGGTAAATGGACGGGTCAACACGGGGCTCAGACAATAGATTCAACGCCTCCTCAGACCCCCACCCCGGAAGGCTGGGGGCCTCCTCGCGGAGCCGGGCGAGCTCGTGCACAACAACCCCACGCAACTCGCTAGAGCCGACCTCTGCTAGCCTCCGCGTCATAGCGGTCGCCATCTTCGGCTGCTTCAACAGCCCACTGTTGCGCAAATACGAACGAACAAGGAACTCTTCAGTGTCTTCATCGATGAGCACATAAAGGCCCGCGATGAGTTCTTGAGCGGCGTCTTCAACGTCTGTTCGTTCCCAGTTGCCGACAAACTTCGCTAATCGCCCGGGGCGCCAATCCCCTACCCCAGCGTGGTTCAGGGACGGGTGTGAAATCAGGACAAAATAGAGGTGCTGGGCGTTAACGGTAAGGCTCCGGAATTCACTGTCATTCCAGATTTCTACCTGTATCTGGGCGTACTTACGCATCGTCGTCTCCTACTCCTAGGACTTCGCGTGCTACGCGGGTCAGGTGGGGCTCTTCGTCTATGTGGACGAGGATGTAGCGTGCTAGGGCGCGTTCGGTGGGGAGGTATCTTTCTGGGTCGAGCATGTCGCATAGCTCGTGTTTTTCACTGGTGGTCAGGTAGTTCATCGTTGGTTCCTCCTTTCTCTATGGATTGGAATAGGTGTATGAGTGCGTCGAGGAGTGCGGGGCTGGCGTAGTAAATGTCATGTGATTCCAGCCAGGTGCGCATATCCTCACGCTGCTGATGGGTAGGCATTTAGAAGATTCCTAGTGTTTCTTGCGCTAGGCGTTGCGCGGCGATTTCGCAGTACTTTTCCTCAATCTCAAACCCAATCGCCTTACGCCCCAGGTTCTTCGCGGCGCGAAGCGTGGAACCACTACCAGCAAACGGGTCGATGATTGTCCATGATTCGGGACATGCGGTGATTAGCTTCTCCATCAACGGAACCGGCTTCGCATGGGCGTGCTGTTGCTTCTCCCACGTTCCGTTTCCACTCGGGTAGCTCAGGATGCTAAATGAGCTTGCAGATACGCGCTGCCAGCCTTCTCCACTGACAAAGATTGATTCGTGCGTGTACCGCCATGGGCCACCGTTTAGTCCTGGTTCGCGCTTATCCCACACGAGGCGGTCTTTCCATTCTCCGGGTGGCTCAGGGAGGCGTGGCGTTCCAAAGACAGCTGCTGGTTTTCTTCCCCATGCTCGAAGCACGGCATCTCTAGCTTCGGTGGTTTCATCATTCTGGATTGTGAATCCGTGCCGTCCGTAGCCTTTAGCCATGGCTCCGCTGCCGTATGGCGGGTCTGTGACCATCACGTCGGCCTGGTCGAGCATGTCTAAATGCTGTAGGCAGTCTGCGTGGTAGAGGGTGGTGTAGTCGTCTTGGTAGTAGGGGTTCATTGGTCGCTGCTTCCGATGCCGTTGGCGCCGACGAAGCTGGCGCGCTGCGCGGGGCTGTAGTCTGCGAGGGTTTTAGGCATCGGTGCCCCACCCCCAGCGCAGGACACGGCGGGGTTCCCGCGACATTCTTTCGCTGCGGCCAGCCCAGGTGAACGACTTCCAGATGCTGTCGTGCTTTATAAGCGGGAAGCCCCCTGGATGCATCGCGACTACAGTCCCGTCGGGCGCGTCCTCATAGTCCTGCTCGGTCTCTAGCCATTCGGGGTGGTCGTCGAGTACGAGTTTGTACCGGCGCCCGGTGGGGGTCAGGTGGCGGGGCGAGATGTGCCCCTGGTTGGTGAGAATTGTGTAATCGTCGTAGGAGTATCCGAGCATGGCGACATGGGTGCGGCCGTATTCTGCTTCCCAGAGGAAGTGCTTATCTTGGTTCCAGCCGATTTCGTCCATGGTCCGCTTCGGGCGCTCAGGCAGGACGGCTTCGACGTCTTGGATGGCGTGCAGAAGCCCCTCTCGGGGGCCATCGGCATGAAAGTCGATATAGCCCCTTATCTCGTCTAGGCTTTCCCAGGCGTCGAGGATCTGCTGGCGGTCTGGGTGTCTCATTTACAGCACCCCCAGCTGGGCGAGTGCCCACAGCAGCAGGTAGATGGGGTGGTTGGGGTCTGCTAGGCCACCGTCGGGCGTGTAGGCCCAGGCGGATAGAAGGTTAATCATTTAGGTGTTCCTTTCAGTGTCGTTGTTCGTCTTTTTCGAGGACGAATTTCGTCATGTCTGCCGCGTCGAAGTAGGCATCTCGGTAGAGGCTGCTGCCTGATGCGAGGGTTTCGAAGTCGAGCTTGAGCTGGCGAATATCGCCAATGAGGTGTTCGTAGAGTGTTTGGTATTTCATCAGGGCATAAAGAAGCCCCGCGTGGGGACTGTTGAGGTCCTAAACAGCGGGGTTAGGTGGAGGGTGATTAGAAAGGAGGCGCTTGGTCTTGCCCAGCTTGCGCCGGCGGGGTGGCCCATGCGCCCGAGGTAGCGGCCTGTCCCTGCTGTGCGGCGTTGTTCCACTGCTGTTGGGCTTGGTTTGGTTGCTGCTGCGCCGCGGGGAGTACGTAGTAGCGCATGGCATTGAACTCAACCTTGCTGCGCTTCTCCCCTTCTTTGGTTTCCCACGATCGGGTGACTAACTCTCCGGTGACGGCTACCTGGTCGCCCTTTTTCAGGTTCGCGGCCATCTCAGCCCACGGGGTGGGATTCTGCTTATTACCCTGCTCGTTCCAGATGGTCACATCTAGGTACATGCTGCGGGTTTTGACCCATTGGTTCTGCTCTTGGTCATACCGATTATCTGAATTGGCGAGGGTGAAATTCGTAACCGCTGCTCCCTGCGGCGTGAACCGAAGCTCCGCATCCCGCGGTAGTCCACCGGTAAGAGTGATTACATCAATCATTTACTTTTCTTCCTCCTGCAGCTCATTCCAACGCTGGCGGCCTAGGTCAATTACTACTTCTGGCACGTTGCTGTCTTGTCGGATTTCTTGCATGAAGCTGGTGACATCTTCCGGGGTAGTCAGCTCCGCCAAGGCGACTTTCACGTCCTTGACGAATTGGTCCTCCTCCTCCGCCTGTGGTTCTGGGTGTTCCTTCTTCTTCGCAGCCAGGGCCGCCCGCACCTGCGACACACCACGCGAATCATCCCGGCGAGCAGCTGTCATGTTGACGGCGTCGAGACGGAGCTCCTCAGTGGAATATCCGATACCAGAGAGGACGTGTGGAGCAATCTTGCGGGCAACTTCCATAGCGGCCTTGCTGTAGAGCATCTGTGCTGGAATCTTCTTGTACAGCGAATTTGAGGTATACCCGGCCGTGGTAGCGCGCTTCATGTCCCATGTGGACACTTCATGCTCCCCACGCGGTCCTACTCCCTCGACGGTGACGGATTCATCGGAGGATTCAACGGTCCGGATTTCATATCCCTGATTCTTCAGAAGTGCGACGGCGGTGCGGGTTTCGATTCCGGGCTTTCCGTTGATGACCATGATTTGCTGCAGCGATTGGATGGCGTTGAGGCCGAGTTCTGCGCCGTAGAGAATGGCGGCGGCGCCGTCGGCGGGCTTGCCTTGGAATTGCTTGGGAACCATGGCGGTGGAGCACATGGCCTCGGCGATTTTCATGGCGTTGCCCATAGCTTGGGCTTGGGCTTCGAGGTTTTGTAGGGCTCGGGTGCCGTCCGTTTCAGTCGTTGACGCGGCTGCCATCGGGGCGGGGTTCGAGTCGTACTTTTGGATGTCGGTCATGGTTATTCTCCTTCTTGTAGGTTGAGGATGGTTGCGAGTGTGAGGATTGCGGCGGTTTGGGGGTCGTGGTTGTGGAAGCGGTGGAAGGTCTCATGGACTTCTGCGACTGCTTCGTCCCACATGGCGAGGTAGGCGGCGTGGTCTGCCCGTGCTTGCTGTAGGGCGTGGTCGTGCGGGGTGGGGGTCATTGGTACCTCACTGTGTTGGGGCCGGTGGCTGCTTGGTAGAGGTCTGGGTATTTGGTCTTGAGTTTCTTGGAGTCTAGTTTTGGGGTCATGATCTCCGGGTCTTTGAGCAGGTGGGCGTATTCTTCGGGGACGTGGCGCTGGGAGAAGCGGCCTGGGATTTGGGTGGCGATGACGTTGCCGTCCGGGGCTATGAGCCGCTTATGAGTTCCGAGCAGTTGGGCTAGCTCGGCCTTGGATTGGTCGTGGTCGTCCTTGGCTTCGGCGAGCGCGTCCTTGGTTTGCTGGTAGCGGGCCAGCACATCATCCGGGGCGGTGACGTCGTCATCATCGATGGGGGTGTTCTGTGCTTTGAGCGCGTCCAGGAGTGTAGGGTCTGGTGCGGGTGGCTCGGACTCCCCCAACGTGCGGTAGAAGGCTAGGGCCGCGTCCACCATGCCCTCGAACAGCTCCGAGTCTGCTGGGGCGTCATACACTCGGGGGTATTGAGGCCGGTCAGCCCCAATAAGCGCAATAACAGTACCGTCCTGGATGCCGCTAACACCTGCTTGGAAGATGGTTTGGGCCGCAACATCCCCGGGTAGTTCCGCGTCCCTGCTGCCCCACTTCTTTTCCGACGCGCTGGTCTTAATCTCCAGGCGGTGATACCGACTACCGGACCGAGCGCGCCGGTCAAGAGTGACCTGATTCGGGAACGGCAGCGCATCATCCGCATAGGCAACCTCCGTCGTGCCGCCCCGCTTCTGATTCAGCGTCCAGCCGTCATGCTGGGCCTGCCACCACCGGGCCAAGGATTCTTCCGCAGCATGACCCCAGGCCCACGCCTGACGCATCTCCTCACACGGCTCCTCCGGGGCGGCAAGCCCGCTCATCTCCATCCACAGGTCTCCCTGCGTCCGGTACGGGTCAATACCCAAAATAGCGGGAATTTTAGAGGCGGTAATACGCTTAAGGTGCTCGGGGCTACCAGGGGACGCGGCACGCCCCGGCCCCAATACATGGCCGGTCATTCGCCCTCCCTTTCGGCACGGGTATGTTCAACCATCACCCTGCTGACTAGCTCGAAAGCTTCCTCGCGTGTAAAGCCAGATTCCATGTAGGCAGACATAATCTGCGCCAGTTTATGGGCCGCACCACGGATGTCGGCTGTTGGCTCCGGCAAATGGCCGGGACTTGGCAAATTATTAAACATTGTTTTCCTCCCTTATTTGCCTACGGCAAGTTCATAAATCTGGTCTGGGTCTGGCTCACACTCGCACGGGTAGGACTCGCACACGTCGCAGTCATAAACCCCGGCGTCTTTTTCGGCGCGGGTTACACGGTCGTCAATCATGCTGCGGCCTGCTTTTCCCAGCCGAGAATTGCGGCTGCTCTTCGGGCGTGGAAGGCACAGAGGCCTAGGTCTCGGTGCTCGACAGTCACCTGCGGGCGGACACACTGGGAAAACACGCACATTTTCTTCTTGGACAGCAGTTCGGCCTGTCGGACGGCCTCAGCATGAGACGAGCACGAGCGCTTCCACATGCCGCGTACCGCCATCCACACGCCATCCCTGCGAACAACACGAGCCTTCGGCTTCACCTCGTCAGCGTCCATTGGTCTTCCACTCCTTCAGGACGCGTTCGCCGTGGTCGGTCAAATGGGCGGGGATTTTCCGCCCGTGCTGGTAGGTGAACGTAATCAAAATGCGGTCGGCGAGGTCTTCGACGCGCTGCTGGTTGGTGACCGTCTCGCCCTGGGCGATAGCATCGAGGTGCTTCAGCATGGTCGGCGACATGCTGCGCACAACCTCACGGGGCGGAATCTCAGTCGGGTGCGGGTGTTTCACAGGTTCTCCCTTTCTTTGTCGACTTGGACGGTGATGTCGTGGCACAGGTCCCGGAGCTCTGGGAACATGTCGCCGTATTCGCGCATCCAATCAAGGGCTTCGTTTTCTAGCCGGGCGAGCGCGATTTTCTTGCGCTCGCGTCCAAGCCACGGGGCTGACTCATAACCAAAAAATGGCATGTCACATCGCCTCCATCCAGACCGGCGGGGCGGAAATAATCGCGGTGAACACAGCGCCAGCCAGGGTGCCAAAGATGAACATGAGCCAGGCGAAGCGCATTCGCTTCGCGAGCTGGTCCTCCAGGCGTTCGATACGACGGTCGGGACTAACCCGGCGCGGGCGGGCTTTACTTGTGGTCGGGGTGGGCATGGCGGATTTTCTCCTCATACTTTTTGGCCATTCCGGCCATTTGGTGGGCTTGGGCAGCCGCGTCATGCAGTCGGCGGCGGAGCTGTTCTGGGGCGTGCGCGGCGATATATAGGGCTTGGTACTGGCCTTCAATGTCACGCAGGCGCTTCACCAGCTGGGTTGGGGTGATTTGCTGCATGGTTACCTCCACACCATGATGTAGTCACGCCGGTGCCGGCCCCGGTAGAAAAATTGCTGGAGACTTCGGAGAATTCGCTTCATGCTGCGTTCCCTTCCAGCCAGGCGTCGACGTCCTCCGGGCGGACACGCCAATGAGCACGGAACCCCGGCCCTGACTTCGTGCCCTTGAGCACGCCCCGATTCAGTGCCTCATAGATGAACCACGGCGAATATTGGGTCATGTCGGCGACCTGTTTAACGGTCAAAAAACGTGTAGTATCTGTCACTAGGAAACCTTCCTTTAGCTAAGGCCCCACGCATGGCAGTGCGCTGGGGCTTTTCTTATGTGTGGGGTGGGGTGCAGGTGGTCAGTGCCGCGCAGCGCGCAGGCCATGCGTGGAGCCTGTGCGAACGAAAGCTGTGGGATAACCCCTTGCTGCAGGTGATGCTGGACGACCTGCAAACACCCCCAGTGCCCCTGGCGGGAATCGAACCCGCACCAGCCGGTTGTAACACCCCCCGATCCGCTAGTTGGGATACAGGGAACAGCCGGCCCACACCAGTGAGCAGGAGCAAACATTTATATACGCGCCGCCCCGTTACCTCCCCTGGCTTCGCACACCAGGAGGTGTAGGTGCGTGCTCCCCTAGGTCATGGCGTTCTACTTGCCTTAAATGGCGTTCCAATCTCGCTCGCTAGGTTTACACACGCCCGTATCTATGACGGCGCTATCCACTATTCAGTTCTCGGTACAACATGGGCCTGTTAGCCCTGTGCGCTACCCGGGCCACGCTCCCAGGACGGACTACCTAGCGCTATTTGTGACTAAAACCGTGACGTTATTTCCGGGTACTCACGCACCCCCTATGTGACGATTAGTGACGAAACCTCAAGGCAAAATTGCCTTCTTCTATGCCGCGCTCTCTTCAACGGGGGCGAACTCCTGCGCCCACGCCGCGAACGTGAGAACTCCCGCGCTCTTCATCTCCAAAGCAATTTGCAAGGCACCTTGAACGGCTGCACCACGCGCGTTGTAGTCGCGCTCCCGGGCTCGCTGCTCCGTTTCTGCCCACATCTCAAAATCGTGATGGGTGGCGTGGGCGAGCTTGACCCTTTCCTTGACGATCTCTTCCTTGCCGGCCACCAACACCTTGTTCTCCAGAGAGATAGGCATATCGCCGTACATCGCCCAATCGATGGGTAACTGCCCGGTGGAATGGAAGTGGCGTAAGAGTCGATTCCCGCCCTTGGTTGCTTGCCCCTCCAGGTCGCGAGCGGCACGCCGCACATATGAACGGGCCGCAGCCTCCATGTCCTGTTCTGACAGATTAATGTGCAAACCGTCTGCGACATCATCTACCCACTGCTTTTCGCTTTCGCTGTAGCGATGCGGGCGGGCCTTATCTAATTGCTTGCGGAGAGTGGTGTGTAGATCCATGGCTAGTTGGCCTTCAGGTAGGTGGATTCGATTTCGAGGAACCGATGTGCAATTTCGGGGCGGGCGGCGTCGAGTACTTCTTGCCGTTCGGGCCATGTCGCCATGTCCAGGCCCCACTTGAAGTTGGTGACGAATGCTTCTAGGTAGCGGGCGTGCCGGTCGATGCGTTCCTGTTTTTCTCGGCGGGCTGCTTCCTCTTCTCGACGGCGGTCTTCCTCGGCTTGTCGGATTTCTTCGCGTTCTTCTTGGATTGCTGAGAAGGCGGCGCGCATGTTGCCGAATGCGCCTTCCGGCTTTGAATCGAGCCATTCCCGTGCGGCAGCGTCATTCTTGAAGAACTCTTGGGCGCGTTGTTCACGCTGCTTGGCCTGGCGCTCAGCTTCAACCTTCCGGGCCTCAGCCTGCTCACGGTCTTCCTTTTGGCGGCGCGCCTGCTCGTACTTCGCGTTCAGGCTGGCTTCCCCATCACGCACTTCAAGCAGGTGCGCCGGGCCAAGTTCGTCCAATACGAGACCGGCGTAGGAAAGGTTCTTAGCTACGGTCGCGTCCATATTTCCGGATTCGGAAGTATGTGTATTGCGAATCCACCTACCTGACTTCCGCTTTTCATGTCCAAGGATGAGAGCGGTAGATGCGGCGGCGATTTGAACCGTCATTGATTCACGGCGCCCGGTAGTATTCGCCCCGATGACGAACTCCTTGTAGTCATCATCGTCACCGGCGCGAGTCTCAAAGACAGGTTCCACGCCCACCTTTTCGCACGCTGCCAGGCGGTTGCGACCATCTAGCACTTCACCCTTTGGGGTGAGAACAATCGGGTGGATGAGACCGACAGCTGCGATAGACGAAGCCAGCTCCTCCAGCTCCTCTTCGCTCGCCATGGGGAAGGCATCAGCGTAGGGGTGATTCCCTTTGATTCGCATTAGAACTCCTCCTCCCATCCCTGGGCGGAAATAGTTTTCATGGTTTCGGCTAGTCCTGGGTCGTTGTCGATGATTTGTCCGATAATGGGGGCGATTCCACGGAAGGCATGGGCGAGCATGATTCCTGCGAGATCTGGCGATTGAGCAGTTCGGTTGATGTTTGCTAGCCATTCGTCAACGTCATCGTCGGTGCGGACAGCTGCGAGGAACTCGTACCCGTATTTCATGGCAATGACGGCCATTTCTCCCATGTCAGGGAGGGTGATGAATCCTGCAGGGGTACCATCTTCGTCGTGAGCGAGTGAGGCATTTTTGCGGGGGTCAAAGGGATGATTTTCAAACCAAGACTCACGGGCCTGTTCAATACTGCGGTCCATGGTGTATACTCCTTTTAAGTCTTTATCTTTGCTTTTGGTCCGGTGTTCCAGCACCGGGCTTTTTCTTATGCGGCCAGTTCTTCGGCCACGAGGATTTTGGAGGGGTTGGCTCCGAGTGCCGCTAATGCCTCGAGTACTGAAACTGTTGGCCTGCGGGTGTTTAGTGCCGTGGTCCAGGTCTTTCGATTCAAGTCTGTCTTTTCGGCTAATCCGGTCGTGGACGTAATGTGATGAAGTCGCTTCACTCGGTCGATTTCATCTAGAGAGAGTAGAAACATTCCCATTCCCTCCTTTCTTTCGGTCGGTATGTAACTTAATTTACACACCACACCAGCAACCGGCAAGTGTAATTACACGAATGGGGGAATGCTTAGTCTCATTTGAGCATGTAATCACCCATTCACTGGGTAATTTTTTACCCATTGTGCTAGCGTGTGAAACATGGAAATCAAGCAATGGCTTAGCGAAACCTCGCACCGCAGAATCACAGACCAAGAAGTCGCAGACATCCTCAAAATCACGCGCAAAACCGCAAACAAACGATTAAACGATGGCCTGCCCACAGACGATCTTCTTGCACTCTGCAAAGAATTCGGGATAAACCGCACACTCGCCCTAGTTGAGCTAGGCCACGTCCCGTACCAAGACGTGCTCGATTTCCTCGACTCAGACGGTGCTCTAGTAGCCACAGCCGATGAAGGCGAATTAGCTATAGAGCTTGCACGCCGGCTCAACCCCGCTACCCGCGCTAATGAGATAGACGAGTTGGCTTCTCGTCGTTCGGGTGCCCCCGTGTCCGATGCGCATGGTTCACTACCTGACGAGGATGACGGCACGGTCATGGACTGGGATGACAGTATCCCGCACGCCGCTGACTCCTCCCCCGACGAGCAAGCTGAGCGTGAGAAACGAGGTGAAGACTTGATTGATTAACGTCGAAGCCCTAATCGACGTGGCACAAGCCCGGGGCTACCGCATCCGGTGGCACCGCGGCGGGCCGAAAGCAGCATGGCTCCCCCACCGGAACGCCATCACCCTGCGCGTAGGCATGGACGACGTCACCACACTGTGCTCCCTAGCCCACGAGCTAGGCCACGCGCATTATGGTGACCCGCCCGGCCACCACGGGCCACACGAGCTACGTGCAGATAGGTTCGCCGCCCGCCTCCTCATCAACCCGGCAGACTACGCCACCACAGAAGCAATCTACGGACCACACCCCACCCTCCTAGCCCACGAGCTAGGCGTCACGGTCAAAGTCCTCAAAACTTGGCAATCCCTCTACGAAAGGCAAGCAGCATGAAGCGCCTAGTCCCCCTATTCTTTGCCCTACCCCTGATCCTGTCTGCGTGCCAGTCCGAAGACGCCCCAGCCCCGACAGAATCAACCACCAGCACGTCCTCGTCTGTAACGTCTAGTAGCTCTAGCGTGGCCTCCAACTCAGAGGAGTCGACCAGTGAGGATCCCGCGCAGGTGGACCAGGAACCGGAGGCCACCCCAGTGGAGGAGCAGGCCCCAGTCGAGGAGGCTCCGGCAGGCCCAACATTCGACCCGAACAGCGCCGACGGCTACGGCCCGAACCAGCAGCTTCCCCCACTGTGCGAGCGCTTCCCCAACGACCCTGATTGCGGCGGCTCGGTCAACAACTATGAATCCCCTGCCGACGCGGGCAAAACCGTCTCACACTGCGCAGAAGACGTCACGCTCTATCAACCAGGAACGACTTTCTTCACGGATGGGACCACTGGGTATACCGACGGGTGTTATCAGCAAATGATGGACGCTTTTACCTCGATGTACGGCCCAATTGAATAGAAAAAGACGGGGCGCCCTTGGCGTGCGATGGTCCAAGAGCGCCCCTAGTATTTCTCAAGATAGCCCTTTGCTGTCCTACAGCACCGGCTAGGAAGTGATTTTAGCATGGCTTCGATTAAAAAATACGAAACTTCTAAAGGCCACGCGTGGCGTGTTCAGTACCGCTCCCCTGACGGTAGGTCCAGGACGAAGCGGGGTTTTCGCACCAAGACTGAGGCCCAGGCGTGGGCTGACCAAAACGCGGTCCATATCAACACCCACGACTGGCTAGACCCGAACGCGGGCAAGGTCACTGTAGGAGAATTACACGCGGTGTGGGAGCCGACTTTAACGCGGCTTAAGCCGAAAACGCGTCATGATATGGCGGCTGTGTGGCGTAACCACGTGGAGCCGGCGTGGGGCGCGCGTGCCGCTATTTCTATTAAGCCGTCTGAGGTGCAGGCCTGGGTGTCTGGGCTAGATAGGTCAGCGTCGTTGGTGCGTCAGGCGCACGCGGTGCTTGCCCAGGTGCTGGATATGGCGGTTATGGATAAAGCAATTCGTGAGAACCCGGCGCGAGGTGTGCGTCTGCCGCGCAAGCAGAAGGCGGAGCAGGTGTTTTTGACTGCTGAGCAGCTAGGCGATCTTGCTGGCGAGTGCTCTCGGTATGGCGAGCTTGTGTGGCTACTCGGGACTGTAGGCCTGCGGTGGGGTGAGGCGGCTGCACTGCGTGCTCGGGACGTGAACGTTCTGCGGGGACGGATAAGGGTTGAGCGTAATGCGGTCACAGTTGGCCCGGAGGTTATTTTTGGCACGCCAAAGACTCATGAGCGGCGGGAGGTGTCTGTCCCTGCCGAGGTGATGGCGCTTTTGCATCCCCTGGTGGATTCTCGCGGGCCGGATGAGCTTTTGTGGCCTCGTCCGGACGGTTCTCCAATGAAACCTCCGACTCATGGGAAGTGGTATTACACGGCGTTGGAGCGGTGTATGGCGCGGGACCCTGGGTTTCCGCGTGTGACGCCTCATGGTCTGCGTCATGTGGCGGCGGGGCTGATGATTTCGGCCGGGGCTAATCCGAAGGTGGTGCAGCGTCAGCTTGGCCACGCATCAGCGGCGATGACGTTGGATACGTATTCGGCGTTGTGGGATGAGGATCTGGACGCGGTGGGGCGTGCTGTGGGAGAAAAGATTTCTGGTGTCGTCAAATTGTCGTCAAATGTGGGGTAGTTACGCCGTTTGCACTGGTTAAATGGGGTGTAGGTTACTGGTTCGAGCCCAGTTGGAGGAGCAACACAAGCCCGCTGTTTACAGCGGGCTTTTTCTTTTTTCCTAAGTACAGCGCTAGCCCGCGGCGAGTCAGGTATACGTAGAGATAGCCACACCGTCCACGACTGATGGCCAGGCAGGCAAGTCTCCCCTCTCCCTCCCCGAAAGGCTCCACCATGCGCCGCACACTTCCCCTAATTTTCGCCTCAGTTCTTCTCGTCAGCGCGTGCGGAGGCGAGCAAAACACTCCTTCCGAAAACCCCACTTCTGCCTCCTCTACTAGCAGTGCGTCCACAACCTCCAGCGAGAGCACCAAGCCAAGCACTTCACAGGTAACCAGTAAAGAACAGAGTTCCGAAGATCCTGCGGCACAGTCCCCAGATCCCGCAGCCTCAGCTACGGAACCGCAAGAGCCTTACGTTGTAGAGTGCCTCCCTGGAACGCCGGGCCCTTCGCTGATGTCGGACGGAACCACTCAACCTACTGACTTCTGCGCCAATCAAGAAGGCGCTGAAGAGTATCGCGAGGCCGAGGCCAACGCCGGACTTCCCGATCCCGCGACCATCCCCTACGCAGACGGGGGAACATGCCCTGCGGCAATTTGCGGATACGGCCACGATGAGAACGGCAACCCGAACCCCTCCAGTGGCGAAATACAAAGTTGGTGGATGAACTGCATTTCCACCAACTCGGAAGAATTCTGCCGAGCCAACGACCCCTACACGAATTAGGCCGCTTGCGACCTCCTCAGCAAGCCAGCAGGCTCCCCAGCTCGGATGAGGCGGTCGGCTGTGCACTAATCCCCCCGCGAAGCCAGAAATCAGGAATACAACCCCGCTGACGGTTTCTAGTCAAGGCATCCATGTTTACCCCGTAATCACCCCCGGTATAGGGCATTGTCGCAGCATAGGGGTTTGTGAAAGTGTTTGTGGGCAAACGTAGAGTGCAATAGACATATTCGCCTGGTTTCGGCGTGGGGGTAAAACGCAAAGTGGGTACGGCGTGGGTGTGGCTTCTATACACTGGGCCGTACGACCTTGGATTTCGCAGTCGCGCCTTCGCGGGTGAGCCAAGGAAGCTTTTCGCCGCGAGCCCGCAAGCGCGCTCAACACAGAAAGCAGGCCCATGACAGCAAGTGAACAACCTGATACCCGAATAGACCTCATCTGGTTGTCCGAACAAGACATGATCGACGCCGGCGTGACGGATGCCGCCAAGTGCGTCGAAACCATGGAAGAAACCCTCATCCTGCTCGACAAGGGTGACTACCGCATGGCTGGTGCCTCCGCCAACAGCCACGGCGCGCAGATCAACTTCCCCGATGACCCGGAGTTCGAGGGGATGCCGGCCAACGGCCCCGACCGCCGCTTCATGGCTATGCCGGCCTATATCGGCGGCCGTTTCAACAACACTGGCGTCAAGTGGTACGGCTCCAACGCGGACAACCGTAACCACGGGCTGCCGCGCTCCATCCACGTCTTCGTCCTCAACGACACGGTCACGGGCGCGCCAAAGGCCATCATGTCCGCGAATCTGCTCTCCGCCTACCGCACCGGCGCGGTCCCGGCCGTGGGCGTGAAGCACCTAGCCGTGGACAACGCCGAGGAAGTCGGCATCATCGGACCGGGCGTGATGTCGCGGACCATCCTGGCTTCCTCGATTACCCAGCGCCCGTCCATCAAGCGCGTCAAGATCAAGGGGCGCACGGCAGCCTCCACCGAGCGCACCGCGAACTACCTGCGCGAGCAGCACCCAGATATTGAGTTCACCGTCGTCGACAGCGAGCAGGAGGCGGTGGAAGGTTCCGATATCCTCATTGCGGGCACCTCGACCTCCCAGGACGGCCCGCAGGGCTTCCCGTACTTCAACAAGGACTGGCTCAAGCCCGGCGCGCTGGTGCTGGCCCCGGCCGCGGCCCGCTTCGACGACGACTTCGTGGCCTCCGGCGGTGCCCGCCTCGTCGTGGACTACAAGGGCCTGTACGCCGAGTGGTTCAACGAGAACGGCCCCGACGTGACCTACGAGCGTCTGCTCGGCATCCCCGGCAACCGCTGGTGGGACATGGTCCAGGAGGGCAAGCTGGAAGAGTCCGACATCGCCAATATCGGCGCCATCGCCGACGGCCAGGCACCCGGCCGCACTAACGACGAGGAGATCTTCTTCTACTCCATCGGCGGCATGCCCGTCGAGGACGTCGCGTGGGCCACGGACGTCCTCGACCAAGCCCGCGACAAGGGCCTGGGCACCCCGCTCAACCTCTGGGACGTGCCGGCGCTGTCCTAGAGCACCGGTGCCAGCCCAGCACCCATCTCTTTCCCATTATTTCTCATCCCCAACTACACCCTAAGGCGTGTTTTTTACAGTGAGCTTGCAAGCTTCCTCAGTCCACGATGTCATCGACTTCATCCAGGCGGAACAGGTCCGCTACCTCGATATTCGCTTCAGCGACGTGTTCGGCGCCGAGCACGCCCTGACCGTGCCCGCCCGCCTGCTGACGGAAGAGACCGCCCGGGAGGGCTTCGCCTTCGACGGCTCCTCCATCCCCGGTTTCGCCACCGTCGATAAGTCGGATATGACGCTCATCCCCGATCCGGGCACGGCGTACCTCGACCCGTTCCGCGCCCACAAGACGCTGAACATGCAGTTCTTCGTCCGGGATCCACTCTCCCAGGCCTCCTACTCCCGCGACCCGCGCTCCATCGCCCAGAAGGCGGAGGCCTACCTGCAGGAGACCGGCATCGCCGATACCTGCTCCATCGGCGCGGAGGCGGAGTTCTACGTCTTCGACTCGGTCCGCTACTCCTCCGGCGTGAACCACTCCTTCCACCAGGTCGACTCGGACGAGGGCTGGTGGCGCTCGGGCGAGGAAACCATGATGGACGGCAGCCCGAACCGCGGTAACCAGATCCGCATCAACGACGGCTACTTCCCGGTTGCGCCTTACGACAAGACCATCCCGGTGCGCGACGACATTGCCTACAACCTGGAGCTCATAGGCTTTGACGTCGAGCGTTTCCACCACGAGGTAGCCACGGGCGGCATCCAGGAGGTCAACTATCGCTTCGCCAACCTCCTCCGGGCCGGCGATGACATGCAGGCCTTCAAGTACGTGGTGCGCAATACCGCGGAAAGCCACGGGCAGACGGCCACCTTCATGCCCAAGCCCTTGGCCGGCGATGGCGGCTCCGGCATGCATGCCCACCAGTCGCTGTGGAAGGACGGCAAGCCGCTCTTTTACGACGAGACCGGGTATGCCGGCCTGTCCGACATCGCCCGCTACTACATCGGTGGGCTGCTCAAGCACGCACCGGCTGTGCTCGCGCTGACCAACCCCACGGTCAATTCCTACCGCCGTTTGTTCTCCGGCTTCGAAGCCCCGGTCAACCTGGCCTATTCCCAGTCCAACCGCTCCGCGGCCATCCGCATCCCCCTGACCGGCGAAAACCCGAAGGCCAAGCGTATCGAGTTCCGCGCCCCCGATCCTTCGGCCAACCCCTACCTGGCGTTTACCGCGCAGATGATGGCCGGCATCGACGGCATCCTCAACCGCATCGAGCCCGGCGAGCCGGTGGACAAGGACCTCTACGAGCTCTCCCCGCAAGAGCGCAAGGACATCCCCCAGGTCCCCCACTCCCTGGAGTCCTCGCTCGCGGCCCTCGAGGCCGACCACGAGTTCCTCACCGCCGGCGACGTCATGACCGAGGACTTCCTCGAGGCCTACGCCCGGCTCAAGTTCGACCGCGAAATCCTGCCCCTGCGGCAGGGCCCGTCCCCGAAGGAATTCGAGCTGTACTACAACGTCTAATTCCTGGGAGACTACCCTGGCCCTAGGTGTGCATTATCCCAGTTCAGTGGGTTATGGCACAGCCGAAAAGCAAATTTGTAGTTAAGAAGCAAACGCCCCACTTTTTCAAGTGGGGCGTCGCGATAAGTACGGTAAGTATTGCGGTTTGGGATCCGCTTTTCATGGGTAATGAGTCTGAGACTCGGCCCATCGGGCGCTTGCTTCTAGTCTGAGACTAAGGCTTCAGCGCCTGATTGGATCATACCCCACCCCTAAGTTCTGTCAAGGACAGCTCATGGCTTGTTTGGAGTTTCAGCAGGTCGGTTCGACAATCGTTGAAACACGTTTCGCCTAGTGCAGCCGCAATGTCTTTCGCCAATCGTGTCTTCGGTGTTTTGTCGTCGAGAAAATGCCCCAACCCATTGTCTTCAATTATCTTTCTCGCGTGAAATACCGCGCTAGCCAACAAATCGGCGATTTGCAGTGGAGGGCAGGTCCTAGAATCGAAACTAACTGCGGTGACCACTCGCTTGTTTCCAAATCTCTTATTTAAACCGGCAGCAAGCTCATCACCATACGAAATCCTTTCTGGGACATCAATGTGATCTACCATCAGCACACTCACTTCGCGCCGAGTTATAAGCCCTCGAAGCAACCGGTCGGTGGCGAAGCGGTGCCCCTGCCATTGATCCCTGTTAGACCACGGGTCAAAATGCCGTTTATCTAAAACAAACGCTCCAAAGGTGCACCCTGCTGACACTGCTTCCGAAAATAGTTCGGCAAGTATCGGCTCGGAACTCTTTGTCACCTTAGAAAACTTGATTTCTTCGGCTTTCGTAAAACTATTTCTATCGCGACAGGCTTTGATAGCTCTAGAGAGCTTATCCGGATCAGTAGTCCTCACCGCTGCTGTCACAAAGTGTTTCCCGAGAGAGCCCTTACTCCCAGCCTCATCCACAAAGTACGCTACCCCCTCTGTAGACAAGGGGAGATGGACTTGAGGAGGGCTCTTGGGAGACAAGCTATCCATGAGTTCAGTTACCGAAGCCGTTCGGATCGAATTGTGTATTCTACCGATCCTGAAACTCGGCAACCTCCACCACCAGCAAAATCCGCCCTGGGGTGTTCTCCCAGGGCGGCGCAAAAAGCCGCTAGTCCTGCGGGAAAAGCCCCTTGGCGGCGCTCAGCTGCGTGGCGGGCTGGCTGGGATCGGCCGGGGCATCATCGTCCGGCAGGAGGCCGGGGCGGACGTACTCGTCGGCGGCGTCGACGAATTCCTGCGGCGGGGCGAAGAAGTTCGCGCCCGTCAGCGGGGTGGAAAAGTCGAGGATGCGGTCGTAGTTGCCGCGGGGCTCGCCCAGGAACATGCGGCGCAGCATCAGCTCGGTCACGCGAACGTCGTTGGCGTAGCTCATGAAGAAGGTGCCCTGCTCGCCGGTGCCCTTGCCGAAGGCCAGGTTGTCGCGGACGATCTCCAGGGAGTTGCCGTCGACGTCCTCCACAGAGTTCAGGAAGACGTGGCTGTTGTGCGGCTTATCGGCGTCGTCGAACTCGATGTCCTCGGCCTTGGTGCGGCCGATGACGCGCTGCTGCTCTTCGACGCCGATTTCCTCCCAGTCCTTCAGGTTGTGGGTGTATTTCTGCTCCACGATGTAGCTGCCGCCGGCCCACTGGCCCTCAGCAATCAGGGCGGCGTCGGCGCCGGCGCGTCCCTGAGGGGACTCGGTGCCGTCCACGAAGCCCAGCGGATCGCGGAAGTCCATGTAGCGGAAGGCGTGCACCTCGTCGAGGGTTTCCACCTCGTCGCCCAGAAGCCCCTTGATGCGGCGGGTGAGCTCGAAGGCGCGGTCGAATTCGTCCGAGCGGATGTGGAAGAACAGGTCCCCGCCCGTCGAGGGCGCGGAGTGCTTGTCACCCTCCAGCGGCACGAAGTCGTGCAGCCCCTCCGGCTTCGGCGCGGTCGACGGGTCGAAAAGCCGGTCCCACAGCTGGGAGCCAATACCCACCACGGCGCTCAGGTGCGAATGCGGATCGCGGAAGCTGACGCCATCGACGGTGCCGGACAGGCCGGTCAGGGCATCGATAGCCGCCTGCTCCTGGCCTTCGGGCACCTTGAGGTTGATAAAGAATGCCACCTTGGTCTGCGGCAGGATGATCGTCTGGGAAAGCTCATGGGGTTGCATGTTCCCCAGTATAGAAGGTCGCGCGCGCCCCAACCGGCGGAACGCGGGGGCGAATTCCGCCGCGGGGCGGCCGCACCCTAGTCCGCGGCGGACGGCGCGAAGTCCGGCAGGCACTCGCCCAGGCCGAACAGGTTCGCGATGGCCGCGACCGAGCGCGCCGCGCCCTGGCCGTCGCCGTAGGGGTTGACCGCATTCGCCATGGCGGCGTAGGCGGCGTCGTCCTCGAGCAGGAGGCGCGCCTCCGCGGTGATGAGGTCGCGGTCGGTGCCGACCAGCTTGACGGTGCCTGCCACGACGGCCTCGGGGCGCTCAGTATTCGAGCGCATCACCAGCACGGGCTTGCCCAGCGCCGGGGCCTCCTCCTGGACTCCGCCGGAGTCGGTCAGGATGATGCTCGCGCGGTTCTGCAGCTGGGTGAACTGGTCGTACGGCAGCGGGTCCGTGATGATGACGTTGTCCAGATTTTCGACCTCCGGCAGCACCGCCTGGCGCACCTTCGGGTTCAGGTGCAACGGCAGGACGAAGTAAGTGTCTGAATATTCACCCGCCAGGTCCGCGACCGCGTCGCCGATATTCTTCATCGCGTCCAGGTTCTCCCGGCGGTGGGTGGTCACCACGACCAGGCGCTTATCGGTGGCCGCGGCGGCCTGCAGCGCCGGATCGACAAACTCGGTGTCCCAGCCGGCGGCCTCGAGCAGCGCGTCGATGACGGTGTTGCCCGTGACCACGATGTCCTTGCTGCGGAAATTCTCCTTGCGCAGGTTTTCCATCGCACCCTCGGTCGGCGCCAGGTGCAGCGCCGCGACCTGCCCGATGATCCGACGGTTGGCCTCCTCCGGGAACGGGGAGGAGATATCGCCGGTCCGCAGGCCGGCCTCCAGGTGGATCACCTTGACGCCGCGGTGGAAACCGGCCAGCGCCGCGGCCATCGCGGTGGAGGTATCCCCCTGGGAGATGATCGCGTCCGGGTTCTCCTTGGAGATCACCTCGTCCAGGCCCACCAACGCCCGGGAGACCAATTCGTTCAAGCCCTGCCCCGGCTTCATCAGGCCCAGATCGTGAGCTGGGGAGATCCCGAACATGGAGTTGACCTGCTCGAGCATTTCCTTGTGCTGGCCGGTGGATACCGGCACGGATTCAAAGCGATCATCCTGGTCGAGGGCCTTGATGACCGGCGCCACCTTGATGGCTTCTGGGCGGGTACCGTAGACCGTCATGATCTTCGGGGCAGGCATTACGCTCCTTTAGCGAATTTAGGAATACAAAAATGAGTGTGTTTACCTGTAAGGACATTACCGAGGATCAAACAATCCCGCTACCGCTACGGCACCCGCAATGGTGTGAATTTCCCGCGCGCTCCCCCGCCACGCGGGCCCCCGCCCTGCCCTCGGCGGGGTTAGTTAGGCTGATTCCTGTGAACACGCCAGCAGCAAAGCGGCCCACGCCACGCCTGCTGCGGCCTCATTTGTCGCCGGCACGGCCGGCACCATTCCCATGTCCACACCCTAAATATATAGTGCTCAATGCATATACGGAAGACTAAGAAAACACTTCGCCCTCCCCACCCCCGTTCGGGCGGGAAGGGAAAATGGGTAGGCTAGGAACGTAAAAAGCACCACACCTATCGCCGATTTTCGCAAGGGAGTAATTTACCGCCCATGATTCAGTTCGTTGTTGGCGCCGCAGCCGGGTACGTCTTCGGCACTAAGGCCGGCCGCAAGCGTTATCACCAGATCAAGGGTGCCTACCAGAAGGCCGTCAATTCCCCCGCCACCAAGTCCGCCCTGCGGTCTGCGCGCAAGGCCGTGGCCAACCGCCTCGACCCGGAACCGCGCATGCGCGAGGTCAAGGACCTGCGTTCCCGCGGCTCCCGGTCCGCTGCGCAGCCCGATATCCCCCGGGACCGCATCTACGAACCCGACGAGGACTAGCCTCGCTCTACCTCGATTAGCCGTGCAAGAGCGCGGGCCCGTGCGGCCCGCGCTTTTTCTATGCCTTATTCACGTCACCCAGCCGGCGGGAGGCAGGGGTTCGGGGGTGCTTTTGAAGGTGCGCTGGGAGTGCTTTGGGTGCGCGTTGGGTGAGCTACAGCGCCCGCTCGTTGAGCTCGCGGCGGGCTTGTTCCAGGGCCACCAGATCGGCGAAGAGGCTGTTGTAGGCGCGCTCGTCGTCGCTGGGGCGCATGCGGCCTAGGCGGGCCTTGAGCTGGGCGATCTGGTCGGCCACGCGGGATTCCTGCAGGCGGGACAGCACGGAGTCGGCGTAGCTTTCCAGCGGGATATCGCCGGTGGGCAGGATGGTTTCCACGGCCAGCTCCGAGACGAAGTTGCGGCCGGTCAGATCGCGCATCTGGCCGGCGACGACGGCGAGCCACTCGACGTTGGGCAGCTGCGCGCCGCGCACGGCGCCGCCCTCGGCGGCGATGGCCTCCCGCACTATCCGGTAGGCGTCGTTGGTATAGGAGTCCGCCGGCAGGCTGTCGAAGTACTCGCCCACCACGGCCGGGTGCTGGAGGGCCAGCTTGAGGGCCTCGCGCTGCGGCCACAGGTGGGTCTCGTTGGGGCTGGGCGGGCGGATGGCCGGCACGTCCTGCTGGGCGGGCTGGGCCTGCGCGTGGTCGAAGCGCTTGGCCTGCATCACCGGCTTGCGCTGGGCGTTGGAGCGGTTATCCCGGGCGGCCTGCTCGACCTGGTGCATGACCTCTTCCGGATCCGGCCAGCCCACCCAGCCGGCCAGGCGGCGGGCGTATTCGCGCTGCAGGGGCTTGTCGCGGATCTGCGCGACGACGGGGACCGCGCGGCGCAGGGCCTGCAGGCGGCCCTCGGCGGTATCAATCCGGTAGCCGGAAATCAGCGACTCGATGACGAACTCGAACATCGGGATACGGTCGGCGACCAGCTCGCGCACGGCGGCATCGCCGCGCTTGAGCCGCAGATCGCACGGGTCCATCCCGTCCGGGGCGATGGAGACGAAGGACTGGCCGGTGAATTTCTGCTCGCCCTCGAAGGCGCGTAGGGCAGCCTTCTGCCCGGCCTCGTCGCCGTCGAAGGTGTAGATGAGCTCGCCGTTGAAATAGCTGTCGTCCAGCATGAGGCGCCGCAGCAGCTGCAGGTGCTCCCCGCCAAACGCCGTGCCGCAGGAGGCGACCGCGTTGGGCACCCCGGCGGCGTACATGGCCATCACGTCCGTGTAGCCCTCCACGATGACGGCCTGGCGCTGCTTGGCGATGCTCGACTTCGCCACGTCCAGCCCGAAGAGCACCTTGGACTTGTGGTAGAGCATGGTCTCCGGGGTGTTCATGTACTTGCCCAGGTTGTCGTCATCGAAGAGCTTGCGCGCGCCAAAGCCGATGACGTTGCCGGCCATGTCCTTGATCGGCCACAGCAGGCGGCGGTGGAAGCGGTCGATGGGGCCGCGCCGGCCCATCTTGGACAGCCCGGCGGCCTCCAACTCCTCGTAGTCGAAGCCCATACGCAGCAGGTATTTAGTCAGCGTATCCCAGCCGTCCGGGGCGTAGCCGCACTCGAAGTCGTAGATGACCTGCTGGGAAAAGCCGCGGTCGAGCAGGAAGTTGCGGGCCGTGGCGGCCTCCGGGGTCTCCAGCTGCTGGCGGTAGAACTCGTGCGCGGCTTTGTTGGCCTGGATAAGGCGCTGGCGGGTGCCCGGTTTCACGTCGCGGGCGCCGGTGGTCCCGCCCTGGTAGTTGATGTGGTAGCCGATCTTCTGCGCGACGGCTTCGACGGCCTCCGGGAAGCTGAGCTGTTCCATCTCCATGAGGAAGGTGAACACGTCGCCGCCCTTGCCCGTGGAAAAGCAGTGGAAATAGCCGCGCTGGGGGCGCACGTGGAAGGACGGGGTCTTTTCGTCCTTGAAGGGAGACAGGCCTTTCATGGAGTCGTGCCCCGCCGGTTTGAGCTGGACGTATTCGCCCACGATCTCCTCAATCGGTGCACGCTCTCGGATCTGCTGAATATCGCTTTCCGGAATCCTGCCTCGCGCCATGTGTAATAGCGTACCCAGCACCGCAAACCGGCGCCCAATTTCGGTATCGGCTGGCACACCTGTTACAACTTAAAGCCATGGCGAAAAGCGGTAGCTCCCAAAAATCGTGGCCGGTGGCCTTAGGCGGGCTCGCGGTGGTTCTCATCGCGGGCTATTTCGGCCTGGACTTAGGCGGTAACTCCGGCGCGGGTTCGGGTGCGCAGACCGGTTCCGGCGGCGCGGGGAGTTCGGAGGCTGCCGTGTCGGCCGAGAATGACACCTGCGAGCTGTCTACCCTGCCGGCCGAGGCCGCCGAGACCGTGGAGACCATCCAGGCCGGCGGGCCCTACCCGCACCCGGACAACGACAACCAGCGCTTCGGCAACTACGAGGGCGTGCTGCCGGACCAGGCCTCCGACTACTACCGCGAGTACACCGTGGAGACCCCGGGGTTAAACCACCGCGGCGAGCGCCGGATCGTGACCGGCGGCGGCAGCGAGACCGACCCCGAGCACTGGTACTACGCCTCCGACCACTACGAAAGCTTCTGCGAGATCCCAGATGCCGAACACTAAACGCGTACTGATCACGGACCACCTGCGCAGCGAGGCCGACTTCTACCGGGCGCTGGGCAACCTGCGCCAGGCCGGCGAGCGCCCCGCCCCGCGCAACCTTAACGCCCTGGCCGACTTCCTGCGCGAGCTCGGCCTGGATTCCATCGTCTGCGCGAACTGGTGCCTGCCCGAGGCCGACTCGCGGCGCCTGCGCCGGGTCCTCGACGACCTCGGCGTGCGCCTGCTGCGCTAGCGGCGCCTAATCGTAGAAGCCGGCCAGGTCCGCGGACTGGCGGGCTAGTCGCTCCAGGCGGGACTCGGTCATGGACGCGATCTGGTCCACGATGACGCGGCAGCGCTGCGCCGGGGTCTCGGCCTGGTCGTACCAGAGCCTGAACATCGGGTCCAGCGCCCCCGGCGCGCCGGCGGTCAGGTAGTCGAAGACGCGGTAGATCCGCTCGCGCTGCCTGTCCTGGCGGGCCAGGTGGGTCGGCTCGTCCATGACGTAGAGGACCGCGATGGTCTTCAGCAGCCGCACCTCCGCATCCGCCAGGGGCGGGACCACCAGGCGGCCGTGCTGGCGGCCCAGCTGGTTGTTATCCAGCAGGTCCGCGTTGTGCGCGCGGGTGGCGTCCACGGTCGCGCCGACGTAGCGGCCCACCAGCTCCGAGGTCAGCTGCTTGAGCGCGACGTAGTCGTCCAGGGTGTGGTTGAAGTCCGCGGCGCGGTTGACCACCGGCAGGCGGCGCAGGGAATCGGCGGCGGCGAGCAGCTCCTCGGCCGTGCCGCCGAAGGCGTGGGCGCCCTTGTCGGCCAGGGCGGCTAGCTCCACCAGGTCCCAGAGCACCTGCAGGGAGATGCGCCCGGAGACCACCCCGTCCTCGACGTCGTGGACGGAATAGGCGATATCGTCCGAAAAATCTATGGCCTGGGCCTCCATGGAGGGCAGGTCGTCGGTGTGGCCGGCGCGCAGCCACTCGAGCGTGGCCACGTCCTCGTCGTAGCAGCCGTATTTACGGTTGGTCGTACCGTCCGGGTTGGTCTTGGTGCGCGGGTATTTGCAGGCCGCGTCCAGGGCCGCGCGCGTCAGGTTGAGCCCGTAGGAGGTCTGGCTTTCCGCGCCGGTGCCCAGAATCTTCGGCTCCAGGAAGCTCAGGATGCGCAGGGTCTGCGCGTTGCCCTCGAAGCCGCCGCAGTCCGCGGCGACCTCGTTGAGCGCGTTCTCGCCGTTGTGCCCGTAGGGCGGGTGGCCGATGTCGTGGGTCAGGCCGGCCATGTCGCACAGGTCCGGGTCCAGCCCCAGCCCGGCCCCGATGCCGCGGGCGATCTGAGCGACCTCCAGCGAGTGGGTCAGCCGCGTGCGCGGGGTGTCCCCGTCGTGGGGGCCGACCACCTGGGTCTTGTCCGCCAGGCGGCGCAGCGCGGCCGAGTGCAGCACGCGGGCGCGGTCGCGGGCGAAGGCGCCGCGGTGGTCGGCATCGGCAGCACTGCCGGAAGGAAAGCTCGAGCCCTTGGTCCCTTCCGGGCTGCGGCGCTCACGGTCGACGGGTTGGTAGCTATAGGTCACCCTGCCAGTCTAAACGCCGGGCCGGGCCGCGGCCGGTTGGCTAATCGGCGCGTAGGAAATGGTTCCGGCGGGCGCGCGAGGGCCGCAGGCGATTTTCGATGCCGTGCAGCACCCCGCGCAGCTGCCGCGCCCGGCGGGCACCTACGGTCATCTCCGCGCCGAGGACGGCCAGTCCCCCGCCCTCGTGGGCGGCGGCGCGCCACCAGGAACGGTGCGGGAAGCGCTGCGGGCAGTCGCGCGCCCCGCAGGTGCGAGCGCGCAGGCCGGCCCGGCGGGCCAGGGCGGCGGTCCGCGCGCGGTGGAGCGGATCGGTGACGATGACGCCGGCGCCCAGCCCGCGCGCGGAGACCTCGCGGGCCAGCGCGGCCAGGGAGCCGGCCGTGTCGTTGCCCTCGGCCAGGGCCGTGACCCGGGCGCTGTCGATGCCGCCGGCCACCATGTCCCGGGCCGCCACGCCGGCCTCGGTGAAGCGATCTCCGGGCAGGTTGCCGCCCAGGGTGAAAACCGCGGCCGCCGGGTGCGCGTGGGCGAGCTGGGTGGCGGTGGCGATGCGCGCGGCGAGCACCCGGGAGGCCACGCCGTCGTATTGCGCGGTGCCCAGGACCGCGATCCAGGCCGGCGCGCCGGCTGAGCGGGAAGGTTGTGCTGCGGCTGGTTTCACCGTGCCCAGTATGCCAGCAACACGGTATTCTGGTGGCCATGACAAAGCGCGTTCACCTGCCCCACCCCGTCGTTGCCTCCCGCCTGCCGCTGCGCCTTTCGGCCTTCACCGCCGCCGCGCTGGTAGCCTGCGCCGCCCCGGCGGCCCTGGAGGCATCGGCGGCGCCAGGGCCCCAGGTGCAGGTACTCGCGCTGGATCCGAGCCAGGTGCGCCAGCCGGTCACGGACGAAGCCGGCGTACTATCGGACGCGCAGGTCAGCCAGCTGTCCGAGCAGATTTCGGAGCTGCAGACCGAGCAGCAGCGCCTGCTCTACATCATCTACTCCAACGATCTGTCCGGCCTGCAGGCCCAGGACTACGCGCAGCAGGTGGTCAACTCCCGCGGGCAGAACACCGCCGCCTTCGTGGTCAACGTGGACGCGCGCGACGCCGGCGTCTACGTGGGCGGCGAGTGGAACCAGAGCGACATCGACCGGCTCTACGATGCCGCCTATGCCCGCCTGGCCGCCGACGACTTCCCCGGGGCGGCGCAGGCCGTCGTCGAGGAGGCCCTCAAAAAGGGGCACGGAGAGGAGGGCGCCGGCGGGGCCGGCTGGCTGCTGGGCGGCGGCGCGGCCCTGGCCGCGGCCGGCGGCGGCATCTGGGCCTATTCGCGCCGCAAGACCAAGAAGCAGTCGCAGGCTACGCTGTCTGATGCCCGCAGCATCGACCCGGCCGACACCCGCCGGCTCGGCGCCCTGCCGCTGGAGACCCTGGAGGAGCGCGCCCACGAGGAGCTCGTCTCCACCGACGAGTCCATCCGCCGCGGCAAGGAAGAGCTCCAGCTCGCTCAGGCCGAGTTCGGCGCGGAGCGCACCCGCCAGTTCACCCGCGCGATGAACCACTCGACCGCCACGCTGCGCAAGGCCTTCGACATCCGCCAGCGCCTGGATGATTCCATCCCGGAATCCGAGTCCCAGCGCCGCCAGATGCTGGTCGACATCATCTCCTCTTGCGGCCAGGCCGACCAGGCCTTGGACGAGCAGGCGGAGGAATTCGCCGAGATGCGCAACCTGCTGGCCACCGCGGACAGCAAGCTGGACGAGCTGACCCAGCGCGTGGTCGACCTGCGCGCCCGCCAGCCGCAGGCGCAGTCCACCTGGGAGTCGCTGCAGGCCAACTACTCCACCGAGATGCTCGAGTCCATCGCCGACAACGTGGAGATGGCCGCGGTCAGCCTAGACGAGGCGGACAAGGACCTGGAGCGTGCCCGGGGTATTGCCGCCCAGCCGGCGGGCCAGCAGGGCGGGCTTATCGATGCCATTCGTTCCTGCGAGCACGCCCTCGAGGTGGCCAACCGGCTGCTGACCGGCGTGGAAAACGCCGAAACCAATATCGCCACCGCCCAGTCCCAGCTGGGAGCCCTCATCACCGAGGTCGACGAGGAGCTCGCCGAGGCCGAGCAGCTCAAGCAACAGGGCCAGTCCCAGGGCACCGCCGCCGACTGGGCCGCCCTGGACGAGCTGGTGGGCCGCGCCCGCGCCGCCGTCGACCGCGCGCGCCGCGAGGGGGACACGGATCCGCTGGGAAGCTATACCGAGCTGGCCACCATCGACACCGAGGTCGATCAGGCCTTGGACCGCGTCCGCGAGGTCACCTCGACCCACGCCCGCCAGCTGGCCCTGCTGGACCAGCAGCTCAACGCCGCGGCGGCGCAGATCCAGGCCGCCGAGGATCTGATCTCCTCGCGCGGGCGGCTCGTCGGCGCCTCCGCCCGGACCGCCCTGGCCGATGCGGAGCGCCTGCACGCCCAGGCGCTGCAGTACAAGAAGTCCGATATCCAGCGCGCCCTCGATGCCGCCCGGCAGGCACTGGCCGCCGCCCAGGCCGCGCTGCAGCGGGCCAAGAGCGACATCGACGACTACCGCCGCTCCCAGCGCCGCGCGCAGGCCGGCAACGTCGCCGGCAACGTGGTCACCGGCATGGTCATCGGCCAGATGCTCGGCGGCGGCAACCGCGGCGGTTTCGGTGGCGGCTTCGGCGGCGGTGGCTTCGGCGGGGGCGGCGGCTTCAGTGGCGGCGGCCGCGGCGGCGCCTTCTAGCCTTTCTGGTTTTCCGCTTGCCCCTCCCGCTCGCGGGAGGGCTAGATGCGCCGGGTCTGGCGCGGCAGATCGATAAGGCTAATCCCCCAGGTCAAAAAGGCCAGGTCTGCCAGCGGGAGGGCCTCGCCTGCCGGGGCGCGGGTGACCACGAGGTCCCCGCCCATCTGCGGGCTGGTGCGCGCGATGGTCACCGGGGCGTCCTCGCCCGTGCCTAAGGCCTTGACGCAGCGCTCCCGCCGGAAAGGCCGGGTGCGCTCCAGGATGTAGCGGCGGGGCCCGCAGGTAGCAGACAGGCGGGAGACCGAGAAGGTGGTCTGCTGGACGTTGTAAAACGTCCCCTGGGAGGAGGTGCCGCGCAGACGGAAACGCATCTGGCTGCCCAGGTTTTCGAGCAGCAGGTGGTCCCCCGCCACGGTGAGGACCTCGTCATTAGCGCTGGCGATGACGTCGTCTGCCTCATCCAGCAAACGCCCACCGCTCCAGCGCAACTGGGCCTCTACCCGGTGGCCGGAGTGCCCGTTAAATACACCCGCCTTGTCATTCACGGATGCAGTTTAAATCAGAACCGCCAGCACCGCCACCGCAGAGAGCAAAACCAGGGTGCCGATAATGGCGACCGAGCGCTGGGACAACCGGTTTTCCAAGATGACGCGGCTAAACCAGCTCAGCGCTGCGACCTCCTGGCGGCCCAGGTCCAGGGCCTTGTCTGGATCGGCATCGTTCTCGTCGTTCTCGAACTCCAGGATCGCCTCGCGCACGCCGTTGTTGGCGCCGCTGAATTGGGCGACCTTGCGGTCGTTGACGTCAAAGATGACCCAGTTGCTGCCCGACTCGTTGACCAGGCTGAAGGTCCGGCCCTCCAGGGAGGCCTGCAGGGTCTTGTCCTTTTTCAGGTTGCCGGCCAGGCGGTAGGTGCGCCCGTCGTCCGAGGTCGCCGAGGCGCCGAGATTCTCATCGATCTCGGTGCGCCAGTGTTGACCGTCGACCTCCGCGCCGGAGGCCGTGAAGGAGGCCAGCTCCTCCGGGCCGCGGCCCACCAGCAGCGTCGGGCGCTCCTTATCACTGCGATCCCAACTGGTGAAATGCATGCTTGCGCCTAGTCCCCTCTTAGCAGCCGATGAGGCGGGCGGCCAGGTAGGCTTCCAGCTCGTCGATCT
This sequence comes from Corynebacterium sp. 32222D000AT, assembly GCF_053546955.1. Classification (NCBI taxonomy): domain Bacteria; kingdom Bacillati; phylum Actinomycetota; class Actinomycetes; order Mycobacteriales; family Corynebacteriaceae; genus Corynebacterium; species Corynebacterium sp. 32222D000AT. Next base: position 144,068 of record NZ_JBPPVW010000002.1, on the reverse strand, counting down.
TGACGCGCTCCTGCTCCATGGTGTCGCGCTCGCGCACAGTGACGGCGCCGTCCTCCAGGGAGTCGAAGTCGAAGGTCACGCAGAACGGGGTGCCGATCTCGTCCTGGCGACGGTAGCGGCGGCCGATGGCGCCGGAGACGTCGTAGTCGATGTTCCAGTGCGCGCGCAGCTTGTCCGCCAGTTCCTTAGCCGGGGTGGACAACTCGGGCTTCTTGGACAGCGGCAGGACCGCGACCTTGACCGGCGACAGGCGGCGGTCCAGGCGCAGCACGACGCGCTTGTCGGTGCCGCCCTTCGCGTTCGGGGCCTCCTCCTCGTGGTAGGCGTCCACCAGGAAGGCCATCATGGAGCGGCCCAGGCCGGCGGCCGGCTCGATGACGTAGGGGATCCAGCGCTCGTCGGCCTGCTGGTCGTAATAGGACAGGTCCTCGCCGGAGCCTTCCGCGTGCACACGCAGGTCGTAGTCCGTACGGTTGGCCACGCCCTCGAGCTCGCCCCACTTGGAGCCGGTGAAGCCGAAGGCGTATTCCACGTCCACCGTGCGCTTGGAGTAGTGCGACAGCTTTTCCTTCGGGTGCTCGTACAGGCGCAGGTTCTCCGGGTTAATACCCAGGTCGACGTACCAGTTGTAGCGATCGTCGATCCAGTACTGGTGCCACTGCTCGTCCTCGCCCGGCTTGACGAAGAACTCCATCTCCATCTGCTCGAACTCGCGGGTGCGGAAGATGAAGTTGCCCGGGGTGATCTCGTTACGGAAGGACTTGCCGATGTTGGCAATGCCGAACGGCGGCTTCATGCGCGCCGAGGTCAGTACGTTCTTGAAGTTGACGAAGATGCCCTGCGCAGTCTCCGGGCGCAGGTAGTGCAGGCCCTCCTCGTCATCGACGGGGCCCAGGTAGGTCTTCAGCAGGCCCGAAAACGCCTTCGGCTCGGTCCAGTTGCCGGGCTGGCCGGTCTCCGGATCGTTGATATCGGCTAGGCCGTTTTCCGGGGCGTGGCCGTGCTTTTCCTCGTAGGCCTCCAGCAGGTGGTCCGCGCGGTAGCGCTTGTGGGTGTAGAGGGACTCCACCAGCGGGTCGGTGAAGACCTCGACGTGGCCGGAGGAAACCCAGGTCTGGCGCGGCAGGATGATGGAGGAGTCGATACCCACGACGTCGTCACGGGACTGGACCATGTGGCGCCACCACTGGCGCTTGATGTTTTCCTTGAGCTCGACACCCAGCGGGCCGTAGTCCCACGCCGAGCGGGAACCGCCATAGATTTCACCCGCCTGGTAGACCAAACCACGTCGTTTACACAGGTTAACTACGGTATCAATGACGGATGCCATGAGTGTTTCTGACTCCTCTAGTCGGGATTTCAATCCCCGGCCGGTTGCAGGGGATATAGGTCAATCACAGTCTAGCGTGTCCCCGCCCGCGGCTCGCAGCGGGGGCACTCGGCGACCACCCAATCCAAAAATGTGAACGGGGGCACCCATTCACTTTTCCTGCTGCCTATTGGACGGCCGGTATATTATTGTGACTACACTAAGCAATATGGATTTGGTATACCTCGGCGTTGCTGTATGGCGATAATTTATCGTACTTAACCCCTATTTGGTCTAATACGAGAGTAAATATTCCCTATACCCGCACGCCCGCAGGAGAAAGAACACCCGCACATGTGTAGAAAGCAGGACGCCGCCGACGTCGAACCCGCGGTCCGGATTCTCGGCGCGCTCGATTCCCCCCTCCGCCTCCATATCCTCCTCCTGCTCCGCGAGCGCGAGCACTACGTCCACGAGCTGGTCGAGGCGCTCGACAAGTCCCAGCCGCTCATCAGCCAGCACCTGCGCGTGCTCAAGCAGGCCGGCCTCGTGCGCGCCGAGCGCTCCGGACGCGAGGTCACCTACCGGCTCGCCGCCGAGGAAATCCTCGACATCTACCGCCAGGCCGCCGCGCTCAGCGCCACGCTCCAGCCCGAGGACTAGCACTTCACCTAGTTGTAGATGTATCAACGCTGGTAAACTAGCCAGTATGGCCATCCAAAACAGTATTCCCAAGCTGGGCTCTCGCAACACCCGCCAACGCACCGCCGTCATCGAGGTCCTGCGGGAGCTGGAGAAATTCGCCTCCGCTAAAGACATCCACTTCGCGCTCCAGCAGCGCCAGGAAAAGGTGGGCCTGACCACCGTCTACCGCACCCTACAGTCCTTAAGCGACATCGATGCCGTCGATGCCCTCCACATGCCCAACGGCGAGACCCTCTACCGCCACTGCGACTCCGACGCGCACCATCACCACCTAGTCTGCACCAAGTGCGGCCGCACCGAGGAGATCGACGGCGGCCCCATCGAGGACTGGGCCGCCCGCGTCGCCAAGGAGCACGACTTCGAGCTGACCGGCCACGACGCCGAGATCTTCGGCACCTGCCGCCAGTGCCGCCTAGCCGATGAAGGCGGCGAAGCCGACGCCGAGTAGGTAGGTAATCCCGGCCGCGCCCAGCCCGATGAGCAGCTGGCGCAGCGCCCGCTTCAGCGGCGGCTTGCCGGAGATGACCCCCACGACGCCGCCGGTAAACATCAAGGCGATGGCCACCAGCACCAGCGCCACCACCGCCCCGACGGTGGTCGAGGCCCCGAAGAGGAACGGGATGATCGGGATAAACGCGCCGGTGGCGAAGAAGCAGAAGCTCGACAGCGCGGCCGACCACGCCTGGCCGATGACCCCCGGCGCGCCGCCGTCCGCCTCGCCCGGGGTCTCCCCGGCCGGCAGGCCCATCGCCCCCAGCCCCGCGGAGGGGTGCGCCGCGCGCTGGCGGGCCTGCATCTTGTCGAAGACCTCCTCGGCCTTGGTCTCCGCGGCCTCCGCGCCCATGCCGCGGGCCCGGTAGATGAGCGCGAGCTCGTTAGCGTTGACGTCCAGGTCCGGCACCAGCGTGTGGGCGTCCGGGGCCGGGCGGGAGGCCTCCAGCAGCTCGCTCTGGGACTTCACCGAGACGTATTCACCCGCCGCCATGGACAGCGCGCCGGCCAACAGGCCGGAAATGCCCGTCAGCAGCACCGCCGTCGAGGCCGCGCCCGAGCCCATCACGCCAATGACCAGCGCCAGGTTGGAGACCAGCCCGTCGTTGGCGCCGAAGACCGCGGCGCGGAAATTGCCCGACATCTTCTCCCGCCCGCGCGTGGCCAGCCCGCGCACGACCTCGGCGTGGACGTGCTCGTCCGCGGCCATCTGGTCGCTGGCGTCGATATCGTCCGTGTACGGGGTGCGCGTCTCCGCCGTCTGCATCAGCGCCAGCGTGAACACCGAACCGAAGTGCTGCGCCATAAAGCCCAGCGCCCGCGTGCTCAGATCCGGCTTGCGCGGGAAACCCACGGCGTCGCCTAGCTTGTCCCGCCAGTACTGTTCGTGCCGGGACTCCGACTCCGCCAGCTGCAGCAGGATTGAGCGCTCCTCGCCCTCCTTTTTGCGCGCCAGCTCGCGGTAGACGGCCGCCTCGGCGCGCTCGTTGGCCAGGTAGCGCCGCCACCGGTTGATCTGCTTTTTCGTCGGCCCCGTGGCCTGCATCGGCACCGACTCGCCGGAGGCGTTCACTACTTGGTACCTCCGAACCGGCGGTCGCGGCGCGCGTACTCCTCCACCGCGGCGAACATGTCTTCCGGCGTGAAGTCCGGGAAGAGCTTGTCCTGGTAAATCATCTCCGCGTACGCCGACTCCCATAGCAGGAAGTTCGAGGTCCGCTTCTCCCCCGACGGGCGCAGGAACAGATCCACGTCCGGCATGTCCGGATCGTAGAGGTGCTGGGCGATGGTCTTTTCGTTAATCTCGCGCGGTTTCATCTCCCCGCGCGCGACCTTGTCCGCAATCACCCGCATGCCGTCGACCAGCTCGGCCCGGCCGCCGTAGTTCACGCACATCACCAGGGTCATCCGCGTGTTGTCGCGGGTGAGCTCCTCGGCCGCCTCCAGCTCGCGGACCACGCTGCGCCACAGGCGCGGGCGCCGCCCGGCCCAGACCACGCGCACGCCCTTCTCGTGCAGCCAGCCGCGCTGGCGCCGCAGGACGTCGCGGTTAAAGCCCATCAGAAAGCGCACCTCTTCGGGGCTGCGCCGCCAGTTCTCCGTGGAGAAGGCGTAGGCCGACAGGTAGTCCACGCCCATGGCCAGGCAGGCGTCGACGGCGTCGAGCAGCACCGCCTCGCCGCGCTTGTGGCCCTCGGTGCGCGCCATGCCGCGCTCCTGCGCCCAGCGGCCGTTGCCGTCCATGACAAGCGCGATGTGCTTGGGCATAAATTCGGCGGGGATCTGCGGCGGGTGCAGGACTCGGTTCGGATCGGGAGTAATCACAGCCACCTATTCTACTGTCTGTACACCTGCCAACCGCAAGCGGTGCGGCTAGCTCTGATCCATCACCGACAGCGCCGTCACCTTGTGCTCGATGTGCCACTGCAGGTGCGCCCGCGTCAGCTGGTGGGCCTGGGCCCCGCGCTCCGGCACGGCGGCTATCGATGCCTCCGCCTGCCCCAGCCGGTCATGCGCCAGCAGCCACATCACGTGCAGGGTCTCCGGGTCCACCTCCGCGGCCCCGGGCGGGCGGCACTGGTGGCAGGCCGCCCCGCCGACCGCCGGGTGGAAGGCGTGGTGGGGGCCGGACGCCCCGCACTGGGCGCAGTCGAAGAGGCTGGGCGCCCAGCCGGCGTGCGCCATCGCCTGCAGGAGGAAGGAGTCCAGCACGGCGGTGGGATCGGCATCGGTCTGCAGCAGGCTAAACGTCGCGCGCAGGGCCTCGTACAGGTACGGGTCGGTGTCCGTGGCGGCCAGGCGCTCGGCGGATTCCAGGGCCGCGCAGGCGGCGGTGTAGCGGTCGTAGTCGTAGGTGATCTTGGCCCCGTAGTATTCCACGGTGTCGGCCTGGGAGATGGTAGCCAGGTTGCGGCCCGGGTACAGCTGCACGTCCAGGTTGACGAAGTGCTGCAACCGGGACCCGAACCGGGACTTGGCCCGGCGCACCCCCTTGGCCACGGATCGGACTAGCCCGTGCTCGCGGGTCAGCAGAACGACCACCCGGTCGGCCTCGCCGAAATCATAGGTGCGGATGACCCAGGCGCGGTCCCGGTACGACGCCCGCGACATGGCCTAGAAGCCCAACCGGCCCAGCGACTTCGGGTCGGACTGCCAGTTCTTGAGCACCTTGATGCGCAGGTCCAGGTAGATGTTCTGGCCCAGCAGGGAGATGATTTCCTTGCGGGCGTTGCCCACGATCCGGCGCATCCGGCGCCCGTCCTTGCCCTCGATGATGCGCTTTTGGCCCGGGCGCTCCACGTAGAGCACGGCGTGGACGTCGAGCACGCCCTCGCGCTCCGGGTCCGGCAGGATCTCGTCGACCTCCACGGCCACCGAGTGCGGCAACTCGTCCTTGAGCCCGGACAGCGCGGCCTCGCGGATGAGCTCCGAGATGCGGGTGTCCCGGTCGTCGTCGGTGACGTGGTCGTCCGGGTAGAACTTCGGGCCCTCCGGCAGCGCCTCGGTCAGCACGCCGATGAGCTCCTCGATCTGCGTGTTCTCCCGCGCGGAGACCGGGATGACCACCGCATCCGGATCGTCCTGGGTCAGCAGCTCGTGCAGGGCGAGCAGCTGCGCGCCGACCTGGTCCTTGGTGGCCTTGTCCAGCTTGGTCACGATCCCGACGATCGGGGTGCGCGGGGCGACCTTCTTGACGTTGTCCAGGATCCAGCGGTCGCCCGGGCCGATCTTCTCGTCCGCCGGCACGGTCATGCCGATGACGTCGACGTCGGCGTAGGTGTCCTTGACGGCCTCGTTGAGGCGCTCGCCCAACAACGTGCGCGGCCGGTGCAGGCCGGGGGTGTCCACCACGATGATCTGGGCATTGTCGCGGTGCACCAGCCCGCGGATCGGGTGACGCGTGGTCTCCGGCTGATCCGCGGTGATCGCGATCTTCTGCCCCACCAGCGCGTTGGTCAGGGTGGACTTGCCGGTGTTCGGGCGGCCGACAAAGCTGACAAACCCGGAGCGGAAGCCCTCCGGGGTGCCGGCGGTGCCGGTCAAGAAAGTTTCATTAGTCATCGTGGAAACTATCCTACAAGGTCACGCGCGGGGGCAGGAAAACCTAGAGTTCGTCCACGCTGAACTGCAGCTGCGGGTGGGCGAAGCAGTCCTGGGCGGCGATGAGCTCCAGCTCGCGCGAGTCCGCCTCGTAGGTGGTGCGGAGCAGATCGTAGACCTGGGAGGCCGTGGCCTTGAGCGCCTCGTGGGCGTCCTGGTGGCGCACGTAGTGGCCGGTGAACAGGGCCGCGGTCACGTCGCCGGAGCCGTTGTACTTGACCGGCAGGCGCGGGGTGGTCACCGAAAAGGCGCGGTCGCCGTCCACGGCGATCATCTCCACCTGGTCCTCCGGGGTCTCGGGCCGCTCGACGGAGGTCACCAGGACCACGCGCGGGCCGATGTCCTGGGCCACCTTGACCGCCTGCAGGGTCTCTTCCAGCGTGCCGGTCGGCTGGCCGGTCAGGTAGCCCAGCTCGAACTGGTTCGGGAAGATGATGTCGGCGACCGGCAGGATCTTATCGCGCAGCAGCGGCGGGATCTCGTCGGAGACGAAGCAACCGGACTTTTCGTTGCCCATCACCGGGTCGCAGGCGTACAGCGCCTGCGGGTTGGCCTTTTTGACCCGGCGCACGGCGTCGATGATGACCTCCGCGATATCGGAGCCGCCCTGGTAGCCGGACAGCACCGCCGCAACGTCCGGGAAGGCGCCGCGGCGCTCGATGCCGTCGATGATCTCCGTGACCTGCGCGGCCGGCAGCTGCGGCCCGCCCCAGTCACCGTAGCCGGTGTGGTTCGAAAAGTTCACGGTGTGCACGGGCCAGACCTCATGGCCGGCGCGTTGGAGGGGAAAGACGGCAGCGGAGTTTCCCACGTGCCCGTAAGCCACGTGGGACTGGATGGAAAGGATACTCATGGCAGATTAGTCTAGCCGGCGTCGTGGTCGCTGTTGTCCGGTTTGGCCACCGGCTCCCCCACCGGCGGGATGCCGCCGCCCGGCACCTGGCGATCCAGGTCGGCGCGATCGGCGGCCGAGGGGAACGCCCGCGGGCCGGTTGGCTTGGGCTGGTATTCCACCCCGCGCGCTGACAGGTCGTCGTACCAGTTGGCCAGCAGCTCGTTCTGCAGGCCGAACATCTCCTTTTCCTCCGCGGGGGTGGCGTGGTCGTAGCCCAGCAGGTGCAGCACGCCGTGCACGGTCAGCAGCGCCAGCTCGTGGCCCAGCGAGTGGCCGGCGGCCTGCGCCTGGCGCTCGGCGAATTCCGGGCACAGGACGATATCGCCCAGCATCGCCGGGCCGAAGCCGTCCTGGGCCGCGGGCGCGTCCTGCCGCAGCGTGCCGGTGCTCGATCCCGGGGTGATCTCATCCATCGGGAAGCTCATCACGTCCGTGGGCCCGGCCAGGTCCATCCAGCGCACGTGCATGTCCTCGATCGTGGCCAGGTCGACCGCGGAGATGGTCGCCTCGGCCTCGGGGCTGACGTCCATCTGCGCCAGGGCGAAGCTGGCGACGTCGTTGAGCATTTCCTCGTTCACGCCCGGGTAGCCGGACTCGTTGACAAATTCAATGGCCATGTTTTTCTAGCCCTCCTGCTTCTGGCGGCCGCATTCTCGGGCGGCATCGTAGGCATCGTAAGCATTGACGATCCGCCCGACCAGCGCGTGGCGCACCACGTCGTGGGAACCGAGATCCGCGAAATAAATGTCGTCCACCCCGTCCAGGATGCGGCGCACGACCTTCAGCCCGGAGACCTGCCCGCGCGGCAGGTCCACCTGGGAGACGTCGCCGGTGACCACGATGGTCGAGCCAAAGCCCAGTCGGGTCAGGAACATCTTCATCTGTTCGGGCGTGGTGTTTTGGGCCTCGTCGAGGATGACGAAGGCATCGTTAAGCGTGCGGCCGCGCATATAGGCCAGCGGGGCGACCTCGATGATGCCGGCGTCCATCAGCTTCGGGATCATCTCCGGGTCCAGCATGTCCCGCAGCGCGTCGTAGAGCGGGCGCAGGTAGGGGTCGATCTTGTCGTTCAGCGTGCCGGGCAGAAAGCCCAGCTTCTCGCCCGCCTCGACGGCCGGGCGGGTCAGGATGATGCGCTGGACCTGCTTGTTCTGCAGCGCCTGGACGGCCTTGGCCACGGCCAGGTAGGTCTTGCCGGAGCCGGCCGGGCCGATGCCGAAGACCACCGTGTGATCATCGATCGCCTGCACGTAGCGGCTCTGCCCCACCGTCTTCGGCCGGATGGTCTTGCCACGCCGCGAGATAATGTCCGCGGCCAGCGCCTGGCTGACCGACAGCGGCGCTTCCGTTTCGATCATGGCCACGGTGTGCTTGACCGTCTCCGGGGAGATGGCGTGCCCGCGGCGGGCGATGGCCTCCAGCTCGTCGAAGACCTTGACCGCCCGGGCGATCTCAAAATCGGGGCCCGTGACGGTCACCGTGGTGCCGCGGGCGAAGAGATCGGCATCCAGCTGGTCGTTGAGCACGCGCAGCGTCGTATCCGCCGTGCCCAGCACGGCGTTGACATAAACCGGGTCGAGCTCAATTTTTTGGGTATCAATAGCCACGCCCATAGGCTACCAGCGCTCGGTTAACGCCCCGATAGCCGCCAGGGCCACCATGGCTGCCGATGCCGTCCGCAGCACCTGCGGTCCCAACTTGATAGGTTGCGCCCCGGCCTGGGTCAGGCGTTCTAGCTCCGCGCTGCCGATGCCACCTTCCGGGCCCACCAGCAGAAAGACCGTGCCGGAAAGCTGGGCCGCGCGGATGCTGCGGGTGGCCTCCTCGTGCAGGACCAAGGCGTGATCGGCCTGGGCCAGCAGCTGGGTCAGCTCGCCGGTGGTGACCGGTCCGTGAACCTGCGGGATGCGGGCCCGGCGGGACTGCTTGGCCGCCGCCTGGGCCGCGGCCTCCCACTTGGCCAGCGCCTTCGGGATCTTCTTGCCCTCCCACTTGGCCACGCAGCGGTCGGCCTGCCAGGCGATGATCTCGTCCGCGCCGGCCTGGGTGGCCAGATCCACGGCCAGCTCCGCGCGCTCCGACTTCGGGATGGCCTGCACGACGACCACCTTGGGCTCCGGGGCGGGTTCTGCGCGCACCGCGGTGACGGCGGCGTCCAGCTGGTCCTTGCCGGCGGTGGTGGTGACCTCGGCGGTGACCACGCGGCCGGTGCCGTCGATAAGCTCGAGCTGCTCGGCGGGTTTGAGCCGCTTGACCGTCACGGCGTGGCGGCCCTCCGGCCCGTCGAGGTGTACCTGCTGGCCCACCTCGGCCCCGCTCAGGTCCGGGTGGATGAATACGGGCAGCGACATTAGCGGCGGAAGTGGCCCCGCAGGCGGGAGAACAGCGACTCGTCTTGGCCGTCGCCCTCCTCCTTGACGGTGGCGGTGTCGTTCTGGCGGTCGCGGATCTTCTCCAGCGCCTCGCGGGTCTTCTTGTCCAGGTTGCGCGGGACGACCACGTCCACGTGGGCGTACAGGTTGCCCGCGCCCTCGGTGCGCAGGCGGGTCATGCCCTGTCCCGGGATCTCGATGGCCTCGCCCGGCTGCGTACCGGCGGCCACGTCCACGGTGACGTCCTCGCCATTGAGGTGCGGCAGCTTGACCTGGGTGCCCAGGGCGGCATCCACCATGGGCACGCGCAGGGTCACGTGCAGGTCGTCGGCGTCGCGCTCGAAGACCTTGTGCGGGCGGGTGTTCACCTCCACGTAAAGGTCGCCGGCCGGGCCGCCGCCGTGGCCGACCTCGCCCTGGGAGGCCATGCGGATGCGCATGCCGTTGCCGATACCCGCCGGGATATTGACCTTCAAATCGCGGCGCTTCTTCACGCGGCCGTCGCCGCCGCAGTGGTTGCAGGGGTCCTCGATGATTTCGCCGTAGCCCTGGCACTGCGGGCACGGGCGCGAAGTAAGGACATTGCCCAAGAAGCTGCGCTGGGTCTCCTGGATCTCGCCCGCGCCGGAGCAGGTCGGGCAGGTCACCGGCTTGGCCTTGGACTCCGAACCGGAGCCCTCGCACTTGTCGCAGAGCACGGCGGTGTCCACGGTGACCTGCTTCTGCAGGCCGGTGAAGGCCTCCTCCAGCGTGATGCTGGTGCGCAGTAGGGCGTCGTTGCCCGGCTGCACGCGCGAACGCGGGCCGCGGGAGCCGCCGGCCGCCCCGCCGAAGAACTCGGCGAAGATATCGCCCAGGCCGCCGCCCCCGAAGCCGCTGAAGCCGCCCGCGCCGGCACCGGGACCGCCGCCGCGCTGCTCCATGGGATCTCCGCCCATGTCCACGATCTGGCGCTTCTGCGGGTCCAGCAGGACCTCCTGGGCCAGGGAGGCTTCGCGGAACTTCTCCGCCGCCTCGTCGTCGCCCGGGTTCACGTCCGGGTGGTACTTGCGCGCGAGCTTGCGGTAGGCCTTCTTAATCTCCGAGTCGGACGCGGACTTGTCCACGCCCAGAATGCCGTAATAGTCACGAGCCACGGTAAATTGCGTCCTTACTTGCTTAGTCGTTAGGGGTTTTTAAAAAATCTGTAGCGGCCTTCCAGCCTACTAGCCGCCGGAACGGCTATTTCTCCCCGGCCAGAATTTCGCTGACATAGCGTGCAACAGCAGAAACCTTAGCGATTGTTCCCGAGTAATCCATAAACGTCGGTCCCACCACGCCGAGGCCGCCCAGCGTCTCGCCGTCCGTGCCGTAGGCGGTGGTCACCACCGACGACGAACGCAGGGCATCCGCCTCGTGCTCGTCCCCGATGACCACGGAGACGTTGCCCATATCCGGCACGCGCGCCAGTAGCTTGAGGAAGACGACCTGCTCCTCGAGGGCATCGATAATGCCCGGCAGGCCGTCCGGGAAGTCCCGGGCCAGGCGGGTCAGGTTGGAGGTGCCGGCCAGCAGCAGGCGGTCGGCCGGCTGGTTGACCAGGGTCTCAATCAGCGTCGTGGCGCTGTTGAGCACGTGCACGCGCATGTCCACCGGCGCGACGTCCACCAGGTCGGCCAGGGACTGGGAGGCCTCCGTGATGGTCTTGCCCGCCAAGGCGTTGTTGAGCAGCTCGCGCAGCCGATGCGTCTGGTCCGGGTCGATGACCGAATCCAGCGCCACGTTGCGCTGGTCCACCCGGCCGGTATCCGTGATCAACACCAAGAGCAGGCGGACGGGGCTCAGCGCCACGACCTCGCAGTGCTTGACGCGGGAGACCTGCAGGTTCGGCATCTGCACCACCGCGGCCTGCTTGGTGACCTGGGCCAGAAGCTGCACCGAGCGGGAGAGCACGTCTTCCAGGTCCACGCCGCCTTCCAGGAAGTTGAGCATGGCGCGGCGCTCCGAGGAGCTCAAAGGTTTTAAGTCGTGGATGGCATCCACGAAGAGACGGTAGCCCTTCTGCGTGGGCACGCGCCCAGAGCTGGCGTGCGGTTGGGTGATAAGGCCTTCGGATTCCAGCGCCGCCATGTCGTTGCGGATGGTCGCCGATGATACCCCCAGCTGGTAGCGCTCCAGCAGGGTTTTCGAGCCCACCGGTTCCTGGCTGGCAATATAGTCCGCGACGATGGCACGCAGGACTTCCTTGCGGCGCGCATCAGTAGTGCTAGACATGCCTTTAAGCCTACCCGCGGTCTTCGGCCACCAAGATATCGGTGATAATCCCGTCCGCCAGCAGGCGGCCGGCGTCCGTGACCTTCAACCGCCCGTCGGCTTCTGTCAGCAGCCCGCGCTGCCGATGCCGCCCCACCACCTCGTCGGCAGCCTGCGACACCCAGTCGCGCGGGATGCCTTCGGCCAGGCGCAGGCCCAGCATGATGGCCTCGGTGTGCCGGTCGGCGTCGGTGAGGGTTTCTTCGCCGGAGATGGGCAAGGTGGCATCGGCAAGCAGGCGGGAGTAGCGGGCCGGGTGCTTGACGTTGAAAAAGCGGGTCTTCCCCAGGTGGGAGTGGGCGCCGGGGCCGGCACCCCACCAGTCGCCGTCACGCCAGTAGATGAGGTTGTGGCGGCATTCCCCACCCGGCTTCGCCCAGTTGGAGACCTCGTACCAGCCGTAGCCGGCCTCTTCCAGCGCGCCCGCGATGAGCTGGTAGCGCCGGGCCAGAACGTCCTCGTCGGGGGCCGGCAGCTGGCCCTTGTTGACCTTGCGCGCCATGCGGGTGCCGTCCTCGACGATGAGCGAATAGGCGCTGACGTGGTCCACGCCCGTGGCCAGCACGCGGTCCAGGGTCGCGCGCACGTCGTCGTCGGTCTCGCCCGGCGTGCCGTAGATCATGTCCAGGTTCACGTGCTCGAAGCCGGCGGCCAGGGCCTCGGCGGCCGCGTCGAAGGCCCGGCCCGGGGTGTGGGCGCGCTCCAGCACCGCCAGCACGGCCGACGATGCCGACTGCATCCCCAGGCTCACCCGCGTAAAGCCCGCCTCGCGCAGGCCGGCGAAAAACGCCGGGTCCGTCGACTCCGGGTTGGACTCCGCGGTCACCTCCGCGCCTGGCGCCAGGCCGAAGGTCGCGCGCACGCGGTCCAGCACCCGGCCCAAACCATCCGCGCCCAGCAGCGACGGGGTGCCGCCGCCGATAAAGACCGTCTCCGCCGGGCGCTGGACCCGAGCTGCGGCCAGCTCGAGCTCCTTATCCAGGGCGTCGAGGTAGCTGGCCTGCGAATTAGGCGCGCCCAGTTCCCCGGGCGTATACGTGTTGAAATCGCAATACCCGCAGCGTGTGGCGCAAAACGGGACGTGGATGTAGAGCCCAAAGGAATCCTGCATGGGCATCAGCCTAGCGAAAGCGGGAACAAACTTGGGGGTCAGGGCGGTTATACATGTAGTCTAAGAAGGTAAAAAATCCCCGTCCCCAAGGAAAGAAAGGCTACTTTGGTGGAACCTCCCAGTCGATGTCCCCGCTACCTGTATCTAGGCGGTGGGGTCTAAACCATGTGGTCCGCAGCTTTGATGCTCTTAGCGGGCATCGTGGTCATCGCTCTCATCATTGTGGCCAACGCGTATTTCGTCGCGCAGGAATTCGCGTTCATGTCGGTCGATCGTACGCAGCTTCGCACCGCGGCCGCCCGCGGGGATAAAACCGCCCAGCGGGCCCTGCACATCACCGAGCGCACCTCCTTCATGCTCTCGGGCGCGCAGCTGGGTATTACGATTTCCGGCCTGCTCATCGGCTACGTCGCCGAGCCGCTGGTTGGCGAGGCCCTAGGCGTGCTGCTCGGCGGCGTCGGCGTGCCGCGTGCGGTCTCCGTCACCGTCGGCACCGTGGTCGCGCTGGCGCTGTCGACCATCGCCAGCATGCTCTTCGCGGAGCTGTTCCCCAAGAACTACACCATCGCCGCGCCGATGAAGTCGGCGCGCTTCCTGGCCGCGTCCACGCAGTGGTACCTGCGCATCTTCGGCTGGATCATCCACTTCTTCGAGTATTCTTCCAACGCCATCCTGCGCCTGTTCCGCGTGGAGCCGGTCGACGACGTGGACTCCTCGGCCACCACCGACGACTTCGAGTCCATCGTGGACGCCTCCCACGAGGCCGGTGACCTGGACCAGGACACCTACATGGTGCTCGACCGCCTGCTGGACTTCCCCGAGCACGACGTCGAGCACGCGATGATCCCGCGCTCCCGCGCCGACGCCGTCGACCCGGAGACCACCCTCGGCGAGGTCCGCGCGCTCATGGCCGCCAACCACACCCGCTACCCCGTCGTCGACGAGGAACACAACCCCATCGGCGTCGTCCACCTCATGGACGTCCTGGGCTCCGAGCTTGCCGCCGATGCCCCGGTCACCCGCGTCATGCGCGAGCCCGTCGTGGTGCCCGAGATGATGCCGCTGCCGGATCTCGTCTCCGAGCTGCGCGGCCAGGACCAGAAGCTGGCCTGCGTAATTGACGAATACGGCGGGTTTGTCGGCATCGTTACGCTCGAGGACCTAGCCGAGGAAATCCTGGGTGATGTCACCGACGAGCACGACATCGAGGAATCCGAGGAAATCACCGAGCAGGGCGAGAACCACTGGATTGTCGACGGCGACACGCCGCTGGACGAGGTCGAGCGCGCCATCGGCCACGACCTGCCCGAGGGCGACTACGAGACCATCTCCGGGCTGCTGATGTCCCAGACCGGCGCGCTGGTTGAGGCCGGCGAGGTCCACACCATCGACCTGGAGGCCGAGCCCGAGGACTGGGTCGACGCTGACGATGCCCCACTGCGCCACCTCAAGGTACGCGTCGAGGAGATCGACCGGCACGTGCCCTCTAGCCTGGCGCTCGAGCTCGTCGAAGAGTACCGGGAGGAGGAGAAGTAATGGACAACTGGGTTTTCAATCTGCTGGTGACGATCGTCATCATCATCGCCTCCGCGTTCTTCGTGGTCATCGAGTTCTCCCTGCTGGGCGCGCGCCGCAACCGCCTCGAGGAGATGGCCGAGGACTCCCGCAGCGCCCGCGCCGGCCTGCGCAGCCTCAACGAGCTGACGATGATGCTCGCCGGCTCCCAGCTCGGCATCACCGCCGCCACCTTCATCCTCGGTGCGGTCACCAAGCCGTGGTTCCACCACCTGCTGATGCCCGTCTTCGAGGCGCTGAGCATGCCCGCGCGCGTGGCCGACATCGTGGCGTTTATCGTCGCGCTGTTCCTGGCGACGTTCCTGCACCTGGTCATCGGCGAGATGGCCCCGAAGTCCTGGGCGATCACCCACCCGGAGACCGCTTTGCGGCTCATCGCCATCCCCGCCCGCGCCTTCATCTGGATTTTCCGGCCGCTGTTGGCCTGGATCAACCGGATGGCCAACAGGCTGGTGAAGCTGGCCGGCGAGGAGCCCGTCGACCGCGCCGCGGCCGCCGGCTACAACGTCGAGACCCTGCGTAGCCTGGTCGAGCACTCCCGCGAGACCGGCGCCATGGACGACGAATCCGCCTCCCAAATCACCGGCGTCATCGAGCTCGAGTCCTCGACCGTCGCCGAGCTCGCCCGCGAGCACGGTTCCGCCGTGGTCCCCATGCCCAGCGACACCACCGTCCGCGAGCTGCAGGACCTGGTGCTGCGCAAGGACATCATGCGCGTGCTCGTCTTCGGCAAGTCCTCCCGCGTACCGCGCCTGGTCCACGTCCGCGACACCCTGCTCGCCGACCCGGAGACCCCGGTGCTCGAGTTCTCGCGCCCGTGCCTGACCGTTGCCGGCGCCACGACCGTGCAGCACACGCTGGACCACATGCGCGCCCGCAACGAGCAGCTCGTGGTCGTCGGCCGGGCCGACAAGGACAACGCCATGTGGGTGCTGACCTGGGACGACATCATGGGCCAGCTGTGGCCGCAGATCGCCGAGAAGCTCGACCAGGTCACCGAGACCAAGTAACAGTTCTACCCGCCTTCCCGCAGCCTGGGTACATTCCTAGGCTGCGGGTCTTTTTCGCAGGTCGCGCCGCAAAATGGGCGTTTTCTGCTGTTTCGGGCCTCGTGCAGGATGGTTACTGTGCTCCGAGTTATCCACAGATTGGGTTTTCGGGCCTTGTGGGGGTTGACGTGTGCTTCTAGCGTGTGGGGCATGACGACGACAGCCATGGACACTTTGAAAGCAGCGCACTCCATCTTCGCGGACGGGATCCAGTATTTGGGCCTGTGCCGCGAGTTGAGCCTGCCTGCCCTGAAGGCTGTCATGTCCGACGTTGCCGCCGCCGCGCACTACCGCGCGTGCCAGACTTTCTTCGGGCACACGACGTATACGCGCAAGCAGGACGCCGCCCGCCGGGGTGCCGCAGAATCCGGACACCACCTGGATACCCTGCTGGTGTTAGACAACGCCTTCCGCCGGGTGCGCAACCAGGGCGAGGCCTGGGCCATGCTCATCGAACTGTGCAACACGCCTGGCACCACCAAACAACTACGACGCCTAGCCAACAAGAAGGTCCTGGAGCTTAACCGCCCGGCACCGCCGGCCGAAGGCGTGCGCGTGACCCGACGCAAAGACGGACCGAGTACTTTTTCTGTTACCGGTGATCCGGAGTTGGTGGAAAACCTTTGGGCCTCGATTAAGACCATCTCCGACGTCGAGGCCCTTTTCAGCGGCGGCTTGAACAAGCAGCCGAAGGCCACGCACGTGGTCATCTCCCTGCCCGACTGGGTTCGTATCCTGTCCGGTGACGGGGATGAGATCACCCTGCAGCTGACCAACGGGACCACCATGACGGGTGCCGAATACGTCCGCCAATGCCTGTGGGACGCGGGCCTGGCCACCCTGGTGGATCCTAGGCGCGGGCCGGTCAACCAATACCGCTACCAGCGCCATGCTTCACCCAAGCAGAAGGACATGGCCAAGGCCGAGACCACCACCTGTGCCTGGCCAAACTGCCGCAAGCCGGCCGATGAGTGCCAGGTCCACCACATCCACCCCTGGGTAGACGGCGGCGAGACCAACCAGGAGAACCTCACCTTGTTGTGCGAGTTCCATAATTCCTGGAACGACGACGACCCCACCTACCCCAGACACGGCAGGGTCAACCGAAGACACGGCAAGGTGACATGGGACCCGCCCTGGGGCGGCGGCACCTAACGGCTGACGGCGGACGACTGAGACGGGGGGCAGCCGCAAACCCAAGGAACACACCCAGCCAAAACACGCGAAAGGCACCACGGACCACGTCCGTAGCGCCTACTCGGCGTGCCCAATCGCGAGTTATCCACAGAAATGTGCCTCCGCGCGGGCGCAGAGGTGACAAACCGCACACGAACACTCAAGTTGTCCACAGGCGGCGGGTGGGGTCCCTTCCGCGGGGGAGGGTAGCCCGCGAGGCTAGGAACCATGAACTTTTCACCACAGTATTTCCGCTCGCCCGCACCCGACCACAGCAACGCTTTAATCAACCTCTCCAAGACCCGCAGCGACCACCCTTACGTCTGGCACCGCCTCGAAACCGGGGCGCTGCTGCGCGTCGCGGGCCGCTTCGCCGTCTCCGCGCGCTATTTCCACTCCCTCGACCACCAGGAGCAGGGCCGCCTGCGCGCCATCGCCGCGGGCCGGAGCTCCTACAGCGCCGTGGCGATTTCTGCGGCGGCGGCGCATATGCATCGTTTGCCGGTGGCCGGACCGGCGGCCAACGCGCCGACTGAGATGTCACTGACCAAACACAATCTCCCACCCCACGACCGGCAAATCCCCGGCATCATGTTCCGCAAGACGCGGATGAACCAGTACGACATCATCGACGGCATCCGCTGCGTTAACGCCGCCCGCGCCGTCGTCGACGTGGCGCGCTTCCACGGCTTCCTCTCCGGACTCATCGCCGGCGATGCCGCCCGCGCCCTCGGCGTCACCCCCACCGACTTCCGCCGCGAGATCCAATTCTTGGGCAAGGCCCGCAACATCCAGGTCGCCCGCCGCGTGGCGGAGCTGTCGAACCCGTCGGTGCGCCACGTGGGCGAGTCCTACGCCCGCGCGCTCATCCTCGCCTCCGGGCTCCTGCGGCCCCACCTCAACGACATGAAGCTATGCACGTTCGCCAGCACGGGGGCGCTCATCGGCATCCTGCTAAACAATTGGCTCGCCATCGAGGTCGAGGACCCGGCGTGCGGGACCAGTCGGCTGCACGCCTCGGCACTGCAGCAGCGCGACGATGCCCTCCGCCACGCCGCCTACCGCCCGCTCAGGCTGCGCTTCGAAGACCTCACCGAGCACCCGCGCCGGACGGAGGCCCTGCTGCTGAGCCACCTGAAGTCGCCAGGTAATTTCCGCGCGCACGCTGCCTAAACGCACCAATTTTCAACAACCGGGAACTTTTCGGGAATCGATAACGACTTCTTAAAAGAGTTTCCGGCTGCAGACGCGATACTCCTTGTCCTTAACCGTTTCTTCCTTCCACAAGGGATACTCGCGTGAACTTTATCAACACGGGCCTCGGGCCCTGACCAAACGCCTGCACTTCGACGCCGGGCTTTTCATCGCACCGTTCATCCTGGTCGCGGCCATCAGCGGGGCGGCTATGCCGCCGCCCCGCAGATCGAGAACGTCGTCTACCGCGATCTGCTGCACGTCAGCGCCAGCGATGCCCCACCCCAGCCGCTCAGCGACCAAGTCCGCGCCGCCCAGGCGGCCTACCCGGACTTCCCCGTCGAACAGGTCTGGCCGGCCGATGCCGCCACGGACACCACCCGCGTGCTAGTCGCCGACCCGGCGCTGGGCGAGTCCCGGCTGCTGGCCGTCTTCGTCAGCCCCTACGACTCCCACGTGCTGGGCGCGCAGCCGTCCTATTCGGGCGTGGGCGAGCTGCCCGTGCGCTACTGGTTCTCCCAGCTGCACAAGTCGCTCCACCTGGGCGATGTCGGCGCCCTGTACTCGGAGCTGGCGGTGTCCTGGATGTGGTTCGTCACCCTCGGCGGCCTGGCCATCTGGCTGTGCTACCGCCGCCCGCGCACCACGTGGTCCGGCCGCCGCGGCCTGCTGCGCCTGCACGGCACCCTAGGCACCTGGCTGCTGGTGGTCCTGCTCGGTCTGTCCGCGACCGGCATCACCTGGTCGAATGTCGCCGGGGCCAACGTGGCAACGACGATTAGCGCCCTGCGCGGTAGCGCCGACCCGGTCGATACCGCGCTGCCTAACCCGCCCGTCGTCGCCGGCCAGTGGTTCGACGCGGAGGTAGCCGACCAGGCCGACGGGGTCTGGCGCACCGCCCGCGATGCCGGGCTGACCGGCCCCTTGCGCCTCTTCCCCGGCGAGGACACCGCCCACGGCTGGCAGGCCGCCGAGCGCTGGGTGCCCTGGCGCCTGGCCTCCGATGCCGTCGCCGTCGATCCGACCACCCAGACCGTCACCGCCTCCCTGCCGTTTAGCGACCTGCCGCTGTTTTCGAAGCTGACCTCGTGGGGCACCTACCTGCACATGGGCATCATGTTCGGCCTGCCGCTGCAGATCCTGCTGCTGGCCTCGGCGGTCGCCATCGCGGTGATGATCGGCGCGGGCTACGCGATGTGGTTCAAGCGCCGCCCGACGCGGATTCCGGGCCGCCACCCGCAGCTGAGCTGGGGCGAGTGGGCCATCGTCGGGCTTTTTGTGGCGACGGCGGGCACCTTCCTGCCGCTGTTCGGCGCGACCCTGGTGCTGTTTATCGCCGTCGACCAGTGGAAAATGAAACGCCGCTGGAGAGGGAATCCAACGGCGTCGGCCCTTCCCTCAGACCAGAAGGAAGGAAGTCTAGTTAAGCCCTAAGCGGTAGCGTTGCTCGCCTTTTGGGCGGCGCGCTTGGCCGCCACCTTGGCCACGACGGCCTGGACGCGGGCGCGCTCTTCCAAAAACGGCGGCGGGTTGTGCCCGCGCATGGCGCGGACGTAGCCGGGGTGGGCATCGGCAACGCAGTGCTGCCAGGCCTGCAAGGCCACGCCGACGGTTTGTCCCACGCGCTTGTACAGGTGCGGCAGGGAGACCATGTCGAGGTTGCGCGCCACGGCATCGGTCTGCGCGAGGACGTAGTCGACCTGTTCGCGCAGGTTCTCGGCCGTCGCCCGGGTGCGGGCGTTAAGCGCGGTGGCCAGCTGGTGGACGTCGACCGGCGGGCCCGCCACGGCGTAGTCAGCCTCCAGGCGCGCGGCCGTCAGCCCGGCCGGCGGGGCCACGTCGAACTCCCCCGACGCCGCCGCGGAGATGGTCCCGGAGCGCACCCCGGAGACCAGCGCCTGGCGCAGGCCGATGAGCTCGCCCACGCACCGGCCGGCGTCCACGCGGGCGTCGGCGATAATGTCGTCGAGCTCGGCCACGCAGTCCACGACCAGCTCGACGTCCCAGTCCTCCAGCGCCTCGATGAGGTGCTCGATGTACTCGGCCACCTCGTCGCCGATGTTGTAGATCTCCTGCGTCAATTCGCGGTGGCGCAATTCAGCAGCCAGTTTGTGCATATCGTCCTTTCCGCGAACAAACCCAATCCTGAAGTAAAGGTTGAGACTTACCGTTGACGCTTGCTGACTTTAGGCGAGAACCTGGCAACTTTCTGGGCGACACTCCGAGAAGATTTTTATCTCTAGCGCTTGTAGATGTGCTCGATCGCGGACGCGTAGCGCTGAGCGACGACGTTGCGCTTGACCTTCATGGTCGGCGTGAGCTCGTTTTCCTCCTCCGTCAGGTCGGATTCCAGGATATAGAACTTCTTGATGCCCTCCGCGTGGGAGACGGTCGCGTTGACCTGGTTGATGGCGTCCTGGATTTCGGCGCGCAGGGTCGGGTCGGTGGCCACGTCCTGGGCGCTGCGGTTGGCCGGGATGTTGTATTCGCGCTTCCAGCGCTCCAGCGCCTCCGGCTCCAGGGTCAGCAGCAGGCCGACGAAGGGCTTGCCGTCGCCGACGACCATCGCCTGTGAAATCAGCGGGTGGGAGCGCAGCATGTCCTCCATCGGCCCCGGCGAGACGTTCTTGCCGCCGGCGGTGACGATGAGATCCTTCTTGCGGCCGGTGATCATGATGTGGCCGGAATCCAGGATTTCGCCTAGGTCGCCGGTGTTGTACCAGCCGTCCTCGAGCGCGGCCTCGGAGGCTTCCGGGTTGTTCCAGTAGCCGGCGAAGACGATGTCGCCCTTGATGCAGATTTCGCCCTCTTCGTTGGTACGGATGGTCACGCCCTCCAGCGGGCGGCCGACGGTGCCGATGTTCTGGTCCTCAAAGTCCACGGCGGCGGCCGCGGCAACCTCGGTCAACCCGTAACCCTCGTAGACCGGCAGGCCGATGCCGCGGAACCAGTGCAGCAGGTCGTGGCTCATGGCCGAGCCGCCAGTAATCGCGTAGCGCACCTGCCCGCCCACGCCCTCGCGGATCTTGGAGTAGACCAGCTTGTCGAAGAGCTTGTGCTGGGCGCGCAGCAGGCGGTTGGGCCCTTCCGGGGTGTCCTGGGCGCGCGAGTAGTCCTGGGCGACCTTCTCAGCCTGGCTGAACAGGGCGGCCTTGACGCCGGAGCCGTCGGCGGCCTTGGCGGCGGCGGAGTTGTAGACCTTCTCGAACACACGCGGCACGCCCAGTATGAGGTTCGGGCGGGAGCGGGCGAATTCGATAGACAGGGTGGAGAAGTCGGACCAGTGGTTCTGGGTGGCGCCGCCGATGGCCACGGCCAGCGAGACCGCGCGCGAGAGCACGTGCGCCAGCGGCAGGAAGGTCAGCACGCGGGTGCCCGGCACGGCGATGTGCCCGATGGGGTTGGTCAGCAGGCCGCGGACCTCGGCCAGCCAGTTGCGGTGGGTGAGCATGCAGCCCTTCGGCCGGCCGGTCGTGCCGGAGGTGTAGACCAGCGAGGCCAGGTCGTCGGTGCGCGTGGCGGCGATCCGCTCCTCGATGGCCGAGTCCTCGATCCCGCGGCCCTCGAACTTGAGCGTGTCAATGGCGGCGGAGTTAATCTCCAGCACGCGGCGCAGCTGGGACGGGGAGTCCTTGAGCATCGGCTGCCCGTCGTCCTGGAGGACCAGGTGACGCACCAGCTCGGAGTGCTCGCGGGTTTCGGTAATGGCCAGCACGGCGCCGGAGTCTTCGATGATCCACTGGACCTGGGACATCGACGAAGACGGGTAGACCGGCACGGAGCTAGCGCCTACCGCCCAGATGGCGTAGTCCAGCAGCGACCACTCGTAGCGGGTGGCCGAAATCAGCGCGATGCGGTCGCCCTTCTCCACGCCGCAGGCCATCAGCCCCTTGGCAACCTCGAAGACCTCGGCGATGAATTCCTTGGCGGTGACGTTAACCCATTCGTAGTTGGCCGGGCGGGTGAACATGACCCCGTGCGGGCGGGCCTTGGCGGTGGCGATAAGGGCGGTCAGGCAGGTCTCGCCCTCTTCGATCTCGAATTCTGCAGGGGTATGTACTTCCGGTAGGGTCACAATTTTCCTTTCAGGCCTGCTTTAAGAACATGACCATTTCCTCATAAACCGTGGTCCACTCTACCAATTGTCGCCTCCCAGTCAGCCAGCAACACCGCAGTTTTCATGGCACAATGAGCACCGTGACTTCCCGCCACCTCCTCGACGAGCTCGCCGCCCACCACGGGGTCGCGACGGGCTACACCGCCCAGTCCGGCGAGCGCATTGCTATCGATTCCCCCACCATCATCGGCACCCTCCGCGCCCTCGGCGTCGGAATCCCCGCCGAGCCCAGCGACGACGATCTCACCCTGCAGCTCTACTGGGACTACCAGGACTCCGCCTCCCGCCCGCTGCCGGCCTGCGTGGTCGCCACCGCCGGCCACGAGGAGCCCTTCGTGGTCCACGTCCCCGCCGGCGCGCCGGCCGAGGTCACCGTCCACTTGGAAGATGGCGGCACCGCGCCGACCTACCAGGATCCCAACGACTCCCCCGACGTCGAGGTCGACGGCAAGGCCTGGGGCGAGGCCAGCTTCCACGTGCCCGGCGACTTGCCGCTGGGCTACCACGAGCTGCACCTTTCCAGCGCCGATCTGGAGGCCAGCTGCCCGCTCATCGTCACGCCCTCCCACGTGGATACCGCGGACGAGCTACTCACGGACCCGGGCACCGGCGTCATGGCGCAGCTGTACTCGGTGCGCACGGCCGCCAGTTGGGGCATCGGCGACTTCCACGACCTGGGCGCTTTGGCCGAGCTCGTGGCCGAGCACGCGGGCGCGGATTTCCTGCTGGTCAACCCGCTGCACGCGGCCGAGCCCTTCCCGCCGGTGGAGGATTCGCCCTACCTGCCAACGACCCGCCGCTTCATCAACCCGCTCTACCTGCGCGTCGAGGACGTGCCGGAGCTGAAGCTTCTCGATGCCGACACCCGCGCCGACGTCGCCGAACTCGCCGCCGAATTCCAGCTGGCCAACACCACCGGCGAGTTCATCGATCGCGACGCCATCTTCGACGCCAAGCTGCAGGTGCTGCGCGAGCTGTTCTTCCTGGAGCACACCGAGGACCGCCGCGCGCAGTTCCGCGAGTTCACCCGCACCGAGGGCGCGGGCCTGGCGGAGTTTGCCCGCTGGTGCGCCGAGGCGGAGTTGGCGGCGCAGGCGGGCAGGCGGCATCGGCAGCAGGCGGGGCTGGACCAGCTGACCGAGTACTACAGCTGGCTGCAGTTTCTGTGCGCCGAGCAGCTGGCCGCGGCCCAGGACCGGGCGCGGGCGGCCGGCATGCGGGTGGGCATCATCATGGACCTGGCCGTGGGCATCCACCCGGGTGGGGCGGACGCGGTCAACCTGGCCGAGTACCTCGCGCCGCTGGCGTCGGTGGGCGCGCCGCCGGACGCGTACAACCAGCTGGGCCAGTACTGGTCGCAGCCGCCGTGGCACCCGGTGCGCCTGGCCGAGGCTGGCTACGGGCCGTGGCGGGACCTGCTGCGCACGGCCATGCGCCGCTCCGGCGGCCTGCGCGTCGACCACATCCTGGGGCTGTTCCGCCTCTACTGGATCCAGCGCGGCCTGCCGCCGACGGCCGGGACCTACGTGCGCTACGACTCGCGCGCCATGGTGGGCATCCTGGCGCTCGAGGCCCAGCGCACGGGCACCGTGGTCATCGGCGAGGACCTGGGCACGGTGGAAGAATCGGTGCGCGACGAGCTGGCCCGCTACGGGATTTTGGGCACCAACGTGGTCTGGTTTGAAAAGGCCGGGGACACGGAAAACGCCCGGCCCTCGGCGGATTACCGGCGCCTGGCGCTGGTAGCCGTGGGCACGCACGACATGCCGCCAACGCTGTCCTACCTGCGCGGCGGGCACATCACCCTGCGCGAGGAGCTAGGCGTGCTCACCCGCCCGGCCGAGGTGGAAGACGCCGACGACCGCGCCTGGCAGCAGGCCGTCTTTAACCAGCTGGCCGCCGAGGGCTTCCTCGACCCGGCGGTTAGCCCGCGCCCGGACGACGAGCTGGCCGTTATCGAGGCCCTGCACCGCTTCGCCGCGGCCACCCCGGCCGCGCTGACGGTGACGAACCTGGTGGACATGGTCGGCGACACCCGCGCCCAAAACCAGCCGGGCACCACGCACGAGGTCTACCCCAACTGGTGCGTGCCGCTGTGCGATAGCCAGCAGCGCCCCGTGCTGCTGGAAGAGATCCCCCGCCAGCCGCTCTTTGCCCGCCTGGCGGCGGCCGCTAGACGAACAGCCCGATAAGCGCGGCGACGATGACCAAGGCGATGAGCAGGCGCAGGGTCGGGGTGACCTGCGAGCGCGGCAGGGCGCGCTTGCGCTTCGGCTGCGCCGCCCCGCTCGCTTCGGCCGCCTCGCCTGTTTCGGGCACCTGGGACCCGGACAAGCCCTCGCGCGGCTGGTAATCCGGGCGCGACTGATCCGCCGACGGGTTTACCTGCGGGTCCACCGGCGAATACGGGCGGTGGGAACGCCCGACCTCTTCCGGGGCGTCCGCGGAGTGCTTGTCATCCATAACGTCTCATCCTAGTGCTGTCCGGGCCGGCGGTGGAATCGGCGGGCGCACCAGTCGATGACCAGCATGAGCACCCACGCCGCCACGACGAGCGCCGGGACGACCGTCAGCAGCATGATCACTACCTGCAGCCACATGGGGGCCGAGGCCACGGCCTGGGAGGTGGCATCGGCAAGCTGCGTAAGAAGGTCCATGGCCTATGATCTTATAGCATGGCGCCAGAATCCCTCGAGCTTCCCGCAGCTGCCCCGGCAGATCCCTTCGATGCCGCCCCGCAGGTCGGCGCGCTGACCATCACCCGGCCTACAAGCACGCGCCCGGGCGCGGACCTGCCCGTGGTGGTCTTCATCCACGGCGGCGGCTTTGATTCCGGCTCCCACCGCGAGACCATCGGCGACGCGCCGGCCCGCGCCGGCCTGATCCTGGTCCAGCTCAGCTACCGGCTGGGTCTGGCCGGCTTCGCCCGCTTTGAACGCGACGAACCGCGCTCCTACCGCGGCATCAACGACTGCCTGGCGGGCCTGGAATGGGTGCAAAAGAACATCGAGGCCTACGGCGGGGATCCGACCAACGTGACCCTGGTAGGCCAGTCTGCCGGGGCGGCGATCGCGCTGTGGCTGTGCCGGCGCGATCACTTTCGCGGCGGCTTCCGCCGGGCCGTAGCGCTCTCCCCGGCCTTCCCGCGCGCCCCGTTTTCCCGCCGCAAGGCCAGCCTACGCACCGCGCTGAGCGCCCCGGTGACCCGCCGCAGCCTGTCCAAGCTCGCGCAAAGCGGCCGCCTGGAGCGCGGCTACCGGCGCTTCCGCGCCCGCCACGCCCTGGACATCGCGCTCGGGCCGTGGCCGCTGGAGCCGGCGGAGCTCGCCGCGGTCCCCCTGGTTATTAGCAGCACCCGCGAGGAGATGTGGGACCAGCCCGGCGCGCGCCGCCTCGACCGGTTCCATATCCCGCCGCGCCCGCTGGCCGCGGCGCTGAGCCTGCCGCGCTTTGCCACCTGGCGCGCGGGGACCCACTCGGTCACAAACCGCGCCGTGGTCGGCGATGCCGCCATCCGCCGCTGGGTCGCCGCCGTGGCCCACCAGCACCCGCACCCGGAGCTGGTCCGCCACATCGAGTTCGTCCGCTCCGACGGGGCGCCGGCGCGCCACTGCGACGACCTGCCGGCCCTCTTCGACCCCGCCGACGGGGTCTTCGCCGACTGGCTGGCCCGCTTCGCGCGCACCGGCGACGCCGGCTTCCCGGCCGGCACGGCCCGGCGCTTCGATCTCGCCACCGGCGCCCACGCGGAACACCCGGGCCCTCTGGACTACCTGTGGGCCTGCTACCGCCCGGACACGCCCAACAGGTAGTCGCGCAGGGCCGGCTCGGCCAGCTCCTCGACCATCCAGGAGCTAAAGGCAAACGGAGTGGCGCAGGCGGCATCGATGAGCGCGCAGGCAGTAACCCACTGGTAGGAGTCCACCTCGTCCGGGTTGGGCGCCAGCTCGGCGGCCGGGTCCAGCTCCAGGACGAAGACGGGGCAGATCTCGTTTTCGACCACACCGGAGGAATCCACCGCGCGGTAGGAGAAATCGGGCAGCACGCACTCCGGCCGGGCGACATCCCGCAGGCCCAGCTCGAAGGCGGCGCGGCGCAGGACGGCATCGGCTGTGTCTTCGCCGGGGCCGGGGTGCCCGCAAAACGCGTTGGTCCACACGCCCGGCCAGGTCTTCTTCCCCAGGGCGCGGCGGGTGACGAGGACTTCGTCGCCGCGGTGGACCCAGGCGGAAAACGCGAAGTGCAGCGGCGTGTTGTCCGTGTGGACCGTGGCCTTGTCGGCGGTTCCGGCCGGCTGGCCGGCGGCGTCGGCGAGGACGACTAGTTCCGGGGCGGGCGTCTTGGGCGTCATAGGTTCAGGTTCCCCACCCAGGTGACGTTGCCGAGGTTTAGGCGGGCATCGGTCAGCGCGGTCGGGGACGCGTCGACGCGGTACTGGACGTTGGTGGTCGCCTTCTCCCCCAGCGGGTAATCGAGCCCGGGCGGGTTGACGTCGGAGTTGACCTCCGGGTCGTAGTCCAGCAGGTCGACCTCCTCGTAGCTGCTGCCGGAGCGGTATTCGAGCTTGGGCTCGCCGATGGCATCGGCCGGCAGGGGCACGTCGTTGAGGTTTTTCAGCGCCACGGTGACCACGGAGCCCTGGACGCTGTCGGCGTAAACGCCCTGCAGGGTCCACTCGACGTTGAGGCCCTCGTCCTTGACGGTCTGGGTGAGGTCGTCCTTGACTTCCTTGTCGGGCACGTCCTCCGGCTCGAAATCGGGCATCTCGGAGGAGGTGACCGTGATTTCTTCGTCGGGGCTCAGTCCAGCTTCTCCGGGCTCGAGCACGCTGCAGGCCGCAAGCCCGAGCGCGCACACCGGCACCAGCCCGAGGGCCCGCCACTGCGAGTTATTCACCGTGGATTATCTCCCGTCCGTGTAGTACTTGCTCGCCGTAAGCTTAACCGACGCAGCCGGCATTTATAGCATCGACGTCCCGTTTGCCTGGCGTGCCGGACCGGCCTAGTATCTGTGGGTTCCCGTGACTTAATCAAAAACAACGCTCAAGGTAGTGGAGGCAGGGCATGAATTCTTTGGCCCGGATCGTCAAAAGCGCGTGGGCACTGTGGCCCTATTACCTCGGGGTGGTGTCGACCGCCACTCTGGCCGCCGCGCTGTCGCTGGCCTCGCCGTTTATCGTGCGCGAGGCCACCGACACCATCGTCGCGGCCGTGTCCGGCGACAGCCCCGCCGAGACCGCCCTGCGCACCGTCCTCTGGCTCGCCCTGCTGCTTTTTGCCGCCGATGCCCTAGGCTCCATCTTCAACAACCTGGGCGGCTACGTCGGCGACGTCATGGTCTCGCGGCTGAGGCAGATCCTGTCCACGCGCTACTTCGCCAAGCTGCTGTCCCTGCCGCAGCGCTACTACGACAACCAAATCACCGGCACAATCATCGCGCGGCTGGACCGCTCGATCATGTTCGTCACGCAGTTTTTGCAGTCCTTTTCCAACAACTTCATCTCCATGCTGCTGCAGGTCGTGGCGATCCTGATTATCACCGCCTTCTACTACTGGCCACTGGCCATCATGCTGGCGCTGCTCTTCCCTATCTATATGTGGCTCACGGCGCTGACCTCCAAACGCTGGCAGCGCTTCGAGGCGGTCAAAAACGAGCACATCGACGTCGCCAACGGCCGCTTCGCCGAGGTCATCGGCCAGGTCAAGGTCACCAAGTCCTTCGTGGCGGAGCTGCGCGAGCTGACCAGCTTTGCCCGCCACTACCGCGGGTACGTGGAGACCACCCGCCCGCAGTCGCGCTGGTGGCACACCATGGACGGCCTGCGCGGGCTGGCGATGGCCGCCATCTTCTTCGGCATCTACGCCGTCATCTTCTGGCGCACCCTGGGCGGCCACTTCAGCCTGGGTGACATGGTCATGCTCATCCAGATGGTCACCATGGCCAAGCAGCCGGTGTTCATGATGAGCTGGATCGTCGACTCCGCGCAGCGAGCCATCGCCGGCTCCCGCGACTACTTCCGCGTCATGGGCGAGGACGTCGAGCCGACGGCCAACCCGGCGCTTATCCGCGCCGCCCGCGCCGCCGATGCCACCGAGCCCGGCTCCCAAGACGTCGCACCGCTGGCGCAGACCCCGGGACAAGCGGGCTTTGCTTTCCACAACGTCTCCTTCTCCTACGAGGAGGGCAAGCCGGTGGTCGACGACGTCAGCTTCACCGCGCACGAGGGCCAGCAGGTCGCCCTGGTCGGCGAGTCCGGCGGTGGCAAGTCGACCCTGGTCAACCTGCTGCTGGGCCTGTACCGGCCGACGGAGGGCAACCTCGAGGTGCTCGGCCATCCGGTCCACGACCTGACCGCGGAGCAGCTGCGCGCCTCCGTCGGCGTGGTCTTCCAGGAGCCCTTCCTGTTTTCCGGCACGGTGCGCGAGAACATCGCCTACGGCAAGCCGGGCGCTAGCGATGCCGAAATCATCGCCGTCGCCCAGCGCGCCAACGCCCACGATTTCATCACCGCCTTCCCCGACGGCTACGACACCGTCGTCGGCGAGCGCGGCCTGCGCCTGTCCGGCGGGCAGAAGCAGCGCGTGGCGGTGGCGCGCGCGATGCTCAAGGACGCACCCATCCTGGTCCTCGACGAGGCGACCTCGGCGCTGGATACCAAGGCCGAGCGCGCCGTCCAGGCCGGCCTGGACGAGCTGATGAAGGACCGCACCACCTTGATCATCGCCCACCGCCTGTCCACCATCGCGGGCGTGGACACGATCGTCACGCTGGACCGCGGCCGAGTCCAGGAGATCGGCTCGCCGGCCGAGCTGGCCCAGACGGGCGGAATTTATGCACAGCTGCTGCAGCTGACTCAGTCGGCGTCTGCGGCGGATAGGCGGAGGTTGAAGCGTTTCGGCTTCGTCGACGGCAGCCCGGAGCGCGAGCCGGAAGAGGAAGCCGAGGACTAAGCGCTACTAGGCTGGGGGCCATGGAATTTCCGAGTCTTGAGCAACTAGCCGCCCGCGGCACCCGCAAGTGGACCGTCTACGACTCCGACGTCATCCCCCTGTGGATTGCCGAATCCGACTTCCCCACCGCTCCCGCGGTCAAGGACGCCATCCAGGACATGGTGGACCGCGAGACCTTCGGTTATACCCCGGCCCCGCGCTTGAGCGATCTGCCGGGAGCGCTCGCGGATTTTTACGCCGAGCGCTTCGGCTGGCGCCCGGACGAGAAGGGGATTTTCTGGATCGGCGACGTCGTGCGCGGCATGCTGCTGGGCGTGCAGTATTTCACCCGCCCGGACTCCCCGGTCGTCGTGCCGGTGCCGTCCTACCCGCCGCTTTTGGAGGTACCTGCCACCGCCAGCCGGGACAAGGTCGAGGTCTCGGCGGAGCTGGACTTGGGCGAAATCGAGCGCGCCTTCGCCGCTGGCGCCGGCTCCGTCCTGCTGGCCAACCCCTACAACCCGCTGGGCCGCGTGCTGGACGAGGACTTCCTGCGCGGCCTGGTCGATCTCGCGCGTACCTACGATGCCCGCATCCTGGCCGACGAGATCCACGCCCCGCTGGTCTTTGACGGCCAGCACACGCCGGTGGCATCGTTGGGCCCGGACGTGACCATCACGGCGACCTCGACGTCGAAGGCCTTCAACGTGGCCGGGCTCAAGTGCGCGCAGATGATTTTTTCCAACCCCGCCGACATCGCTACTTGGAAAAAGCTGACCGGGGTGGCCAAGGACGGCACCGGCACCCTGGGCGTCATCGCCGCCGAGGCGGCCTACCGCGACGGCGGCGAACACCTCGACGAAGAGCTGGCCTATCTGAAGCAGACCCGGGACTGGCTGCTAGCCGAGCTTCTCCAGCGCGTGCCCGGCGTTAAGACCGCCTGCCCACAGGCGACGTACCTTTTGTGGCTGGACTTTTCCGACACTAAGATTGGCTCCGATCCGCACCCGGCCCGCTGGGTGCTGGACAATGCCCGCGTCGCGCTCAACGAGGGCTCCACCTTCGGCACCGGCGGCGAGCACCACGCGCGGTTGAATTTCGCGACTTCCCGGGAGATTCTGCAGGAGGCGCTCGAGCGGTTGGGCTGCGCCTTCGAAAACTAGCACCCCGTCTTTACTTTCTCATACAGTGGGCGGTATTGTCTCATTATGCGAACGGCGCGACCCGCCGGCCATAACCCGCCGCACGGCCCCACACCACCCCCGTGGGGCTCGGTGGCGGGAGCGATACTATACGACCCCTGTCAATGAAGGGCTTAAGCAATGGCTCAACCCGTTACGTCCGCACCGAAGCGGCCCGCTGTGACCATCGTCGTGGCGGCGCTCATGTTGTTTTCGATGTTCTTCGGCGCCGGCAACCTCATTTTCCCGCCCATGGTGGGCGTGTCCTCCGGCACTAACTTCTGGCCCGCCGTCCTAGGCTTCCTCGCCGCCGGCGTGCTGCTGCCGGTACTGGCGGTCGTGGCAGTCTCGCTGTCTGGCCGCAGCGTCCGTGACCTGGGAGCCCACGGCGGCGCCTGGTTCGGCGTCGTCTTCTCCGCCATGGCCTACCTGGCCATCGGCGCCTTCTACGCGCTGCCGCGTACCGGCGCGGTCTCCATGGAAACCGCCATCACCCCGCTGCTGGGCTGGGAAGGCACCTCCGCCAACGGCATCTTCAACGCTGTGTTCTTCCTGATCGCGCTGGCGCTGTCCTGGAAGCCGAACTCCATCATGGACACCCTGGGCAAGTTCCTGACCCCGGCCCTGGTGGCCCTGCTGGCGCTGCTCATCATCCTGGCCACCACCGCCAACCCGCGGAACCCGGGCGTGCCTACCGAGGACTACTCCAGCTCCCCCATGGTCACCGGCCTGTTCGAGGGCTACAACACCATGGACGCCATCGCGGGCCTGGCGTTTTCCATCGTCATCGTGGGCTCCCTGCGCAGCAAGGGCTTCAAGTCCACCAAGTCCCTGATGGGCGGCACCATCACCGCCACCCTTGTCGCCGGCGGCCTGCTGGCGGCCATCTACCTGGGCCTGGCCTGGCTGGCGCAGACCCTGCCCAACGGCCAGGACTACGAGTCCGGCGCGGTCCTTTTGGCCGATTCCGCCAATATGACCATGGGCACGGTCGGCCAGGCGGTCTTCTCCACCATCGTACTGCTGGCGTGCATGACCACCGCCGTAGGCCTTATCACCGCCTGCTCCGCCTTCTTCGAGATGCTGGTGCCCAAGACCACCTACCACTTCTGGGCCGTGGTCTTTACCGCCCTGTCCATCCTGCTGGCTTTCCAGGGCCTGGACACCGTGCTGTCGGTGGCCGTGCCGTTTATTACCTTCCTGTACCCGCCGGCCATCACGCTGATCTTCATCACGCTGCTGCAGCCGCTGGTGAAAAAGGCCGTGACCTTCTACTGGGGCTACCGCTTGAGCCTGTGGGTCTCCGTCCTGTGGTCCGCCCTGACGGTCCTCGCCGACCTCGGCTGGGCCAGCGCCCTGGAGCCGATGCTCAACCTCTCGCCGGGCCAGGCGCTGTCGCTGGGCTGGGTCGTTCCCACCGTGATTGCGTTCGTCATCGGCGCGGTTATCGATGCCCTCGTGCGCCCCGCCGCCGAATAAAATCCGCCGCAGGTACCGTGGGTAGCAAGATGTCGTCTTCCGAAGGAGCACCATTGACTACCCACGCACCGCTTTCCGTTCTGGACTTCTGCACCATCTACGAGGGGGAGACCGCCGCCCAGTCCATGGCCCACTCGGTCACCCTCGCCCAGCGGGCCGAGGAGCTGGGGTACAAGCGCCTCTGGTACACCGAGCACCACAACATGTCCACCATCACCTCGTCCGCCCCGGCGGTGCTGATTTCCCATATTGGTGCCCACACCAACAGCATCCGGCTGGGTTCGGGCGGGGTGATGTTGCCTAACCACGCCCCCTACGTCATCGCCGAGCAGTTCGGCACGCTGGCCGAGCTCTACCCGGACCGCATCGACTTGGGCGTCGGCCGTGCCCCCGGCACCGACATGCACACCTTGGGCCGCGCCCTGCGCCGCGACGGCAACGCCGCCGAGCGCTTCCCCGAGGACGTCCGCGAACTGACCAAGTACCTGGCCGGCAAGTCCATCATCCCGGGCGTCCAGGCCGTGCCCGGCGCCTACACGCACGTGCCGGTCTACATCCTGGGCTCGTCGATGTTCGGGGCATCGCTGGCCGCCAAGTACGGCCTGCCCTACTCTTTCGCCTCGCACTTCGCGCCGCAGCACCTGGAGGCCGCGACCAAGTACTACCGGGACAATTTCCAGCCCTCCGACGTCTTAGCCGAGCCCTATGTCATCGCCGCGGTCAACGTCACCGCCGGCGATACCTCCGAAGAGGCCGCCGAAATCTTCGAGCGAGTCGGCTTCAACCGCGTCAAGTCCTTCGCCGGCCGCGGCAAGTTCCTGACCGATGAACAGGTCAACCAGATCATCGGCTCCTACCAGGGCCAGCAGATCCTGGAGATGCTGCGCTACTCCGCCGTCGGCACCGGCGACGAGGTCCGCGAGTACCTCGAGTGGTTCCAGGATCACGCCAGCGCCGACGAGCTGATGGTCTCCATTCAGACCAGCAGCCGCGCCGAGACGCTCAAGTCCCTGGACATCCTGGCCCAGGCCTGGTTTTAAGCCCGGGGCCGGTCCCCCGAGCCGGCGGGGCTATCGCCGTCCCAATCGTCGTCGAAGTCGCCGCCGACCCCCAAGTCGCCTTCGACGATGATATTGCCCGGGATGCGCATATTGCCCTCCTCGTCGTATTCGAGCTCGGGGCGATCCAGTTCGTTGCCCTCGCTGTCGTAGCCAGGGGCGGGGCGGGCATCGGCGGCCTCGTACTTTTCCGGAGTGTCCGTCTTGCTCCAGTGGCGGGTGCGGGTACGACGTTGGGCCGCCGAGTCGTCGTTCATGCCCTTGACCAGGGAGTACATCATGACGAATTCCATCAGGAAGAACGGCAGCGCAACCACGATAACGACTTCCTGGATGGCCTCGATGCCCGTGTCGTTGATAAACAGCAGCGCCGCGGTCACCAGGCCGACCGCGCAGGCCCACGAAACTCGGTAATACGTCGGGGTCTTGTTCTCCTCGCCGCTAGCGAAGGTGTCCATGACCAGGGCCGCCGAGTCCATCGAAGTAATAAAGAAGACGATGATGACCGCCAGCGCAAGCGTGCCGGAGAGCATATACAGCGGGTACTGCTCCAACAGGGCAAACAGCGCGACCGGGGTATCCCCGTCCTCGACCACCGGCTTGGTCAAAATGCCGGGATTGCCCAGCTCCGTCTCGATGGCCGCGCGGCCGAAGATGGAAAACCAGACCACGACCACGATGGTCGGTAGCGCTAGCACGCCGCCGATGAACTGGCGCACCGTGCGCCCGCGCGAGATGCGTGCAATGAACATACCCACAAACGGGGCCCAGCAGATGGTCCAGGCCCAGTAGAAGGCCGTCCACGTGCCCTGCCAACCCGGGTTCTCCTCGAAGGAGTCCGTCCAGAACATCAGCTCCGGCAGGGAGCTGGCGTAGCCGCCGAAGGCCTCCACCGTATGCTTGAGCAGAGTCAGCGTTGGGCCCATTACGAGGACGAATAACATCAGCACGAAGGCGGCGACGATGTTGACGTTCGACAGGATCTTCACGCCGCGGTCTAGGCCAGACGCCACGGAGATGGAGGCGATAGCCGTAACCACCACGATGATGAGCACCTCTACCCAGCCGACCAGCGGAACGTCGAACATGATGTTCAGGCCGGCATTAATCTGCAGCACGCCCAGGCCCACCGAGACGGCGAGGCCGAAGACGGTGCCGATGATGGACAGGGCATCGATAAGCTTGCCGGGCCAGCGGTAGACGCGCTTGCCGAGCAGCGGCGAGAAGACCGAGGACATGCGGGCGGGCATCTTACGCTTGTAGACGAAGTAACCCATCGCCAGGCCCGGCAGGGCGAACGGGACCCACATGTGCACCGCGAAGTGGTAGTAGGTGAAGTGGAAGCCCTGATCGATGGCCTCCTGGCTCATCGGCTCCAGTCCCCCGCGCGGCGGGTTAAAGGAGTGGTGGAGCGGCTCGGCCGCACCCCAGAAGAGCAGGGTCGCGCCCAGGCCGGCGGCGAAGAGCATGGAGAACCAGACCGGCAGGGAGTACTCGGGTTCGTCATCGTCGTCGCCGAGGCGCAGATTGCCATAACGAGAGACGAAGATTCCAATCAAAAAGACGAAAATAATTGAGAAGCCGCCGATGTATAGCCAGCCCAAGTTGGTAAGCAAGGAATTGGAGGCGACCGCGTAGAGATCGCGGGCCCGGGCCCCGAACAACAGGGTGCCGGCCACGAAGACGACGATAAAACCGGCGGCCACTAAGAAGACAAAGGGGTCAGTCTTGAGCCCAAGAAACCTCTTGGACCGATCGGAAGACATGGGGAATGATCCTTTCCTTGGACGAAATATTTCGTTACCAGAGTAGCGGACGCCACCGCCCGAATCGACGAAACTGAGAATTAATAATCAACCCCCGCCCGATTGACCCACCGACGGAAGCAAAAAATCTACAGATGTAGATATGTACACAGATCAAGGCGCCACAGTTGTGCCACACTCAAACAGCATGGAAGCGGATTTGTATACACTTCCCACCCCTGGTGCCTCCACGCCGACTGTGTGACTTATCTATCCTTCTAGGTTTTCTTAGTTTCACGCACGCTCTCGCGCCCTAGATACGCACCCCAGCAACCCTGCAATCGCGCTAGCTAGGGGGCGAACAGCGCGCCGGCAAGCCCCTCCAGATGGACACCATCCCATCGCCTTGACCTAGACAAAGCCTGTCTACATCCCAATAATTACTTGTATGTCGTTTTTTATAAAGCCGTTATTCGTTACACTTGACATAACTAAGACAAACCGTTATTAAAACCCACGTTCTCCCCAGCTCGTGGGCCGGCCGACGCCTGCCACCCCAGGTGGCGGAAGCGTCGGCGTTTTCCAGCCTGCCTGGATTGAAGGGAGTACCGAACAACTAATGAGGCAGCACCGAGAACCGCAGCAGCACCTCAAGATCTGCAACTATCTGAAGGAGCAGATCCGCAGCGGCGAACTTCAACCAGGAGATCAACTGCCCAGCGAGGCCGAACTATGTGCGCAGTTCAACTCGTCGCGCGGCCCCGTCCGCCAGGCGATGGCCGTCCTGCGCACCGAGGGCGCCATCTCCTCCGGCCGCGGCCGGCGCTCCGTCGTGCTCGGCAACTTCAACGCCGAAACCTTCGACTCCATCATCTCCGTAAGCTCCTGGCTCAGCCAACACGGCTACACCCCGCAGCAGAAGACCTTCTGGCTGGCCCGCCGCCCCGCCCCGGAGGACGTCGCGCAGCGCTTGGGCATCGGCGCCGACGAGCAGGTAGTCTACGTCCACCGCCTGCGCAGCACCAACGGCCGCCCGCTGGTCATCGAGCGCCTCTACTTCCCGATCGACATCGGGCAGGAAGTCCTCAACTTCGACGCCGACTCCGGCTCGCTGCACGCCCACCTGCGGGCCGCCGGCGTCGATTTCGACAATGTCAACCGGCGCATCCACATCGGCGCCGCCTCGGCCGACGATGCTGAAGCCCTCGACATCGAGCCCGGCTCCCCCATCTGGACGGTGGAGCTGCTCATCGCCAACCACCAGGGCCGCCCCGTCGAGCTGGCGGTCTACCGCTACCGCGCCGACGCCCTGTCGGTGAGCCTGTCCTCGGTGCGCGGCGGCGCCTCCCCACTGGAGGTATTCCCGGGGGTCTAGCGGCAGCGAAAGCGTGGCAATTTCGCCAAAAAGTGACGCGGTGCACTAACCTTTCGTTATGACTTTCCGAGGCAGACGCAGCGCGTCGCTGGCACTCGCCGCCACCCTGCTGTCCGGGTGCGCGGCCGGGCACACCACCGTCGTCGACCCGGCCCCCGCCGGCCAGGCCGCCGATACCCTCACCGTCGCCACCACCTCCCCCGCCACCTCGTTGGATTTCACCACCGTCGGCGGCGCGGCCATCCCGGCCGCCCTGATGAACAACGTCTACGAGACCCTGGTGGCCATCGATTCCGAGACCGGCGAAGTCGTGCCCCAGCTCGCCACCGACTGGGAGGTCTCCGCCGACGGCACCCACTACGTCTTCCAGCTGCGCCAGGGCGTGCGCTTTTCCAACGGCTCGCCCTTCAACGCCGAGAGCGCGGCCTTCAGCCTGAATTACGTCAAAAACCACTGGTCGAACGCGCTGTCCTCGCAGATGGCCGTGGTGACCAGCGCCCGCGCGACCGGCGACTACGAGCTCACCGTCGACCTGGAGCACCGCTCCAACAATTGGCTGTGGCAGCTGGGCACCACCGTCGGCGCGATGATGACTCCCGACGGCGTCGACGAGCTCGCCAGCCACCCCGTCGGCACGGGCCCCTACGCGGTCAGCAAGTTCAGCCCCAACGAGTTCGTAGCCTTAAGCCCCCGCGAGGACTACTGGGGCACCCCGGCCGCCCAGCCGGTCACGATTAGTTACTTCCCGGATTCGCTGACCGCCCTCAACGCGCTGCGCTCCGGCGGGGCCGACGTGGTCTGGGCGGTCCAGTCGCCGGAGCTGCTTGACGACCTGCCGGACGGCATCGAAAAGCAAGTCGGCACCACCAACGGCGAGGTGCTGCTGTCGCTGAACAACCAGGCCGCCCCCTTCGACGACCCGCGGGTGCGCCAGGCCGTGGCCTATGCCATCGACCGCCAGGCCGCCAGCGACATCCTCTTCGGCGGGCTGGCCACCGACACCGGCGCCGCCCCCGTGGCACCTACCGATCCCTGGTTCAGCGGCGAGGACTACTACCCCTTCGACCCGGAGCGGGCGCGCCAGCTGCTACACGATGCCGGAGCCGTCGGCGCCCCCATCACCATCACCGTGCCCACCCTGCCGTACGCGCAGACCGCCGCCGAGCTCATCTACTCGCAGCTGACGGAGGTCGGCTTCGACGTGCGGCTCGAGTCCGCGGAATTCCCCGCGGTGTGGTTGGGCCAGGTCATGGGCGCCCGCGACTACCAAGTCTCGCTGGTCTCCCACGTCGAGCCGCGCGATCTGACCACCTTGTTCGGCAGCCCGGACTATTACCTGGGCTACGATTCGCCGCGCGTGCGCGAGCTCTTCGCCGCCGCCGATACCGCCGACTCTCCCGAGCAATTCCGCGCCCTGACCTCCCAGGCCGTCGACCAGATCATGGCCGAGGCCGGCGCCGTAACACTGATGAACATGCCCAATATCGTGCTCACCCGGCCCGGCGTGACCGGGCTGCGCCCCGACATGGTTACCGACTCGGTCGACCTGACGGAGGTGAGCGCGCGGTGAGGGCAGGGGGCATCGTGAAGCTGGTGGGCCGCTACGTCTTCGTGCTGGCGGTGGCCAGCGTGGTCATCTTCGCCATGATGCGGGCGGTGCCCGGCAACCCGGCCCGCGTGGCGCTGGGTATCAACGCGACCGACGAGGCCGTCGCCGAGCTCAGCGCCACCCTCGGCCTGGATCAGCCGCTGCTGGCCCAGTACGCCGAGTGGATGGGCGGGCTGCTGCGCGGCGATTTTGGCGTCTCGCTGGCCTCGCAGACCTCGATTACTGCCCAGGTGCTCGACCGCGCGCAGGTCTCGCTCATCCTGGTGGGGCTGGCGCTGCTGTTGGCGCTTATCATCGCGGTGCCGCTGGGGATTGCCAGCGCGCGGTACCCGGGGCTATCCGTGCTGAGCCAGCTGGGCATCGCGCTGCCGAACTTCCTGGTCGGCCTGCTGCTCATCAGCGCCTTCGGGCGCTGGCTGCCGGCCAGCGGGTGGGTGCCTCCCAACCAGGGCTTCGGCCAGTTCGTGGCGCACCTTATCCTGCCGGTGGTCTCCCTGGCGCTGGTGCAGGCGGCCATGCTGACCCGGTATGTGCGCGCCGCCGTCCGCGAGGTCATGGGGCAGGACTATATCCGCACCGCCCGGGCGTTGGGGGCCTCGCCGACGCGCGCGCTTATCCGCCACGGGCTGCGCAACGCGGCCCTGCCGGTGCTGACTGTCGCCGGGGTGCAGCTGACCACGCTGGTTATCGGCGCCGTCGTCATCGAATCCGTCTTCGTGGTCCCCGGCCTGGGCAGTATGCTGCTCGATGCCGTCGCCAACCGCGATCTCACCACCGTCCAGACGCTGGTCATGCTCCTGGTCGCCTTCACCCTGACGGTGAACCTGCTTGTCGACGTGGCCTACCGCCTGATTGATCCGCGCCTGGCGCGGACCCGCGCGGGCGTTAAGGAGGCCGCGTAATGCAGAAGTACTTAGG
The DNA here is from genome assembly GCF_053546955.1 of Corynebacterium sp. 32222D000AT. Classification (NCBI taxonomy): domain Bacteria; kingdom Bacillati; phylum Actinomycetota; class Actinomycetes; order Mycobacteriales; family Corynebacteriaceae; genus Corynebacterium; species Corynebacterium sp. 32222D000AT. Next base: position 105,887 of record NZ_JBPPVW010000002.1, on the reverse strand, counting down.
CGCCGTCCTGGTGGCCATCCCCGTCGTCTTGGCGCTGGTGTCCCTGGTGTGGACGCCCTATCCGCCGGACCTGGCCGACACGGCCGCCCGCTTGGTCGGCCCCGGGGCCGACCACCTGCTGGGCACCGACCGGTTTGGCCGCGACGTGGCCGCGCGCATCATGGTCGGATCCCAGGTCACGCTGCTGGTCGGAGTGCTCGCGGTCGGCATCGCGGCGGTAGTGGGCGTGCCGCTGGGGATCATGGCCGGCATGGGCTACGGCGACTGGCTCATCATGCGCGCCTCCGACCTGGTACTAGCCTTCCCGGCGCTGCTGCTGGCGATTGTTGCCGGCGCCGTGTGGGGCCCGTCGACGGTCACGGCGATGGTGGCCATCGGCATCGCGGGCATCCCGGCGTTTGCGCGCGTGGCCCGCTCCGGCACGCTGCAGGTCATCCACCAGGATTACATCGCCTCCGCCCGGGTCTCCGGCGTGTCCGCGCCGCGGATCGCCTGGCGCCACGTGCTGCCGAATATCCGCGGGCTGATCATCGTCCAGGCCTCCGTCTACTTCGCCTTAGCCGTGCTCGCCGAGGCCGCCCTGTCCTACCTGGGGCTGGGCACTGCTCCCCCGGCCGCGTCCTGGGGGCGGATGCTGCAGGACTCCCAGACGCTCATGGGCGCCGCCCCGTGGCTGGTGTGGGCGCCGGGGCTGGCCATCGCCGTGACCGTGTTGGGCTTTAACCTGCTGGGCGACGGGCTGCGCGACGCCTGGGATCCGAAGGAGGACGCATGACTTTGCTTGCCATCGAGGGCCTGCGCGTGGGCGACAGGCTCGTCGACGACGTCACCCTGCACCTGGACCGCGGCCAGCGCCTGGGCCTTATCGGTGAGTCCGGTTCCGGCAAGTCCCTGACCGCCCTGTCGGTGATGGGGCTGCACGACCTGCCGGTTAGCGGCAGCATCCGCTTCGACGGCCAGGAGTTGGTGGGGTTGGCGGATAAGCGGCATCGGCGGTTGCGGGGCAACCGGATGGCGATGGTCTTCCAGGAGCCCATGAGCGCGCTGGACCCGTCGATGACCATCGGCCGGCAGCTGCGCCTGGCCGGGGGACGGCCGGAGATGCTGGAGAAGGTGCTGTTGCCGGCATCGGTGGCGCGGCGCTACCCCTTCGAGCTCTCCGGCGGGCAGCGCCAGCGCGTGCTCATTGCCATGGCGATGGCGCGCACCCCCGACCTGCTCATCTGCGACGAGCCGACCACCGCCCTGGATGCGACTACGCAGGCCGAGGTCCTCGACCTCATCGACGCCCTAGCCGCCGAACACGGCACCGCTGTACTGTTTATCACCCACGACCTGCGGGTGGCTGACCGGATGTGTGAACGGATTGCGGTGCTGCGCGACGGCGCCATCGTCGAGGCCGGCGAGCACGTGTTGGACAGCCCGCAGCACCCCTACACCCAGCAGCTGGTGCGCGCCTCCCGGCTGCCGGCCGGCGATGCCGCCCCCTCCCGCCAGGACCCCGTTATCGCGCTGGAGTCGGTGACCAAGAGCTTTGGCGGCGCGGCGGCGGTCGCAGGCGTGGACCTGGCAGTGCCGCGGGGCGGGCGCGTCGGCGTGGTCGGCGGCTCCGGGTCCGGCAAGACGACGGTGCTCAAGCTGATTGCGGGGTTGGAGCGCCCCGACAGCGGGTCCGTGCGTGTGGACGGGCGCGTGCAGATGGTCTTCCAGGATCCGCAGGGCTCGCTCAACCCGCGGCTGACGGTGGGGCGATCCATCGCCGAGGGCGGCGCCGGGGCCGAGGAGGTCGCCCGCGTACTGGAGCAGGTGGGGTTGAAAGCAAGCGATGCCTCCCGCTACCCCCACGAGTTCTCCGGCGGGCAGCGCCAGCGCATCTCGATTGCGCGCGCCGTGGTGGGCCGGCCCGATATCGTGCTCGCCGACGAGGCCGTCTCCGCGCTGGACGTCTCCGTGCGCCGGCAGGTGCTGGATCTGTTCGACTCGCTCATTGATGCCTACGATCTCACCGTCGTCTTCATCTCCCACGACTTGTCGGTGATTCGCTACCTCTGCCCCACCGTGGTGGTCATGCGCGACGGCCACATCATAGAGGCCGGGCCGACGGCCGAGGTGTGGGAGAACCCGCAGCACGACTACACGCGCGAGTTGCTGGCCGCGGTCGAGGATTCGTCTATGTAGGTATTTAGGCACGCCGAGTAGGCGCTACGGAGTGGTTTCCGTGGCGCCTTTTCTTGTTGCCCGGCAGTCGTGGGGTTTGGTTGACTTTGTTGTTTCTTTTCCCTCGGCTGACCCCCGTGTCAGCCGCCGCTCCAGGGCGGGTCCCAGGTGACTGTGCCGTGTCTTCGGTTAACCCTGCCGTGCCTGGGGTAGGCCGGGTCGTCGTCGTTCCAGGAGTTGTGGAACTCGCACAACAGTGTCAGGTTTTCTTGGTTGGTTTCACCGCCGCCTGCCCAGGGGTGGATGTGGTGGACCTGGCACTCATCCGCCGGTTTCCTACAGTTTGGCCAGGCGCACGTGGTGGTTTCGGCTTTGGCCATGTCCTTCTGCTTCGGCGAGGCATGCCGTTGGTAGCGGTATTGGTTGACCGGCCCGCGCCTCGGATCCACCAGCGTGGCTAGGCCCGCATCCAGGAGGCAGTGGCGGACGTAGTCGGCACCGGTCATGGTGGTGCCGTTGCTCAGCTGCAAGGTGATCTCATCCCCGTCGCCGGCAAGGATGCGCACCCAGTCGGGAAGGGAGATCACCACGTGGGTGGTCTTGGGTTGTTTTTCTAGGCCTCCGCTGAACAAGGCTTCCACGTCGGGGATGGTCTTAATGCTGGCCCAGAGGTTTTCCACCAGCTGCGGATCCCCGGTGATAGAGAAAGTACTGGGTCCGTCTTTGCGGCGGGTCACGCGCACGCCTTCGGCGGGTGGGGCCGGGCGGTTGAGCTCCAGCACTTTCTGGTTGGCAAGTTTGCGGAGTTGTGTGGTGGTGCCGGGCGTGTTGCACAGTTCGATGAGCATAGCCCAGGCGTCGCCCTGGTGGCGCACCCGGCGGAAGGCGTTGTCCAACACCAAGAGGGTGTCGAGGTGGTGGCCCTGAGAAGCGGCGGCTCGACGGGCGGCGGCCTGCTTGCGCGTAAAGGACGTCTTCCCGAAGAAGGTCTGGCAGGCACGAAAGTGCGCGGCGGCGGCCACGTCGGACATGACAGCCTTCAAAGCGGGCAGGCTGAGCTGGCGGCACAGGTCCAGGTAGGAAATCCCGTCCGCGAAGATGGCGTGCGCTGCTTTGAGTGTGTCCATGGCTGTCGTTGTCATGACTCACACGCTAGAACCACCCGTCAACCCCCACAAGGGCACGATCCCGCGCCTGTGGATAACTCGGCCGCCCGAGTGGAATGGTTAACACTCGGGAACCGCGGCCTGTGGAAAACAGAAACTCAAGGAATGCAAAAGTTCGCGAAACTGCCGCGGAAGAGTACGCTGTATTGGCCGAACAAATTTGATACGAGAAAGGAACGTGTAGCAGCACCGTGACGGACAACCCTACTCCCCAGAGACCAAGTACCCTCCAGCTGCTGACCACCTTCCACTCCTCCGCCCCGCGGTGGCCCGGCGCGCTGCGCGCCGCCCTGGCCATCCTTTTGCCGGGCTGCGTGGCCCTGCTCCTGGGCTATACGAACGCTATCCTGCTCATCGCCACCGGCGCCTTCGCCGTCATCTACGGCGAGGGCCACCCCTACCGCACGCGCGCCCGCGTCATCGCGGTGGCCGGCACGCTGCTGGTCGCCGGATCGGCCACCGGCACCCTGGTGGGCACGCTGGTCTTCGCCCCCGGCCACGGCCACTGGTGGCTCATCCTCTCGGCGCTGTTTACGGTGCTGCTGGCCACCACGGCCGCGTTCGTCCAAAACGCTCTGCGCCTGCCGCCGCCGGGCGGCTTTTTCATCGTGATGGTCTCGGGTGGCTCCACCATGCTCGCCCGTAGCGGCACCCACGTCGGCGAGGTCATCCTGTGGGCCTGCGTCGGCGCGGGTACCGCGTGGATCCTCGGCATGGCCCCGTCGCTGCTGGATAAGCACGGGCCGGAGCGCCGCGTGGTCGACACCCTGGAGCGCGCGGCCGAGGACTACGCCAACGCCGACAAGGACCACCTGGCCCGCCACCACCAGGCGCAAACGGCGCTGTCGAATGCGTGGCAGTCGTTGGCGGATGCGGGCATCGTTAGCGGTGGTCGCATTATCAACCAGTCGCAGTCCGAGCTGGTGCGGCGCACGCTGGCAGCGCAGCGCAGCATCGTTCGGCATAACCTGCGCGACGACTTCGGCGCCGCCGAGGCCCTGCTCACCGATGCCCCCAACGACATCGATCCGAGCCGCACCGTCATCCCGCACAGCCGCCCGACGGTGACCTACCGCCTGTACCGCTCCGCGGTGCGCAACGGACACGCCTTCATCACCGCCGAGCGCGTCTTCTTCGCTGGCCTGATTACCGCGCTGCTGGGCGTGGCGCTCGGCCTGGGCCGCCCGGACTGGGGTGCGATTTCGGTCCTGCTGATTCTGCAGTGGGGCCCGGACCGGGTGCCGGGCACGGTGCGCGCCATCCACCGCGCGGCCGGCTCGGTGCTGGGCGTGTGCCTGTTCGCCACCTTCCACTACTTCGGTGTGTGGGGCTGGTCGCTGCTGCTGGCGCTGGCGGCCTGCCAGTTCTTCGCGGAGATTTTCGTGGTGAAAAACTACGCCTTCTGCGTGATCTTCTCGACGCCGCTGGCGCTTTTGATGGGCAACTCGCAGGCGCCGGAGCTGGCGCCCGTCGTCGGCGCGCGCATGGCGGAGATTTCCCTGTCCATCCTGTTCGCGCTGTTGGCGCTGTGGCTGTACCGGCCGGCATCGGCGGCGCTGAATCACCACCGGCTGCAGATCCGCTGCTACGAGTCGATGGGCGCGCTGCTGGGCGCCCTGCTGACCGAAACGCCGCAGCAATCCTTAAGCCAGCGCCGCGACCTGCAGTACGAGCTGCTGTCCGAACGCCGCTCCATCCAGTCGGTGGGCGCCAACCAGCCGGATCGCCTCGACGAGTTCAGCGCCCAACACGAGGCGATCCAGCACGCCGGCTACCAACTGCTGGACTTTTGTAACTTGGCGCCGGATAGCCAGCCCAGCGCCGCGGATATCCGGCAGTTGGCGGACAAGGTGAGAATGGCCAGTCCGCAGGCCCGCTAGCGCGGCTGCAGCAGCAGCGAAGCATCGAGGAGATGCTCCTGGACCACCGGGGCGAAAAGCTCTTCCAGTTCGGCCACGACGGATTCTGGGAACTGCATGGTGGGTATACCTCGCTGACACAGAGTTAAAGGGGCATCGCTATAACCTGCGATGCCCCTTCATCCTAACTCACACCCCTGTGATTAGCCTCCTTTAACGACGGTGACCTGCCAGCCGGCATCGCCGGCGCGGTGGAAGTCGGTGATGCGGTGGCCGGCATCGTTTGCCCAGGCGGGGATGGAGTCGGTGGCCTGGGTGCAGTCGAAGTCGATGACCAGGGCCTCGCCGGTCTCCAGCTCGTCCATGACCTGCTTGGCCTCCATCAGCGGGAAGGGGCAGACCGCGCCCAGTGTGTCCAGCGCGTAGCGGCCCTGCCCCAGCGGGCGCGCCTTCTGGGTGGACGTACTCACCTGGGGCTTGAGCGCGACGGCGCCGGTGGCAACAGGAAAGGGCTGGTGGGTGGTGGCTGGGGCGTCGCGAAGCACGGCGTCTTCGGCCGAGGCCGGGGACTCGGCCGCGCGGTGGGGCTTGAGCCACAGCTTGGCGCCGACGGCCACGCCCAGGGCCATGAACAGCAGGGCGACCCAGCCCTTGAAGCTGAACAGGGAGGTCTCCACCATGCCGTTGCCGACCGTGCAGCCGCCGGCCAGGGACGCGCCCACGCCCATCATGATGCCGCCGGCCACGGCGCGGTAGGCGGTCTGCGCGTCCGGGACGCGCACGCGGAACTCGCCGGTGGCCTTGGCCGCGAGGAAGGCGCCGATGAACAGGCCGACAACCAACAGCGTGCCCCAGTTGAGGTACTGCCCGTCGCCGGTGGTGCTATACCGCATGACGTCGGCGGTCGGGGTGGTAATGCCCAGGCCGCTGTTGCGCCCAGTGGCGGCGGACAGCGGGAAGGCCACGGTGGCGATGAGGCCTACCAGGATGGCGGCGGTGTTCAGCGACAGCGGGCGGGCCCACCAGGGCTGCCCCAGGTCGTAGCTCGGGCGGCCGGCGTCCTTGCGGCGGTAGTGGCGCCACAGCCCAAAGGTCACGGCCCAGACCACAGCAACCAGCAGCCAGGGCGTTACCCCCAGCGCGCCGTGGATGGTCGTCAGCGGCATCTCCCACTGCTTGAACCAGCCGTCGACCTCGGCCAGCGGGCCGGATTTCATCGCCGCGGCGGACAGGCCGTAGAGCAGCAGCGCGATCCAGGAGCCGACCAGGCCCTCGGCGGAGCGGTACCACGTGCCGGAGGCGCAGCCACCGGACAGGATGATGCCCAGGCCGAAGATGAATCCGCCCACGATGATGGCCACCGGGGTGAAGTTGGCGACCTCGGGCTGGATGACGCCCAGGCTGGTCAGCAGGGTCAGGCCGAAGGCGTGCACGGAGATGAGGATCATCAGCGCGGTGAAGCCGCGCCAGGTCTTGTTCATGAAAATATCGCGCAGCATGCCGGTCACACAGAAGCGCCCGCGCTGCAGGACGGCGCCGAAGACGCCGCCCACCAGAAGTCCGGAAATCAACATGGCGCCTAGCCTATCCGGCACTAGACGGGATTGTCTAGCATAAGCAGACTAAGCAGTAGCCGCGGGCTGCTCGAGTTGTGGTAGACATCAATATCCTGAATGATTAAGCCTCGTGTCTAAACCTGAGCCTGAATCCTCGCCGACCTCGTCTACCTCGTCCGCAGCCTCCAGCAGGCCGCAGCCGCGCAGTGCCGGCCCGGCCGGCAGCCCCGGGCCCGCGGTGGGCCTCTACCCCCACAACATGCACCCGGGCCTGGTCCCGGGCATCGGCGTGGAAGACCAGCGCAACACCTTCGGCTTGGACAAGGTCATCTTCGGCGTGACGGCGGTACTCGTCGTCGGCTTCATTGCCTGGGGCGTGATGCTGCCGGACCAGGTGGCGCAGACGGCATCGGCGGCGTTTGGCTGGGCGATTACCAACGCGGGCTGGCTGCTGAACATCACCATGATCCTGGCCATCGTGGTGATGGCGTACGTGGGCCTGTCGAAGCTCGGCCGTATCAAGCTGGGCACCGACGACGAGCAACCGGAGTTCGGTTTCTTCTCGTGGGTGGCGATGATGTTCGGCGCGGGTATCGGCGTCGGCCTGTTCTTCTACGGCCCCTCCGAGCCGCTGAGCTACTACCTGACCCCGCCGCCGCACACCGTGGACGAAGGCGGCACGGTCGAGGCCCTCCACCAGGCGGTCGCGCAGTCCCACTTCCACTGGGGTATTTCCCCGTGGGCGATGTACTCGCTGGTCGGCGCAGCGATCGCCTATTCGTCCTACCGCCGCGGGCGCGTGCCGCTGGTGTCGTCCATCTTCAAGCCGCTGTTCGGCTCCAAGGACACCGACGGCCCGCTGGGCAAGGTCATCGACATCATGGCGCTCATCGCCACACTGTTCGGCACCGCCGCCACCCTGGGCGTTTCCGCCGTACAGATCGGTCAGGGCGTGGAGATTATCTCCGGCGCCGGGCCGCTGCCCAACCGAATTCTGCTCATCATCATCGCCGTGCTCGGCGTGGGTTTTGTCATCTCCGCGGTCTCCGGCGTCTCCCGCGGCATCCGCTACCTGTCCAACCTGAACATCACGCTCACCCTAGCGCTGGTGGCCTTCGTCTTCATCACCGGCCCCACCCTGCTGCTGCTCAACCTGCTGCCGTCCGGCATGGTCACCTACCTGGACGAGCTGCTGCCGATGATGTCGAAGTCGCTGTCCTGGGGCGATGAGACGGTCGAGTTCCAGTCCTACTGGACCGCCTTCTACTGGGCCTGGTGGATCGCCTGGGCGCCGTTCGTCGGCATGTTCGTCGCGCGCATCTCCCGCGGGCGTACCCTGCGCCAGTACGCGGCGGTGACCATCCTGGCGCCAACCATCATCCTCATCCTGGCCTTCACCATCTTCGGCGGGACGTCCATCACCTTCCACGACGCCGGCATCCCGGGCTTCGACGCCGACGCCTCCGGCGAGGCCGTCCTGTTCAACATGTTCAGCAACCTGCCGCTGGGCACCATCACCCCGTTCATCCTGCTGGGCGTGCTGGCCATCTTCTTTGTCACCTCGGCGGACTCGGCCTCGGTCATCATGGGCACCATGGCCTCGAAGGGCAACCCCTCCCCGAACAAGGCCCTGGTGGTCTTCTGGGGCCTGTGCATGATGGGCATCGCCGTGGTCATGCTTCTGACCGGCGGCGAGGAGGTCCTGTCCGGCCTGCAGAACCTGACCATCCTGTCCGCACTTCCCTTCTGCGTGGTGCTGCTGGTGATGATGGTCGCCTTCATCGTGGATCTGCGCAGCGACCCGATGTTCATCCGCCGCCAGTACGCGCGCACGGCGGTGGAAAACGCGGTGATCCGTGGCATCGAGGAGCACGGCGACGACTTTGAGTTCTCCGTCGAGGAAGCCTCCGACGGGCGCGGCGCCGGCTCCGACTTCGACTCCGCGGCCGGCCGCTACACCCGCTGGTACCAGCGCACCGACGAGGCCGGCGACGCCGTCGACTACGACTTTTCCACCAACACTTGGTCCGACGGCTACGACCCGAAGCACGACGCCTCGCACCCGGACTACATCGGCGACCAAGAAGACCACGCCGGCCAGGCCAACGGGAAAGCCCAGAAAGACTAGCGCCGTAGTGGCCAGGCTTACAGCGCTATCCCGCCCGGGCTGGAGCGGGCGCCGCTAGGCTTTCAAGGTATGGGCCTTCCCGCAGACGTCGTCCTCGACGGATTCACACTCATTGACCAGCACCGCGTCGACCACGAGTTCTTGCTGAACGGTTCGCCGTTTTCCATCCAGACCCCGCTGTGGTTCGCCGCCACGATGGTAGGCATCGTCCTGGTGGCCGTCGGCCTTTTGTGCTGGGCCTTCCGCCGCGGCAGCCGCGCCGGCATCGCCACCACCCTGGTGGTAGGGGCGGTGCTGGCCACGGCGAAGCTGTGGTGGCTGGCCATCTCGCTGGTCCAGCAGTTCGACGACGGCCAGGTCTTTGGCTACGCCCTGCGCTACTACCCCACCTACTGGGGCGCGGCCGGGTGGGCGTCGGTGGTGATAGCGGCCATCGGCCTCGTCGCCGCGCTTATCGTCCTCATCATTGGCCCGCGGGGCCGTCGCCGTAGAAGGCCGTAACCTCCCGGCGGCGGGCATCGATGAGCAGCTCGCCGCCGTAGGGGATGACGTACTGAGGGCGCTGGTGCCCGATGGGCAGCCCTAGCACCCGGGTTAGATCCGGGTTATAGGCGCCGACCTGCTCGGACATCTCGGCCAGCAACGCGTGTGCTTTCGCCGGATCGGGACTCACCTGCCCGCCGGGGCCGGTCACGGAGTGCGGGGGCAAGGCCAGGGCGAGGGCCGCGACCGCGTCGAAATACCCCGCCTCGCCTAGGGCACGCACGAGCTTGCACACGTTGCCATCTCCGAGCGGCTCGTCGGAAAGCTCGAGGAACATAACGGCCCCCGCAAGCTCGGACGGCTCCGGAAGCTGCCCCATCGCGGCCAGCTGCACCAACGTCTGGAGGCATCCTCCCCACGTGCGACCGCGCACTGCCCTGCGGGCCCCTTCCCAGACATAGGGCGGAAACTCCACGCGGTTACCGTAGCTGTCCAACGCCCGCGGATTCTGCCACTCAACGCCGCGGACTTCATATGCCGCGGGCGCAGACAGTTCTATTGCTCCCCGACCAGCCACGGCGGCACCCAACGATGCCACGTGTTCCGGATCCATCCCCGGCCCTGGCCCCACCTGCACCTGGGTGGAGCCGCCGTAGAACGAGCGCTTCCCCAATCGGCAGAGGAAATTGTGAATGGCGGTGTTGTCACTGTAGCCGATGAAGGGAACAGCGCTGCCGGCCAGCGCCTCAGGGTCCAGGTGGCGCAGCAGCCGGATGGAGTCGTTGCCGCCGGCTACGGCCAGCACCGCCGCGCACTCAGGATCCGTCATCGCGTGGTTGATCTCCGCCGCGCGCTGCTCGGGGCTAGCCCCGCCCCAAACGGAGGCGCCCTCCTTGATCGGCAGGCGGAATAGTTCCTTCACGCGGGCCATGGCCTGCCGGTGAACTGCGGGGCCGATGACGGAGACCGCCACCGACGGCGCCACGACCGCAACGTAGCCCTTGCCGTTGATGACTAATGAATGCAGTTCAGTCATGTTGTTCTGCCTTCACTTCTCTATAGTCCCGCATCCAGCACCGTGATGACGATGTGGATGCGGCTGCGCGCCGGCAGCTTGCGCAGGATGTGCTGGACATGGGTTTTGACCGTGGTGATGGAGACGAACTCGGCCGCGGCGATCTCGGCGTTGCTCAGCCCCTTGGCGACTAGGCGGGCGATTTCTAGCTCGCGCTCGGAGAGGTTGGCCAGCTTCGCACGCGCGGCGTCCTGCTTCGGGGTGGCCTTGGGCTCGGCTTCGAGCAGCGATCCCACCACCCCGGGCGAGAGGATCTGATGGCCCTCGTGCGCGGCGCGCACCGCGGAGGTCAGGGCCTTCGGCGGGGTGTTTTTGAGCAGAAATCCCACGGCCCCGGCGCGCAGGGCGGCGGCGATGAACTCGTCGGTGTCGAAGGCGGTGAGCATGATGACCGGCACGGCTGGGTCGATCTTTTCCACCGCGGCGATGCCGTCGAGCACCGGCATGCGGATGTCCATGAGCACCACGTCGGGCTGCAGGTCGGCGACGACCGCCACCCCGTCGCGGCCGTTGCTGGCCTCGCCGACGACCCGGATCTCCGGATCGGATTCCACCACCAGCTGGACGCCGCCGCGCACCAGCTCCTCGTCGTCGACGATGACGACCCTTATCATTGCGCCTCCTTTAGCGGCAGGGTGATGCCCACGCAGAACTCGCGGCCCTGATGGATGTCCAGGCTACCGCCGACCAGCTTGAGCCGCTGGCGCATGCCGTCCAGCCCGCGGCCGGTGCCTGCCCCCTTCGAGCCTGCCAGGAGCGGGTTGCTGACGCGGCAGGTGTAGGTGCCGGCTTTGGGCTCGGTGGCCTCGACCACGGTGACCGGCTGGCCGGGCGCGTGCTTGCGGGCGTTGGTCAGGCATTCCTGCAGCGCGCGGGCCCGGGCCTGGGCAGCCGCGGTGGACAGGCGCGAGGTGGCGCCGTCGCTGGTAAAGGTGATGGCATCGCCGGCCTCCTGAGCGGAGCTTATGATCTCGCGGACGCCGGGGCCGGGGGCCTGCCGCGAGGTGATGGACCGCAGTACCTCCCGCAGGTCGTCGACGGCGTGGGCGGCCTCGGTGCGGATGGTTTCGGCAGAGCGGCGCTGCTGCTCGGGGCTCAAGTCCTCGCGCTCGGCCAGGGCCCCGGCGTAGAGGGAGATCAGGCTGAGCCGGTGCGAGAGGCTGTCGTGCAGGTCGCGGGACAGGCGCTCGCGCTCGACGGTGGCGGCGGCCGCGAACCGGGCGCGCTGGTCCCGCTTGCTGGCCGCGCGCCCCATGCCAACGAGCAGCATGGGCACCATGACCACCGCGAGCGCGGCCAGGAAATACCAGTCGTCCAGGGGCGGGGCGCCGCTCGGGTTAAACGCCCAATCCACCAGCACACCCCCGACCATCGCGAGGACCCCGACCACGGACCACCGCGTGGAACCGCGCCCGACCAGGGAGATAAACGCCACCGCGGAGGAGACGCAGCCGAAATAGGAGAAGCCGGCCAAGGCCACCAGCGCGCTGCAGACCAGCGCTGACCGGGGGCCGGGGTGGGCGGAGTCTTCCTCCGGATCGTGGCGCAGGCCGATAAACAGCAGCGGCCAGCCCAGCGCGCCAAAAAGCGCCATGATAGCCACGTAGGCGTTGAACTCTGGCGTGTCCGCGACGGGCGAATCCTCCAGGTCAATGCCCACCAGCACCAGGCCCACCACCAGGTCGCACAGGGCGCACAGCACAACGATGCCTATCCGGCGCACGGTCTCCGGTCCCACAGTCATGGGCTCAGTATAGGCCGCGGCCCCGGCCGCGAAATCCTCCCCGGGGAGGAGACTCCGCGGCCCAAAACCTGACACCGTAGAAGGCATGGACGAATTAACGCAGAGTTCTTTTCACCGTGTGCTGCCGGGCAGGTGGTGGCGCCCGCTGCTAGAAGCCGCAGTCTTCATCGTTATCGCCGTGGTCTTCTTCTTTGGCTTCGCCCTAGTCGCCGGGCTCAGCCTGGGCGGCGAGGCTATCGACGCTATCGATGACATGTCCCGGCCCGGCCCCTTCGCCGTCAGCCTGGGGCTTCTCATCGCTCTCGGCGCCGCCGCCTGGGTGGCGGCGAGCATCTGCCGGCGCGGCCGGAACGTGCCCGCCGCCCGGCGCGGGGCCCGCGGGCTGTGGTCGGTTGCCGGCCGCGTGCGCTGGGGGCTGGCCGGCCGGGCCGTGCTGCCGGCCGTGGTCGCCTGGGCGGTGGCCTACCTCCCGATCACGGTCATCGAGGGCAATTCCCCGCGGTGGGATTCCACCGCGGCCGTACTCCTGGCCCTCACGGTGACGCTGGTTCCGCTGCAGGCGCTCAGCGAGGAACTCGTCTTCCGCGCACTCCTCCCCCAGTGGCTGGGGCGCTGGATCCGCTCGCCGTGGCTGGCCTACCTGCCCGGCTTCGGACTGTTTATCGCCGGGCATGCCTACGATGCCAAGGGGCTGGCCGCCATCGCAGTCTTCGCCGCGGCCGCGACCGTGTTGACGTGGTCCACCGGCGGCATCGAGGCCGCCGCGGTGGTCCATGCCGTGGGCAACGTGTTGGCCTTTAGCTCCGCGGCTGTGGGCATTTCGGACCCCAATAACGTGGAGGTGAGCTGGGCCTCCGTCGCCGCCGAGGTCGTCTTCTCCGTGGGCGCGACCGTCTGGATTCTCTACCTCGTGCGCCGCCGCCCGCAGCTGGTGGCGGCTAGCCCTGCTGGGCTGCCTGTCGGGCCGCGTGAATGGTCGGCGACGGGAGCAGCTCCTCAGCCACCAGCCGCTCAAAGGCCACCCCGGCAAGTGCGGCGGCCTGATCGCCCAGAATAGAGTCGTCGAAGCGCGCCAGCGGCGAGTGGTTCCACTCGCGCTTGGACTGCGGGGTCTCCGGGTTGGCGGTGCCCAGCCAGACGAAGGTGCCCGGCACCTGCTGGAGGACGAAGCCGAAGTCCTCGCTGGCCATCATCGGCGAGCGCATAGGCACCACCCGGTCCGAGCCGAACTGGCGGGACCACACGCCCGCGGCGAAGGCGTTCTCGCGCGGGTTGGTCTTGGTGGTCGGATAGAGGATCTCGAAGTCGATGTCCACCGCGCAGCGGTGCGCCGCCGCCACGTTCGAGGCCACCTCGGTGATGACCTGGCGGACGCGGTCGATGGCGGCATCGTCAAGCACGCGGACCGTGGCGGAAAAACCGCACTTGTCCGGGATGGCGTTGATGGCGCCGTCGCCGGCCCAGAGGTTGGTTACGGTGATGACCACCGGGTTCATGGCGTCGAAGCGGCGGGTGACGGCGGTTTGCAGGGCCACCTGGATTTCGGCCATGGCGGCGACCGGGTCGATGGCGTCGTGCGGGCGGGAGCCGTGGCCGCCCTTGCCGTGGACGGTCAGCCGCAGGTTGGACGAGGAGGCCATCAGCGGGCCGGGCACGTGGTAGAAGTTGCCGTAGTCCTGCGGGCCGACGTGGATGCCGTAGGCGGCCACCGGGCGGCGCCCGGCGGCATCCAGCACGCCTTCCTCGATCATGGGGCGGGCCCCGCCCGGGCCTTCCTCGCCGGGCTGGAACATGAAGATGACGTCGCCAGGGATCTCCTCGCGGTGCTGGCTCAGCAGCTTGGCCGCGCCGACCAGCGCGGAGGTGTGCAGGTCGTGGCCGCAGGCGTGCATATAGCCGTTGGTGGCCGCGAACGGCGAGCCAGTGCGTTCGGCGACCTCGAGGGCGTCCATGTCCGCGCGCAGTAGGACGGAGACCGGGTGCTCGCCGCGCTTGCCGCCGCGCAGGACGGCCACCACGGAGGTCACCGAGACGCCCGTGGTGATTTCCAGCGGCAGGCCGGAGAGCTCCTCGAGCACCTTGGCCTGGGTATAGGGCGTGTGGTTGCCGATCTCCGGGTTCTGGTGCAGGTCACGGCGCAGCACCTGCAGCTGCTCGAGCAGCTGCGCTCCGTCCTCGCGCAGGACCTCGCCGGCGGGGCGCTCGCCCAGGGTCGCCTGCGTGACCGGCAGCGGGGGCAGCTGCTGGCCCTGCCGGGGCACGGACTGTTCCGGGGAGGGCTGCCGGTAGGGGCCGGTGCGGTAGGCGGTTCGCGGGTCCTTTTGGTGCGGGGACTGAGGCACCGTCATCGTGACTTCTCACTCCTTGTTACTGGCGTTTAGCAACCGAGCGTACCAAGTTTTTCTCGCTTACCCTTTTATCTCACTTGTATACACACTAATCTACCTTTTATGAGACGTATAACACTTTTTGCCCTCGCCCCGCTCTTCTTCGTCGCCGCCTGTTCCTCAGGTGAATCCGCCCAAGACACCCCCACCCCCGAGGCCGGCAGCACCGTCACGCAGGAATCCAGCGCGGCGGAGAACTCCGCCCAGTCCTCCACCCAGTCCAGCTCGAAGGCCAAAGAAAAAAGCTCCAAAGCCGGCGATGCCGACGCCGAGGCCTCCGCCGACAACACCGCGGCTGCCGACAGCACCCAGGAACCCGCCGCCGAGAACAACCAGGAAGCCGGAGCGGGTGCCGGAGCCGGCGCGAGCAACCGCGCGGTCGACTACGTTGCCTCCGACTACATGGATCTGGTCATGCACAATCCCAACCCCGGTCAGACCGCCACCGTGGCCGGCACCTACTACGAGGTCTGCATCTTAGGCGACGGCTTCGGCATTAACACCGTCCTGGCCGGCGAGAACACCAGCTGCGAGTTCGGCAGGGCCGTCTTCGACGCCCAGACCGCCGGACACAACCCCACCGGCGAGAACGTCCGCGACTTCTACCAGCCGGAAATCTCCGTGGCCAGCCCGGCCACTGGCCAGACCTATAACATGCAGTGCAGCGTGTTGGGAGATAAGTCCATGGAGTGCACCGGCGGGAATAACGCGCGCGTGGTGTTCTACTAGTCGGAGTCGGTCGACAGCGCGGCGACGAAGGCTTCCTGCGGCACGGAGACCGAGCCGATGGACTTCATGCGCTTCTTACCGGCCTTCTGCTTTTCTAGCAGCTTGCGCTTACGCGAGATGTCGCCGCCGTAGCACTTGGCGAGCACGTCCTTGCGCATGGCGCGGATGTTTTCACGGCTGATGATCTTCGAGCCGATGGCCGCCTGCACCGGCACCTCGAACTGCTGGCGCGGGATGAGCTCTTTGAGCTTCTTGGTCATCTTGTTGCCGTAGTGCTGGGCGTGATCGCGGTGCACGATGGCCGAGAAGGCGTCCACGGGATCGCCCTGCAGCAGGATGTCCACCTTGACCAGGTCGGCCAGCTGCTCGCCGGCCTCCTCGTAGTTGAGGGAGGCGTAGCCCTTGGTGCGGGACTTGAGCATGTCGAAGAAGTCGAAGATGATTTCGCCCAGCGGCATGGTGTAGCGCAGCTCGACGCGGTCCTCGGACAGGTAATCCATGCCGCCCATCTGGCCGCGCTTGGACTGACACAGCTCCATGGTGGGGCCGACGAATTCCTCCGGCACGATGACCGTCATCTTCACGATGGGCTCGTAGACCTCGCCGACCTTGCCGCCCGGCCAGTCGGAGGGGTTGTGCACGATCTGTTCTTCCCCGTCCTCCTTGACCACGCGGTAGGTCACCGACGGCGCGGTGGAGATGAGATCCAGGTCGAATTCGCGCTGCAGGCGGTCGCGGGTGATCTCCATGTGGAGCAGGCCCAAGAAACCGCAGCGGAAGCCGAAGCCCAGCGCCACGGAGGTCTCGGGCTCGAAGGTGAGGGAGGCGTCGTTGAGCTGGAGCTTGTCCAGCGCGTCGCGCAGGTCCGGGAAGTCCGCCTGGGAGATGGGGAACAGACCGGAATAGACCATCGGCTTCGGGTCCTCGTAGCCGCGCAGCGGGTTGTCCGCGCCGTTTTTGGCCCAGGTGACGGTGTCGCCCACCTTGGTCTCGCGCACGTCCTTCACGCCGGTAATCAGGTAGCCGACCTCACCGGGGCCCAGCCCCTTGCAGGAGGTGGGCGTGGGCGAGACGATGCCGATGTCCAGGATCTCGTGCTCCACGCCCGTGTTCATCATGAGCACCTTCTGACGCGGCTTCAGGGTCCCGTCCATCATGCGGATATAGGTGACCACGCCGCGGTAGGTGTCGTAGACGGAGTCGAAAATCAGCGCGCGGGCCGGGGCATCCGAGCCGCCCTCCGAAGTCGGGGCCGGCACCAGGTCGACCAGGCGGTCGAGCAGCTCGACGACGCCCTCGCCGGTCTTGCCGGACACGCGCAGGACCTCCTCCGGCTCGCAGCCGATGATGTTGGCCAGCTCGAGGGCATACTTATCCGGATCGGCAGCCGGCAGATCGATCTTGTTGAGCACCGGGATGATTTCCAGGTCGTTTTCCATGGCCAGGTAGAGGTTGGCCAGGGTCTGGGCCTCGATGCCCTGGGCGGCATCGACAAGCAGGATGGCACCCTCACAGGCCTCGAGCGCGCGGGAGACCTCGTAGGAAAAGTCCACGTGGCCCGGGGTGTCGATCATCTGCAGGACCATCTGGGTGCCCGCCAGCTCGCCCGACTGCGGGACCCACGGCAGGCGCACGTTCTGGGCCTTGATGGTGATACCGCGCTCGCGCTCGATGTCCATGTTGTCGAGGTACTGGTCGCGCATGTCGCGCTCCTCTACCACCTTGGACAGCTGGAGAATGCGGTCGGCCAGGGTCGACTTCCCGTGGTCGATATGAGCAATGATGCAAAAGTTCCGGATCTTGGACGGATCCGTGAACGTAGTGGCCGCAAAATTCTCAGACAACGATGTCCCTTAATCTCCTCGAGTAAATAGGTAGTCCGTCCCAGCTTACCCAAGACACGGGCGCTACCGGCAAGTAGGATAGACACATGGTTAACCCCGAGTCTGCTCGCACCTCCTCACCCTCCTGGGGCCGGAAAGTCCTGCACGCGCTGGGCGTGGGCGACAAGGAACCCATCGACAAGGGCCTAAGCCACATCAACCAGAGCCTGGGCCTGCACGGACACCACACGAGCTGGGAGCCGCGCAAGCCCGCCGACATCCGGGTGGAGGCCACCCAGGACCGCGCGCGGTCCATCTTCTTCGCCCCGGACATGGACGGCCAGGCCGACTCCGGGGAGGTCGTCTGGGTCTGGGCGCCGACCGGCGGGGCGCAGTCCCCGCCCACCGAGCGCGCGGTCCTCGTGGTCGGCCGCACCCGCACCACGGTGCTAGGCCTGCTCATCTCCCCCAACCCGGAGCACGCCGAGGACGATTGCTGGCTGGAGATCGGCTCCGGCGAATGGGACGAGTCCGGCCGCCAGTGCTGGATCCGCCTGGACCGCCTGCTGGAAATCAGCGAGGAGCAAGTCCGCCGCCAAGGCATCCTGTTCCCGCAGCGCCGCTTCGAGCGGATCGCCAACCGCCTGCGCGCCGTCTACCACTGGGCGTAGGCGCTAGAGTGCGTTTTGTCCGGGCAGGCACCCGGCTGCTAAGATAGCCGGGTTACTTGGACTCCGGGCGCGTCGGCCGGGCGGGCAGGACCTTGGGTTCGCCTTGTACGCCGGCGCCGCGGCTGCATCTGTGGCCTGGAGCCATGTCCGGAGAGTGCCCCAAGTTTCGTTGTCAATCAGATCGATTACTTAAGAGGTATTTTCAGCTATGGCTAACATCAAGTCCAAGCAGAAGCGCGTCATCACCAACGAGAAGGCTCGCCGTCGCAACAAGGGCATCCGCTCCGCGGTCCGCACCGAGATCCGCAAGTTCCGCGAGGCTGTCGCCTCCGGTGACAAGGCTGCCGCTGAGAAGCAGCTGCGCGTTGCTTCCCGCTCCCTGGACAAGTCCGTGTCCAAGGGCGTGTTCCACCGCAACACCGCTGCTAACAAGAAGTCCGGCATGGCTAACGCCTTCAACAAGATGGCCTAGGCCCACCCCGGCTTCATAAATACTGGCCGCCGGCCCGCACGGTAAGGAGGATTCCTCCCCGCGGGCTGGCGGCCTTTATTTTTAACCCTCCAGGCGAACACCTGTTCCCCGCAAGGCGGGCCGCGCGGCCGGCGGGTCGGCCGGGGCGCTAAGATATTGCCACGATGAACAACCTGAAGCCTTTGATGAAATGGGTAGGCGGCAAACGCCAGCTCCTACCAGCCATTCGGTCCGCCCTCCCCGCGGCCGGGTTTCAGCGCTATTTCGAGCCCTTCCTGGGCGGCGGCGCGGTACTGCTCGCGCTCGCCCCGGGAAAGGCCACGGTCAATGACTTAAATACCGAGCTCATCAATGTCTACCGAGTCGCCCGCGACCACGTGGACGAGCTCATCGGCCTGCTGGCGGGCTACCCGAATACCCCGGAGTTCTTCTACGAGCTGCGCGCCCTGGACCGCGACCCGGAGGTCTTCGCGGCACTGAGCGCCGTCGAGCGCGCCGCCCGCACGGTCTACCTGAACCGGACCTGCTACAACGGCCTGTACCGGGTCAACTCCGCCGGCCAGTTCAACGCGCCCTTCGGCCGCTACAAGAACCCGACCATCTGCGACGAGCCGACCCTGCGGGCGGTGGGCGCCTACCTGCGCGACAACGACATCGAATTGCTCAACGGCGACTACGCGGTGCTGCTGGAGACGGCCCAGGCCGGCGACTTCGTCTACCTCGATCCGCCCTACGACCCGGTCAACGTCACCAGCTCGTTTACCGGCTACGCCGCCGGCGGCTTCGACCGCAGCCAACAGGAACGCCTCAAGCAGGCCTGCGACGAGCTGGACGCGCGCGGGGTCAATTTCCTCCTGTCGAACTCCGCCACGGAATTCATCCGGGACCTGTATGCGGACTACCCCACTGAGATCGTCGGCGCCACCCGGGCCATCAACTCCGTGGCCTCCAAGCGCGGGAAGGTCGATGAGGTCCTGGTCCGCAACTACACCGACACTGTGGGAGGAGCCACCGCATGACCCGGGCCACTGACGCCGAGGCCGCCGAAATAGCCGAGCTGCGCGACCGTTTCGAGATCAGCAAGGACACCAAACTCGGCGTCAACGACATCGGCTGGCTGCGCGTTTTCGCCGCCGAGGAATTCGCCGGGCCCCTGGAGCGCGACGGCTTCGCCTGCATTACCGCCTCCCGCCTGAAGGAGATCAGCCGCCGCGAGCCCCGGCTGATGGCCAAGCACGACTACTCCAGCTCGCGGCCGTGGCCATTCCGGAAACACGGCCTGTCCGTGGTGCCGCTGTCGCGCGATTCCTACCTGGTCGGCAAGTTCGGCCTCTATCAGGCATTCGAGCGCGGGCCGCAGCCGACCCGGCGCCTGCCGGTGCCGGCGGACATCGAGTCCCTGGACTTTTCCCAAATCACCTCCGAGTCGCTGGCCCTGGCTGCGGCGGATCTCAGCGGCATCCTGGAAGACTTCATCGGCAGCAGCCCCCTGCGCTCGACGGTCTCGGGGCGCATGTCCACCCACCAGATCCCGCTGCGGCTGGCAGGCCGGGACTTCACCGTGGACCGCGCGCAGATGGAGATCGACGGCGGCTACGAGTCCGCGGACTGCCTGGTGCTCATCGAGGCGAAAAACCACCTGCCCGAGGACTTCAACATCCGCCAGCTGTATTTCCCCTACCGGCGCTTCCGGCAGGTGGTCTCCAAACCGGTGCTGCCGGTCTACCTGCTGTATTCGAACGGCGTTTTCCACCTGTTCCTCTACGCCTTCGACGACGAGAACGATCCGCGCAGCATCCGGCAGGTGCGCTCGGCGCGTTACTGCCTGGGCAGCACGCAGCTGTCGGCCGACTCGCTCCTCGACGCCATCGAGCGCACCCGCGTGGAAACTGAGCCGGCCGCAGCCCCCTTTCCGCAGGCGGATTCCTTCGCGCGCGTGGTCAACCTGTGCGAGCTGCTCGCCGCCAGCGAGGAGCCGCTGACGAAGGACTATATCCACACCGCCTACGGCTTTACCTCCCGGCAGGCGGACTACTACGCGAACGCGGCGGCCTACCTCGGCTTGGTCTGCACCGACGCGCAGAGCGTGGCCCTGACCGAGCTGGGCGAGCAGGTCATGGCGCTCGATGACCTAGACGCGCGCAACTTCGCCATCGTGGAGCGCCTGGCCGCCCGCGGGGTCTTCCGCACGGCCGCCCGGCGCGCGCTGGGCGGGGAGAAAATAGGCCGCGACGAGGCCGCGGAGATCATGCGCGCCGCAGACTTGGGCCTGGGCGAGACCACCCTCAAGCGGCGAGCGGCCACCGTCGCCGCCTGGACCGAGTGGGTCCGGGACCTGGCCCAGGCCGCCCAGGCCGAGCCCGCGGCCGGGCAGCCGGGCCTATGGGAAGAGGATCTCCCGCAGGCCGTTGACGGCCAACAGGACGCCGGCCACGAGGAAGAAGGCACCGGCGGCGATGTCGATCCAGGGGCCGGCCGCCAGTAGCTTCCGCCGGACCGCGTTGGTGGAAATCACGCAGCTTAGCGCGACGAAGAGAAGGAAGCTGGACAGCGACAGCGACAGCACCAGCGCGACCGATAGCCCCAGCGGCGGGTGCGCCGGCAGCAGCGGGGCGATCATCGCGGCCAAAAACAGCACGATCTTCGGGTTGGACAGGTTGGTCGCCAGTCCCAGGCGGAAGGCCTGGCGCATGCGGCCCAGCCGCTGCACGGCGTCATCCAAGCTCTGCGGCGGGTTGCGGCGCTCGGCCAACCCGGAACGCATGGTCTTCCAGCCCATCCACACCAGGAAGGCACCGCCGATGGCTTGGACGAAGCCTAAAACGGACGGGAAGGTGCTCAGCAGCGCGGCTGCGCCGAAGACGGTCAGCGTGCACCACATCAGCACCCCGACCTGGATGCCCGCGGCCGCGGCAATGGCGTGGCGGCGGGACTTAGTGGCGTACCGGGTCACCAGGATGACGTCCGGGCCGGGGCTGGCGGCCCCGACCAGGTTCATCACGATGATCGCGAGAAACGATGACCAGCTCACGAAAGGCGCTCGACCAGGTCGGTGCGCTCAAACATGCGCGCGGTATCCAGGGCGCTGGGGGTGCCGGCCTGGGGATCGGCGCCGGCGGCCAGGAGGGCGTCGATAACCGCGTCTTCCTTCTTAAAGATGGCGCCGGCCAACGGCGACTGGCCCCGATCATTGAGGAGGTCCACGTTTGCGCCCTCCTCCGCCAGGGCGGCGACCAGCTCAGCGTGGCCGTGGTAGGCGGCGAGCATGACGAAGGATTGCCCCTCGTGGTTGACCAGGTCGATGTTCACGCCCTGGTGGATGTAGTCCAGCAGGGTCTTATCGCCCTGGCGGGCCATGTCGAAGAGGCGGTTAACGAGGTCTTGGAGTTCCGGTCCGGGTGCAGTCATGCCCCTAAGCCTAATCTTTTGCCCCCGGCGGGCCGGCCTTAGGCCCGGGTTTTCATCCGGCCAGCTCCGCGATCCGGCGCACCGCCGACTCCACGGCGAAGTCCGGGTCCTTGCCGGACTGGCCCTTGACGTCGTAGTCGAGCTCGTCGATGAGGATGACGGCCTCCGTGACCGCGCGGCCGGACCAGCGGCGGGCCACCGGCTGGGTCAGCTTGACCACGTACGGGTTCAGGCCGGTCTGCTTAGCCAGGGAATACTGGTCGCCGCGGGCGGAGTACAGCCTGGCGATGGCGCTGACCTTGTTGGCCAGGGCGCTGGCGATGGCCACCGGGCTAGCGCCCAGCTGCAGCGCGCGCCGACAGGTGGCGACCGCGGTGTTGGTCTTGCCCGCGACCGCGGCGTCCGCGATATCCCAGTTGGCTACCTCGGCCACCCCGGAATAGTATTCCTGGACCGCCTGCATGGTGACATTGCCGCCGGTGTCCGCGACCAGCTGGCTAACGGCTGAGGCCAGCTCACGCAAGTCCGAGCCCACGCCCTGGAGCACCGCGTTGACCACGTCCGGGGTCGGCTGCACCTTGTGCCGGGAGAATTCCTTTGTCACCCAGCGGCCCAGCTCGTTCGGGTAGAGGGAAAAGGCGTCGTGGCGCTCCCCCAGCTTCTGGAATGCGGTGATCAGCTCGGGCTGTTTCTTCTTGTTCTTGAGCGTCTTGGCCGTCACGCTGTAGACCGCCACCAGGGTCATCCCGGGGGCGAGCTGCTTCGCGCAGTTGATCAGCAGACCGGTCAGCTCCTTACCGACCTTCTCGGCGTCGGTGACCACGATGAGCCGGTTGTCGCCGAATAGCGACGGGCTGGTGGCCTCGGCCAGTTCGCCTTCGGTGACCTCGCTGGCCCGCAGGGTGGTCGTCTCCGGGGTCTGTCCGGTATCCGCCGCGACCTGCTTGGTGATGGTGCGGCGGGCGCGTTCGGTGAGGAATTCGTCGTCGCCGACGATGAGGTGGACCGGTGAAGCTGGCATGCCCTTCATCTTAGAACCTCCCGTCCACCGCGTGCTGGGTGCCGTCCACATAGACCCGCACGGGACCGTCCCGGGCCGGGTAGAGCACCGGGATATAGTCCGGCGTGCGCGTGGGCCGGTCCGCCGCGGGGCCTTCGCCGGATAAGACCACGATCACCTGCGTGCCGGGCGGGACCGGCTCGATGTCGTCGTCCGTGTCCACCACGTGCGCGCGCAGGTCCGCCAGGTTAACTTCCGGGGCGCTGGTGTGCACGCGCGCCCCGCCCCGGGCCTGGAGCCAGGCGGGCGCGTGCCCCAGCGACCCCGCAATCCCCAGCACCGCGGCCAGGCTCAGCACCAGCGTGACGGTCAGTCGCGGCCGGTGGAAGAGGAAGCCGGCTACGACCCACCCGTAGACCAGCGCGACCGCCACCGGGCCGGTACTCACCACCGCCAGGGGCAAATCCCGCACCGCGTGCGCCACGGAATTGATCCACCACGTGCACGGCTCTATCACCTTGAGCAGCACGCCCGCCAACGGCGTCCCGATCCCCGGGATGTTAACCGCGATGGCGGCCGCCAGCCCCACCACCGTCACCGGCGCGGTGGCCGGGGCGACGGCCACGTTCGCCACGATAGAGACCACTGAGACCTCCCCGGCCATCAGCGCCACGATAGGGATGGTCACGATATCGGCCGCCACCGCCACCGCGAAGGCGCGGGTGATAAGGTCCGGCAGGCCGAGCGGGGCCAGCCAGCGATAAAAGACCGGCTGCAGCGCCACGATCCCCGCCGTCGCCGCCACCGAGAGGGCGAAGCCGTAGTTGACCGCCAGCTCCGTGTCCCACCACAGCAGACCGATGATCGCCAGGCACAGGCCGTGGACAGGTTCCATGCGCGACGAGTTGACCACCGCCAACAGCCCGACCAGGCCGGTCACTCCCGCGCGCAGCACGGAAGGCTCCGCGCCCACCAAAGCCACGAAGACGGCCAGCGCCCCGAGCGCGCTCAGCACCTGCCCGCGCGGCGAGGCCCGCGCCCAGCGCGCCACGAGGGCCGCCGCCGCGGTGACCACCACGACGTTGGCCCCGGAGACCGCCGACAGGTGGCTCAGGCCGGTCTCGATATATAGGGCCCGCTCGGCCGCGTCCTGCAACCCCACGTCCCCCAGGACCATCCCGGGCAGCAGGCCTTGGCTGGCCGGGCCTACCGTGTCCAGCACCACGGCCTGGAACTTCTCGGTCACCCCGGCGGCCCAGCCGGCCCAGCCCTGCGGGGCGGCCAGGGCCGCGGCGTCGCCGTTTATCACGACCTCCACCACGCCGGGACGGTTCGATTCACTCACAGTGCCCTCCACGGCCACCCGCGTGCCCGCCGGCGGGTTTTTAAACCCGTCGA
This sequence comes from Corynebacterium sp. 32222D000AT, assembly GCF_053546955.1. Taxonomy (NCBI): domain Bacteria; kingdom Bacillati; phylum Actinomycetota; class Actinomycetes; order Mycobacteriales; family Corynebacteriaceae; genus Corynebacterium; species Corynebacterium sp. 32222D000AT. The sequence goes on along the minus strand of NZ_JBPPVW010000002.1, from coordinate 81,831 downwards.
CCGTGGGAAGGGACTCGCTAAAAACCGGCACCGTTCCCGGCACCCCGTCCACGTCCAGGCGCAGCAGCCACCCACCGCTGTCCAGGGCCACCGGAGCCGATTGCAGCTCGCCTTCCACCCGCCCGGTCGGCGAAAACCTCGCGGCCCGAGCCTGCCGCACCAGCGCCACCGCCAGCGCCACGCCGCCGGTTGCCGCCACGACCAACGCCTGTCCGACGTGCCGGCGCAGCGCGGCGGCCACGACCACTGCTCCCACCACGCCCAGGGCCACCAGCGGCCAGCCCAGGACCACAGCCAGGGTGGCCGCCCAGACGCTGGCGGCCGCGGGCACTAAGCGCAGCTCCCTCACACGGTCACCTGCCCTTCCAGCTGCGCGAACTTCGCCGGCCCGATCCCACTGACCTCCAGCAGCTGGTCCACCGCGCTGAACCCACCGATGCTGTCGCGGTAGTCCACGATGGCCGCGGCGGTGACCTCCCCCACCCCGCTGAGGGTCTGCAGCTCGCTGGCGCTGGCGGTGTTGATATTCACCGCCCCTCCGGCGGCTTCCGAGGAGCCGTCGGTACTGGCACCGCCGCTGCCGCCTTCCCCGCCCTGGAGGCCGCCGGGCTCCACGGGGGTCTCGCCGGGGCCGACCACGTGGATCTGCTGGGCGTCCTGGAGTACCTGCGCGTGGTTGAATTGCGCCAGGTCCGCCTCCGGGAGCGGGCCGGCGGCGGCGAGCGCATCCGCCACCCGGGCGCCCGGCTCCAGCGTGACCAAACCGGGCCGGGCGACCTTGCCCACCACGGAGACCACCACCGGGCCGGTGGTCGGCGCGGCCTGGTCAGTTGTTGTTGCCTCCGCCCCGCCGGCCTCGGCGGGGTGGGCGCTAAGCGCCAGGTTGGATTCCTCGATCTCGGGACCGCCCTCCTCCCAGGCCAGGTGCGCCTCCTCGGCCGGGTCGTCGCGCAGGGCGCTACACCCCACCCACACCACCAGGCCGAGGATGAGGACGACGCCGAGGACGGCGGCAGGGGCCACGGGGATGCGAAACCGGGGAGCCGGGAAGGAGACGTCCATGAGTTCCTCGGTCCCGGTGGGCCGGGTCAGTTCTCTTAATCTATCGCTCAAATGCGGTGCGCTCATGCCGCCGAGACTAAAGTCCCCGCACCGGAAAGGGAAGGGATTTTCCCAGGACACCGGCCACAAAACGAAATTTAACCCGAAACCATAAAAGTCCTTTTATCGGTTACTCGCAATGGTCCCATCCAGGCACGAAAAATTTCGGCCTCCTTGGCTACATTGCTGTTTCGCTGCTATTGCTCGCGCTGGTGGCGGGCGGCGAAGGTTCCCAAGGGGTTCTTCGGCTTCGGGGCCGGAACCGGGGTTTCGGTGGCAAAGACCGCAGACACTCCGATGGCGCCGGAGCCGACGTGCACGGACAGCACCCCGCCGAGCGGGAGCAGCATGAACGACGAGCCCTCCGGCAGCGCCCCGTCTAGCAGGTCCTGGAGGCGTTCCGCGGCCTCCTCGTCGCCGTTGTGCTGGATGGCCACGAAGGCTGGCTCGCCCTCGGCGCGCTCGACGGCCAGCTCCACCAGCTTGGTAAAGGCCTTGGTCTGCGTGCGGGTCTTGCCCACTAGGTCCACCTTGCCGTGGACGAGCTCCATGATGGGCTTGGTGGCCAGCAGCGCGGTCGAGAGCATCGCGGTGGCGGTGGACATGCGGCCAGAGCGGCGCAGATCGTCCGTACTGGACAGGTAGACCCAGGTATTGGAGCGAGCCAGCGTGTCCTCGGCCGCGGCCCGACACTCCGCCAGGTCCGCGCCGTCTTGCGCCATCCGCGCGGCCGCCATGACCGCCGCGCCCATGCTCATGCCGGTGGAGCCGGAGTCGATGACCGCCAGAGCATCGGCGGCAAAGGCGCCGGAGGCCGTCACGGCGGAAGAATACGTCGAGGACAGTTCCTTCGACAGGTGGATGGCCAGCACGGCTTCCTCGCCGCCGGCGGAGGCCGCGCGCTCCATCTGGCGGCCGTAGAACGCCGCGAGCTCGATGGCGCTGACCCCGGCGGTGGACTGTTCGGTGCCGTCCTTGCCCTCGCCGTCCATGACGTGGAGCTGGATCACACCGATGCCCAGCTCCGCCACGATCTCCTCGGGCAACCCGGCCGAAGAATCCGTAACTACGCGTACCGCCACTAGATATCAGCCCCGCCGTCGCCGACGACGCGCCCTCCCATGTTCCAGCCATCGAAGTACCAGGTGGCCTTAGCCGGCTGGGCGGGATCGAAGTGCACGGGGGCGAGCGGACGTGCCGCGTCGAAGACCGGGCGGGCGGTCAGCTGCGCCCAGTGGGTGTTCTTCAGCCCGGACAGCGTGCCGTACTGGCGGTGCTCCAGGCCGAGCAGGTGGCAGGTCAACGCCGCGATAGCCCCGCCGTGGGCCACCACCAGCAGCGCCTGGTCATTCCAGTCGTGGAACGACTCCATGAGTTCGTCGATGACCGGCCGGGCGCGCTCGGCTACCTGCACGCGGGACTCACCCTCCGGCGGGGCCCAGGTGGCATCGTGGCGCCACAGGGCGCGGGCGCCGGGGAACTGCTCGTCCACCTCAGCGGAGCTCATCCCCTGCCAGTTGCCCAGGTTGGTCTCCCGTAGGCGCGGATCGGTCTGGTAGTCCAGCCCCAGGGCCTCGCCCACGACGCAGGCGGTCTCCGCCGCGCGGCGCAGGTCCGAGGCGACGATCTTGGCCACGCCTTCCCCGCGCAACAACTCGCCGGCTGCCCGGGCTTGGGCGTAGCCGGTCTCCGACAGCTCCGTATCCAGGTGCCCTTGCATGCGGCCCGTGGCGTTATAGGTGGTCTGTCCGTGGCGAATCAGGATCAGGCGGCGGCTCATGATGCGGGGACTACCTAGATCTCTTCGTGTTCGCCCGGGGCCTTGTCAGCCAGCGGGAGGTCGGCGACGGATTCCGCCTCGCGCGGGTTGACCTCGTCGGCCCACTGGCCGGGGCGCTGCGGGGCCTCGACGCCCGGGATTTCCACCAGCGGGCAGTCGTGGTAGAGGCGGTCGAGGCCGTAGTGGTCCCGCTCGCCCTCGCGCTGGACGTGGACGACGACGTTGCCGTAGTCCAGCAGCACCCAGCGGTTTTCCCGATTGCCTTCGCGGCGCTTCGGCTCGTAGCCGGCCGCGGTCATCTCGTCTTCGATCTCGTCCACGATGGAACGGACCTGGCGCTCGTTATCGGCGGAGGCGATCACGAAGACCTCGGTGACCGCCAGCACGTCGGAGACGTCGATAGCGGCGATGTTGCCACCCAGCTTCTCTTGGGCAGCGCGCGCGGCTACCTCGGCCATGCTCCGGGCTACGTCAGTAATAGACAATGCGGGAAATCCTTTAACAAATTCTGCAGACGTTAATTTCTACCAATAATCGATACTAGTGTCCCACGTTTTCGGACATTTTCCTACTCGCGGCGCGCTGCTAGAGCGGCTGATCGGGGTTGATCCGGTAGAGATTGTTCTTGGCAATATATTGCACTACCCCATCCGGGACCAAATACCACACCGGCCGGCCGGCGGCGGCGCGCTCACGGCAGTCGGTGGAGGAAATAGCCATCGCGGGGATCTCCACCAACTCTATCCCCTGCCGCGACTCGCGGGGCAGCATTTTATCGGTCAACTCGTAGCCCGGGCGCGTCACGCCGACGAACCGGGCCATCTGCAGCATCTTTTCCCAGTCCCGCCAGCTCATAATCGAGCTGAGCGCGTCCGCGCCGGTGATGAAGAACAGCTCGGACTCCGGGTAGTACTCCCGCAGGTCCTGCAGGGTGTCGATCGTATAGGTCGGCCCCTCGCGGTCGATGTCCACGCGGGAGACGGTAAACCGCGGGTTGGAGGCGGTGGCCACCACCGTCATCAGGTAGCGGTGCTCGGCGGGGGTTACCTGCCGGTCCGCCTTCTGCCAGGGCTGGCCGGTGGGCACGAAGACCACCTGGTCCAGCTGGAAGCGGTGCGCTACCTCGCTCGCGGCCACCAAGTGGCCGTGGTGGATGGGATCGAAGGTCCCACCCATAATCCCTATACGGTTGCTCATGGATGATGAGTATACGTCCCGGCTAGGGGCGGGTGTGGCCGTTGCCCTGCAGCACCCACTTGGTGGAGGTCAGCTCCGGCAGGGCCATGGGCCCGCGCGCGTGCAGCTTCTGCGTGGAGATGCCGATCTCCGCACCCATGCCGTAGACCTCGCCGTCGGTAAAGGCGGTCGAGGCGTTGAGCATGACCGCGGCGGCGTCCACCTCGTTGGCAAAGCGCAGCAGGACGTCCGCGTCCTGGGCCGCGATGGCCTCGGTGTGGCCGGTGGAATAGCGGCGGATGTGCTCGATGGCCCCGCCTACACCGTCGACGACCTTGGCGCAGATATCCATCGAGAGGGATTCTTCCGCCCAGTCTTCCTCGCTGGCCTGCACCGCGCCCTCGACGCCGAGGGCGGCTAGCTCTTCGGTGTCGCCGTGGATGGCCACCCCGGCGTCCTGGAGGGCCTGGATGACGCGGAGCTGGTCGGCGGCCGGCAGGGCGGCATCGACCAGCACGCACTCGGTGGAGTTACACACCGAGGTCCGCCGGGTCTTGCCGTTGATGACCATGTCGATGGCCTTGTCCAGGTCCGCGGAGGCGTCCACGTAGAAGTGGCAGTTGCCGGTGCCGGTCTCGATGGTCGGCACGGTCGCGCCGGTGACCACGGCGTTAATCAGGCCGGCGCCCCCGCGCGGGATGACCAGGTCGACCAGGCCGCGGGCGGTAATCAGGTCCTGGACCGAGTCGCGGGTGGTGCACGGCAGCAGCTGGACCCCGGCGCGCGGCAGGCCCGCGCCCTCCAGGGTGGACTGCAGGATCTCCACCAGCTTCTCGTTCGAGTTGCGCGCCGACTTCGAGCCGCGCAGCAGCGGCACGTTGCCGGACTTCAATGCCAGGCCGAAGGCGTCGACGGTGACGTTCGGGCGGGCCTCGTAGACCATGCCCATGACACCGAGCGGCACGCGGATCTGGCGCATCTGGATGCCGTTATCCATGGTGCGGCCCTGCACCACCTCCCCCACCGGGTCTTGCAGGCCGGCCACCTGGTTGAGGCCGTCGGCGATGCCGGCGACCCGGTCGGCGTCCAGGCTCAGGCGGTCGATGAGCGAATCCGACATGCCCGCCTCGCGGCCGGCGTCGATGTCCTTCTGGTTGGCCGCGAGGATCTCCTCGGTGGCCGCGACCAAGTCCTTCGCCGCCTGCCGCAGGATCTCGTTCTTCTGCGGGGTGGTCAGCTGCGCGATCTGCGCGGCGACCTCCTTGGCCGCGCGGGCCTTGGTCAGCACCTCGTCGCGCTCGGCTTGGCGTTCTGGGCTCAGTTCATCCGTAGATTGAGTCATGCGTCCCAGTGTACGTAACCCCCGCCCGCTCATCCCCCGGATTGATGCACTGGGTCACACGGAGGCTGTCGCCTCCGCGCCGTTATCCGCGGCGTTAATAACCGGCGTCCACGTCGACCTCGGTGGGCAGGCTGCCGTCGTGGGCGAAGGCCCGGGCCACCTCGACGGTGTGGGCGCCGCTGCGCTTTTTGACCGAATACGGCGGGTTGGCCACGTGCGGGGTGATGACCACCTGCGGCATCTCCCACAGCGGGTGCCCGTCCGGCAGCGGTTCCGGGTTGGTCACGTCCAGGCCGGCGCCGGCGATGGACCCCTCGTGCAGGGCCTTAACCAGCGCATCCGTGTCCACCAGGGGCCCGCGGCCAACGTTGATGACCACGGCGTGCTCCGGCATCAGTTCCAGGGCGTGGCTATCCACCACGTGGTGGGTTTCATCGGTCAGCGGCAGCAGGAGAACGAAGTAGTCGGCCGCCGGCCAGACCTTCTCCAGCTGATCGGTCGGGATGGTGCGGTCCGCGCCCGGCACGTCCTTGCCGCTGCGGTTGACCGCGATGATCTTTGGGCCGAAACCGCGCAGCATCTCGATCAGCCGCTTGCCGATGCCCCCGGCGCCGACGATGGCGACCGTGCTGTCCTCGAAGAGGAAGGAGGTGTGCGCCTCCACCTCGTCGCGGTTGCCCCAGCTATCCCCCACGCGGCGGTGGGCGTGCAGCTGCGCCAGCAGCAGGGCGATGGCGGATTCGGCCACGGTTTCATCGTAGAGCCCGGCCGCGTTCGACCAACGCGTGCCGCAAGTGCGGGTCAGCTCGCGCATCTGCGGCAGCAGCGCGTCCACGCCCGCAAACGGCAGCTGCACGAAGCCGAGGGGTTCCGGCAGGCTATCCGGCAGCTCCTCGGCGCCGCCGGTGAAGAACAGGAAGTCCGCCTCGCCTAGCTGGTCCATGCCCAGCTGGGTGAAACCGGCCTCGTCGAAGGCGGCCTGGGCCGCCTCCCAGCGCTGCGGGTGCATCACGTATTTCATGGCTTAATAACCTGCTTCCGGGTTGACTTCGGTGGGCATGCGCTCGCCGGCGGCAAAGGCCCGGGCGTTCGCGTCGAAGACCGGGCCCATGTGGAAGCGCGCCACCCGCTGGGAGGCCGCGATGTGCGGGGTCATCGTGCAGTTCGGCAGCGCGTAGAGCGGGTGCCCGTCCGGCAGCGGCTCCGGGTCCACGACCTCGAGGCCGGCGCCGGCGATGGTGCCGTCCTGCAGCGCCTGCACCAAGTCGTCGGTGACCACGGTGTCCCCGCGGCCGACGTTGATGAAGATAGCGCTGGGCTTGAGGCGAGCGAAGAAGGAGGCATCGATAAGCCCCTTGGTCTCCTGCGTCAGCGGCAGGATGTTCACGACGAAATCGGCGCGGCCCCAGACCTGCTCGGATTCCCTGAGGGCGAAGGTCTCGCCCGCGCCGGCGACCTCGCGGCCCGAATTGTTCACGGCGATAACGTGCATGCCGAACGGGGCGAGCATCTCAATCAGGCGCTTGCCGATGCCGCCGGCGCCCAGCACCACCACCGTCTTTGGGTCGCGGCCGGCCGGGCTGTAGAGCCACGCCTGCTGCTTGTCCAGCTCGCCGGCCACGCTCCAGTCCGCGGCCAGGGCGAAGGCCTTGTGCTGGTGGGCCTGGGAGAGTAGCAGCCCCAGCGCGGATTCGGCGACCGGGGTGGCAAAGGCGCCGGCCGAATTCGCCCAGCGCAGCCCGCCCTCACTAATCACCCCGGCCTCGATAAGGCCCTCCACCCCGGTGAAGCAGTGCTGGACAAAGCCGATGTTGTCGGGCATCTGCGGAATCTTGGCGGGGTTCGGCGAGGTGTTGATATACGCTTCCGCGTCCTCCAGCCGGTCGACGCGCTCATGGCCGGCGGCGTCGATATCGGCGACCGTCTCTTCCCAAATATAGGGGCCCATAAAGTACTTCATGGGCCCCACGCTACGCGACGGCGCCAGCCCGCGCTGGCGCCTTGCGCATTCTTTTCGCCGCCGCCTTAGAGGCGGGAGGCGTAGTTGGACAGGTAGTCCGCGTGGACGACGGCGCGCTGCATCTCCACCGGCAGCTCGTCGGTGTGCCGGCCCATGATTTCGCGCAGCGTACTCGAGTCGAAGTTGACCTCACCGCGGCCGATGACCTTGGACTCCGGCCCAACGATGTCCACGATCTCCCCGGCGCGGAACTCGCCGTCCACGTCGGTGATACCGACCGCGAGCAGGGAGTTGCCGCCGCGGGTGACGGCCTCTTCCGCGCCGGCGTCCAAGCGCAGGGTTCCGCCGGAGTCCGCCGAGTACAGCGCCCAGAACTTCCAGGCGGACAGGCGGCGTTCCTCGCGGGTGTGGAAGACCGTCCCGACGCGGGAATCCTCCAGGGCCGGGCCGATGTTATCGGCCGAGGTCAGCAGCACCGGCACCCCGCCGCGGGCGGCCAGGCGCGCGGCCGAGACCTTCGAGGCCATACCGCCGGTGCCCACCTTTCCACCGTCGCCGGCGGCCACGCCCTTGAGATCCTTGCCGGTGCGGACCTCGTCAACGAACTGGGCGTCCGGCTCCGCCGGGTTGCGGTCGTAGAGCCCGTCCACGTCAGAGAGCAGGAAGAGCGCGTCCGCCGAGGTCAGGTGGGCGACCAGGGCGGAGAGCCGGTCGTTGTCGCCGAACCGCATCTCGGAGGTGGCCACCGTGTCGTTCTCGTTGACGATCGGCACGGCGCGCAGGTGGCGCAGGCGCTCGATGGTGCGCTGGGCGTTGCGGGCGCGGTCGCGCTTGCCGGCATCGGAAGCCGTCAGCAGGACCTGGCCCACGGTGCGGCCGTAGCGAGCGAAAGACCGCGACCACTCGTAGGCCAGGTGCACCTGGCCGACCGCGGCGGCGGCCTGCTTGGTGGCCAGGTCCGTGGGGCGCTGGGTCAGCCCGAGCGGCTTCATGCCCGCGGCCACGGCGCCGGAGGAGACCACGATGACGTCGGAGACCTCCATGCGGGCCTGGATGGCGTCGACGATCCGGTCGATCTTTTCCGGGGCGACCGAGAAATCATCGCCCGTTAGAGAGGAAGAACCGATTTTGACCACCACGCGCTTGGCCTTGGCGATCTCCTCGCGCAGCTGGGATTCGTGCCCCATCGCCAGGGACTCGTCGGCTTGCGGCGCCGGATCCGGGAAGGGAGTCTCCGGAGCTTGGTCCGCATACGGTTCCAGCGGCAGGGGCCGGGAAGGCTGGTCGGCAGAAGTACTGTGATTGTCCGATTGCGCAGTCATGCCCACCGATCATACAAACCTACCGCGCCGGTGTGCAGGCCTTACCTACTTTTGGCCCACCTCGCCGCGTCAGCACAGCCCCCGCGCTGGCGAAAAAAAGGGCATTGGCTAGCCCTGCCAGCGGTCGCGGTTGGCGCCCTCGCGGGTGACTTCTTCGTCCTGGCCGTAGTCGTATTCGTCGATAAGCCCGCGGCGGGCCTGGGAGGCGCGCTTGCGCTCGGCGGCAGATACGCGCGAGGTGCCCTGCAGGCGGGCGTCGTGGCCGCGGCCGGCCAGGGTCGGATCCCCGGCGGTCATCGGCTCCCACTCGAAGGTGATGCCGCCGATGGTCACCGGAGCGCCCTCGACGGCTCCGGCCTTGCGCAGCTGGTCTTCCACACCGGCCTTGGCCAGGCGGTCGGCCAGGTAGCCCACAGCCTCTTCGTTTTCGAAGTCGGTCTGGGTAATCCAGCGCTCGATCTTGTCGCCCTCGACGATGAAACCGCCCTCGACCTCCGGGTCTTTTTCGACCGTGAACTGGGCGAAGGAACCGCCAGTGCGGGGGCCAACCGCCTTGGGGCGGATGACCGTGTGATTCGGATCGGCCTTCTTCTTCGGCCGCTCGCGGCGGGCCTTGTCCACCGCTTCCATCAGGGCGTACTTCAGCGGATCCAGGCCCTTGCGGGCCACCGCGGAGATGATAAATACCGGCCAGCCGAACTGCTTTTCCAGGTCCTCCTTGACGAATTCCGCCAGCTCCGCGGCCTCGGGCACGTCGGCTTTGTTGAGGACGATAAGCCGCGGGCGGTCGCGCAGATCGCCCAGGCCCGTGTCCTCGTCGAGCACGGACTTGTACTGGGCCAGCTCGTTTTCCAGCGCCTCAATGTCCGAGACCGGATCGCGGCCGGGCTCGATGCTGGCCGTGTCCACGATGTGGACCAGCACCGCGGTGCGCTCGATGTGGCGCAGGAAGTCCAGGCCCAACCCCTTGCCCTGGGACGCGCCCGGGATAAGCCCCGGCACGTCCGCGATGGTGAAGGAGGAATCCCCCATGTCCACCACGCCCAGGTTGGGCTGCAGGGTGGTAAACGGGTAGTCACCGATCTTCGGCTTGGCGGCGGAAAGCACCGAAATCAGCGAGGACTTGCCGGCCGAGGGGAAGCCGACCAGCCCGACATCGGCCATGGACTTCAGCTCCAGGACCAGGTCGTGCGCCTGCCCCGGCTCACCCTGCAGGGCAAATCCCGGGGCCTTGCGCTGGGCGGTAGCCAGCGCAGCGTTGCCCAGGCCGCCGTAGCCACCCTCGGCCGCGATGAAGCGCGTGCCCGGGACCGTGAGATCCGCCAGCACGCGGCCCTTGGTGTCCTGGACGACGGTGCCGGCGGGCACCTCCAGCACCAGGTCCTTGCCGCGGGCGCCGTTGCGGTTATCGCCCGCGCCGTTGCCGCCACGCTCGGCCTTGATGTGCGGGCGGTAGTGGAAGTCCATCAACGTGTGGATCTGGTTGGAGACCTCCAGGACGATGTCCCCGCCGTGGCCGCCGTTGCCGCCGTCCGGGCCGCCGAGCGGCTTGAACTTTTCGCGGTGGACGGACACGCAGCCGTGCCCACCGTCGCCTGCCTGCAAGTGCAGCACGACGCGGTCAATAAAACGAGCCATGGTAGAAATTCCTCCGCAAAAATCTAAAACGTGAAGGCCCCAGTCTAGCAGCCTATTCGGCTTCCTCCGAAGCCTCGCGGGCCTCCTTCGCCGCACGGGCACGGCGCTTCCGGCGGTATTCGTTCCAGGCGACAATCAACAGCACCAACGCGATGACGATGAGTGCGGCGATCATCCACCAGGACAGCTTCGGTACCCAACCGCCATCGTCAAGTTCGTTGCCGAGGTACACGCGCTCTGCGTGTACCAGCAGGCGATCGGTGTTGATGCCATAAGGCGTACACGTAATCAACGTCAGGCGGTCTTCGCCTTCGACGTATTCGACCGCCTCGTAGTCATCCGGGGCGACGACCTCGCGGCCGGTGACCTTGTAGTGCAGCACCCGGCCCATGACTTCGATGCTGACAATTTCGCCATCTTTGAGCCGCGGCAAATTATCAAACATGGAGGCATCCACCATGCCGGTATGCGCTGACAACACTGCATTGTTGCCCTCGCCGCCTACAGGAAGGGAGGAGCCAAACATGTGCCCGGCGCCATCGTAAAGCACGTCTGGTGCCGTGGTGTGATAAACGGGCAGGTCAACCTCAATGGAAGGAATGCGCAGACGCGCAATCACACCGTGGGTCTCCGGCGCATCCAGGGTCTGCATGTAGCGCTCATAGCCTGGTGAACCTGGTAACGGCGGGTACGCGTGGTGGCCCTGGCCGGCCAGCCACTCGTTGTACTCCTCTGCCTCGCGCAGGTACTGCTCGCGCTGGCTCGGCGGGTCAATCTGGCGCACCGAATCCTCGTACAACTCTGCCTGTTTTTGCAGGTTGTAGTCGTTAATCTGCGTGGCGACGATCGGGTACAGCAGAAGCAGAATGCCGGCCAGAATCAGCCACAGTGAGCGCCGCCGCTTGCGCGGCGGACGCTGCACCTTCGTGGAATTAGCCATCAACCATCCTGGTTTCTCGATTACTGCTCGCTGGTCTGTGCAGCCAGCTCTTCGTCTTCCTCATTGCGATTGCGCAGGTAAGACCACAGTCCCAGGCCCAACACTAGCAGTGCAATAAGCAGCACCCAGACCAGAGTTTGCATACCGGTATCCGGCAGCAGGAAGCCCAGAGCCGCGCTCAGGCGGAACGCACCATAAGTATCTTCCGCGGTGAAGGTCGCACCCGCAGCCGTACCCGTGACTACCGCAGTACCGCGGTAGCTATAGGACTCATCGGTTGGGGCGTTAATCACCACATCGAAGGAACAGGTGCGCTCTTCACCCTTGGGCAACTCGCCACCATCGTTGAGGTTGCACACTTCAGCCGGGATAGTGCCGTTGTCATCGATGACATACTCGCCACCGGCGGCATCGCGGACCGTGTAGCCAGCCAGTTCCGGCTCGCGGATGCTGAACTCCCCGGCAAGAACTGCACCATTGTTTCGAACGGTGTAGTTAAAGCGCATGGTCTCTGCCTCATCAGGCAGCACCGCCGTATCAGCCACCGCACCGGTAACCGCACTAATCGGCGCACCTTCGATGTGCTTGTCTAACTCAAAGCCTGGGAAGGAGTTCTTCGCCACCAGGGTCCACGGCGGGCCCGAACGACTAGTGTCACTGGCGTTGCCCACTGGCTGCACACCGAAGTTCCAGAATGCCGCACCTAGGCGCCCATCCTCAGTGGCAGTCAGATTGCCCGCCGTCGAGTCGCCTAAGTTCGCACCAGCGCTTTCCACACTGGCGACAGCATTGATTTCTTCGGCGCCTTCCTCAGTATCTCCCGTCAGGATAGGACGCTCTTGGATGAAGCAATCGCGGTCGACTTCGATGTCGCGAAGCAGCTGCGTCTGGTTGGCAGTCAGGTTGAAGTCCGATCCACAGGTAGTACTGAAGTGGAACTGTCGTCCCTCACCAGCAGCACCTTCTGACGTCTTTTTGAAGCTGACATCCACCTTGGCGCGCAGGTGCATTGCCTCAGCAGCAATCGTCATCACAGGTGCACCATTAGCCGATACCAGCTCATCGCTGACGCTGAAGTCGTAAGAGTAGTTCTTGAGGTTCTGCCCCACCTGATCTGCCTTCAGGTCGACCAGCTTGGTATCCGGGTTGTCCTCTTCGGCGACACCGCCGACCCACTTACCGAAGGCCACGTAAGGCGTACGCGCACCATTGGTGACCTCCAAATGCGGGCGGGCAGCGAGTGCCGACGAATCATTCAAGTCCAAGGTGCAGTCCGCGCCCACCGGAAGCTGGACGACGCGGTTGCTAATTGGTGGGGCATCGTCAGCCACGGTCGCCGACGAGTATGCCTGACCAACAGTGAAGTTCTCAGTCAGGGTCGTGCCTTCTTCATCAGTACAACGGATGTTGAAGTTGTAGGAAGCATCCTCCGCACCAGCGATGTAGCCATCCTGCAACGCAGCCAAGCGAACCGGAACGGTGCGCTGGTCGAAGTTGTTGACGAAGTCATAGGACTCAACGTCATCTTCGGCACGTCCGACCTGCTTGGAAATCTCAGTTTCGTCAGCTTCCCAATCCAGCGCAGCTGGCTTGTTCTCCGGCTCCAGCTCCTGCATGGTGCACCATGCACCGGCAGGAATCTGAACAGTGTCACTGGTAAAGCGACGATCCGCATTGTCGAAGTTACCGTCCTCAGTAACCCCTACAGATCCTGGAAGGCCCACATTCGATAGCGAGTAGCCAACACCCTGGCACTGGTAAGCAAAGCGGAAGGAGGTATCTGCTTCCTGCAGCTTCTGCCATGCGTTGTCGCTGGCGTTGACCTTCTTCGTCATCTGCATCTGCGTGGGGACGAACTGGTAGTAGTTGGTCAGGTCCACGACGTTACCGTCGCCGCCGGAACCCACATTGTCATCCACGGTCATCTTCGGTGAAGTCGTCTCACCATCATCGAGATCCGTATCCGTGAATGCTGACTGGTCGTCACGACGCAACTGCCAAATAACCTGGTTCGGCTTCAGCAACGTCTCCAGCGTACGGCCAGACGGATCATCCTTCGTTAGGTCCAACTGACCAAACTGATCACCGGTGATGTCGCACTCAGCACCCACTGGCACGTTGGTAAACGTGGTCGTTCCAGGGCCAGTGATGGTCTGTGTAGGAATAACCGGCAGGTTGCCGCTGCCATTGGCGTCACCTTCTGGGTCACGGCACACCAGGTTGAAGTTGTGGGTGTAGTAAATCTCTTCCTTCGACTTCTCCGGAAGTGCGCCTTCAATATCAATCGGGGCATTAGCAATCTTGTTGACCTGCACGTCTGCCAGACGACGGGAGTAGGTGTTAATCAACTCCACGTCATTGTTTGTGCCGACTACAAAGTCGACGGTCCTGTTACCGCGGTTGCCACCAGCAGCAACTTCCTGGGTGAAGTCAATGCCTTCAGCAGCAGTGGTTGCACCTTCGGTGGCAGTACAGTTCGCACCATCGGGAATGTTGTCGAACTCCAGGCGCTGCGATGCCGGGTCATTCGACTGCGGGGAGCTGACCACACCACCCAAGCTCAGCGGGGTATCGGAGTACGGCACCGTACAAATCAACGTCATGTTGAACTTGCGGTTGTACTTCACGTCCTTGCGCACCTGGGAAATGTACTGCGCGGTGGCCGGGTCGAACTGCACGTTCTTGGTCACGTTCACCGGACGATCGACGTAGTCATAGTTCGCCGCAATCGAGACCACAGTCTGCTCACCGACAGTGAAGTTAGAAACTTCAATCGGTGCTTCATCTTCGAAGTTGGAAGCTTCACCATCCACCGTGGCAGTGACATCACGGTCAATCTCGAAGGTGTCGCCATTATCGGTACGAGTACCCGAATCGCGGCCTTGCTCTTCGAGCGAGCACTCGCTGCCTTCCAGGATCACGCTGGCGGGTATCTCGACGCTGTTAACGCCACCGCCGAGGGTGAAGTTGGCGTACTGGCCCAGGTCCAGCGGCAAGCCGGACTCATCCGTACAGCGGATCGTGTAATCGATTGGCTCGTACATCTCCGTCACACCAGTTTGCTGCTGGTTGACGGTCACACCATTACCAGCGGCATTAAAGGTGTTGTTGACGGTGACGTTTTCCTGCTCGGAGTCAACAACGGCATCGATTTCACCGGCGTCGGTGCTCCACAAAATGCCAGAGCCAACCTGCGGGGTGGTCTCGGTGAAAGTACAGGTGTTGCCATAAGGCACACCGAGACTGCCGTTTTGGTCATTAATCAGTGCTTCCAACCTCGGGTTTGCCGCAGTACCCACCAAGGTGGCGCTACCACCATTGGTGAGCTCCACCGTGCCCTGCAGTGCGACCGACTGGTAGTTATTTTCGGAAACCTCCACCGAACGGGTACCGCAGCGGAATGCCAGCTCGAACGTGCTCGGCAGCTGTCCTGCGGCAATCTCCGAAGTGACCTGCTTGGTCACATTCACCGTGCCCAAGCGGTTGACGTAGTGGTTGGTCACCGTCACGCGGTTCTGCGTCGGCGCGGTCGAGGTATTCACCGACAGCACCGGCTGAGTCTGAGCTTCCTCATTGGTCAACGTGGTGACGGTATCGCTCGGGTCGCTAGCAGAAATCGTCGTGCGGTCCAGCTCCACATTGTCAGATTCGGGAGTATCCGACTCGTAGACCAAGCACTCCGACTGCACACGCACCTCCGGGATGACCTCAGGTTCATCCGAGTTAGTGGTGATGTTCATCTGACCTTCGCGCAGGCTCGAGCTATCCCCTGGCACCTCACAGCGATAACGCACCGGGTAGGTAGCGTCGTTGTCCATCAGACCAGCTGCCGGACCAGCCAATTCCTTCACAATGGCAACGTCACGAGTCTCGTAGGCGTAGTTTGCCTGAATCTCGACGTTGCTCGAGGTTGGCGTGCCACCTGCCGGGTAATCCGGTAGACGCACCGTGTAGGAGCCATCTTCTTCAGCCTCGGTCGCTTGACCATTAACGGTCACATCGCGGCCTTCGAACAAGATCGTCTGGCCTTCCGTATTCGACAGACCCGACAGTGGTCGCAGCGAACAATCACGCGCGACCGGCACGTCTTCAAAGGTCAACGAACCGTCCAGGTTATCCCCACTACCCGTGGCATTCAGCGTGGCAATCTGCGAGTAATCGGTTGCCTCACAAGCCAGCTCAAACTGGTATTCACGCGGACTTCCCAAGTCACTAACGGCCTCACCACGGATGTGCTTGTTAATAGTCACCGTGCCCGGGCGGTAGTCATACTTGTTCTCAATAGCGACATCATTCGTACCAACCGCATTGTTGGCACCCTCGCGCAGCGTAATCTTCGCCGTCGGCAAATCTGTCCCCGACAGTGTTTGCACTCCTGTGCCTGTCCACTGCGTGGTCAACTGCTTGCCTTCCACTACACGTGGTTGACCAGCAAAGCCCTCGGTCAGAGTGCACTCGGTACCAGCAGGCAGACCGGCAACGGTGAAGCTACCGCCGGAAGCCACCCGGCGAGTATCTTTGGCTTCAATCGCGT
Organism: Corynebacterium sp. 32222D000AT; assembly: GCF_053546955.1. NCBI lineage: Bacteria > Bacillati > Actinomycetota > Actinomycetes > Mycobacteriales > Corynebacteriaceae > Corynebacterium > Corynebacterium sp. 32222D000AT. The sequence continues at coordinate 66,038 of NZ_JBPPVW010000002.1, read as the reverse complement.
CATAAGCAGCGGCATAGTCTTGCGACACCTTGCACTCGTAGCCCAGATCGAAACGACGATTCTCCACATCGTTGAAGTTTTGAGCGGTACCCGTGACGTTCTTACGCATAGTCAGCGAGGATGGCTTAAACTTCGGAACCCAAGTCACCACACAAGAGGTCGGACGCGACTGCGGGTTCTGATAAACAACCTCAGATGTACCCGCCGCCACGTTGTTATTCAGGCTAAATCCTGCGGGCACCTGTCCTTCACGGATAGTGAAATTGCTACTATTGCTGCCACCGAGGTTGCAACGCCACTCTGGGGTATAACGCAGCAGGGCTTTGTTCTTTTGTGCACCCGTAGCGGTGGACTTAAAGACCATCGAGTCGCTTGCATTGCGGCCTACGGGATCTGCAGGATCCATCTGACGAACTGCCTGGGTGTACGTACCCTGGCCCTGCCATGGAACCGGAGTATCAGTACCGCCCTGGCGCATCGCCATCGAGAATTCAAACTGCGTTGCCTGGTTCGTTGCGGCACGCTCCATGGAAGTATCCACGGGGTTCACGCCACCGGTCATACGCCCCATATTGATTGACAGTGCAAATGCCTGAATGTCCTTACGGGAGAACAGACCAACATCCAGGTTCCTAACACCATCGCCACCAACGAGGTAGCTACCGGTATTCCCGCCAGCGAATTCGCGACAGAAGAAATTCACATTCGCCAGAGCACCTTCGAGGTAGTACTCCTCTTCCCCCGGGCCAAAGACGTTACGGCCATCCCGGGCAGGGTCACAGGCTGGACGGTATCCGTTTGGGGTAAAACGCGTCAGCGCGCGCATACTCTGGCCACCGCTTGGAACGTGCATAGAGACCGCCTCCGCGTTGGCACCCCGCGGGTTGCGGGTCATCTGGGCATCGGCAGCAGTGATGCGATAGTTGTTCACATATTGACCAGTAGCCTTATCCAGCAGACGGATGTTACGGAATTGGAATTTCGCCATCTGGTCGCGGTCTATTGCGGTGGTATCACCGGTAAAGCTCACTATCGGCGAAACCGTATCGTCAGCATACGGAGTGAAGTAATCGGTGGTTCCATCGCTTCCACCAAAAACGGAATTACCCATGCGGTCCTTCGAGACCGACAGGCGCTCAGTATCGGTGTACCAACGAGTCCAGTCACGGTAGTTGTTGTTCTCGTCGAGCAGATTCACGTCAAAGCTAAGTTCGTAGCGCCCCAAGTCCTTCGTCATGGGCTTAGGCGTCGTACCCAGGCCGTTAAGCAAGCCCTTCATATCCAACCAGCACAACTGGTTCGCATATGGGCCGGCTTCGGCGGTGCCGCGGCGGAAGGAACAATCCTTGAAGGCGGTGTCACTGGTAGACCAATTGCGGGAAGTCTGCGCGTCGGCCTCCGGGGTCACCGCTTGATTGATCGGTGAGATTGGCGATACCGCGACGGTAAACACAACTAGCAGCGTGATAAACATCGCCATCACGCGGCGTAATTGCATTCTATGGGACATCGTCGTTCTCCTCGTATGTGAAAGGTTCTGGGGCAAGAAGATAAAGGTGGAAGATTTACTTGGCATCGGCTGCGTCCACCTCTTCCTCGTCTTCGTCGGTCTTGCGTCGCATCAGCCAAATGCCGAGCAGCACTGCGAGCAGACCAATAACCACGATGCCGATCACTGCGGCACCGGTTCGTGCCAGTTGGGCTGGAGTGGACTGGGCATCAGAGCCATCGCTGTGCGACGTCTCCCCTGCCTCGCCCGGGACTTGACCGTCTTCGGTAGAACCTGGCTGGCCAGGGGTGGTGGAGCCATCGCCAGGCACCTCACCTTCGGCACCTGGTTCCGAGGAACCAGAGGAGCCATCAGAGGATCCATCACTGCTGCCTACCAGCGCGCCCAAACCAAGAGCGCCCAAAACGATGACCCACCAGGGATCACCCTTGCTGGATCCGCCGTCGGAATCTTCTGGCAGTACCAACACGGTCACCGCTTCGGAGTGCTCCGGAGAGTGTGCTTCAGTGCAAGAAAGCTCATCGCGGGTGTAGGCGGCATCGGCAATGTCTTGGTCCGGGATGCAGTAACCATCCGGGGCGAAGTTAATGGCATTGCGCAGCGGCGCCGACCCGGTTGCGTCCGGGCGCAGGCGCGTAAGGAGGTCGAACTCAACCATGGTCTCCGGGTGACCAGCGCGTGCCGCAGCCAGCTTGTCCAGGCCGGCTTGCGTCAGCGACATCACCACGGTGTTGCCGACCTGGCGAACCTGGAAGTCCGTATTCGGGTCCAAGCGAATCTCACCGGCCGCATGAATCTCACCGGCCGCATTGCGGATCACGGCGTTGCGAATAGCCTCAAACGCTAAACGCGGTTCCAAACCATCGAAGAAAACGTACTGGTGCAGACGCCCATCGACATCCACGCGCGGGACGTTGGCACTCACCTTGAAAGGCACTTCGTCGCCGGGGCGGGCGGCATCGATAAGCGCTTCTTTGCTCACCGACAATGCCTGCGGCTTGGCTTTGACCTCAGTAACTGCACCGGCAGTGACATACATCAGGAAAGGCGCGGATTCTTCCGACGAATAGTTGCCGCGGTGCTTGGCCACCTCAGTGACCTGATAAGCACCGGCAGGCAGACCATTTATCAGCGCCACGCCCGAGGCGTTGGTGGCTGCCTCATGCTCCGGGCCCAGCTCGTAGCCTGGCTCAGCAGTCAGCAGCTCCGGGCGACGCTGGGACAACTCCCCCAGCTTTTCGATGTCCGTCTCTTTCAACCCAATCAACTGTCGGGCCTGGAAGTAAGCAGTGTCCACAGCCGGATTAAAACCCTTACCGGCTTCCTTAGTGATGCGCAGCGACCCTGTCTCCTGTGCATTCGCAGCCGGCGAATTGCCCACCGGAACCACACACAGGCACGCTACAGCGAACGCCAGAAACAACCCGAGTAGTCCTCGGCGCTCTGCGTGCTTCATCACCATGTCTTTGTACCTTTTCTTGAACTTCTATTCCTGGACTGCCATCGCTGCTTCTTCAGCTTGTTTCTGCTTCTTGCGCTGGCGGTACAGCCACCACAGCAAATACAGGATGATGAACAGCGCAATCGCAATCGCGATGGTCATCCACAGCTGCCACGGTGAATTGACTTTGTCGTCGTATCCGGCTGGCAATTCGGTGCGCTCGCCATGAACCAACAAACGGTGGGAATTGATGCCATAAGGCGTGCACGTAATCAGGGTGAGCATGTCTTTGCCCTCGACCGGCTTAATCTTTTCGATTTCCTCCGGCAGCACTGTCTCGATGTCTGTGACCTTGTAAGCAAGTGCTTCACCCATGACTTCGACGGTGAACACGTCACCCTTTTTCATGTGGGTGAGGTTGTCAAACATCGTCAGCGTGGTCAGTCCCGTGTGGCCAGTCAGCACCGCGCGGGTGCCCTCCCCTCCTACGGGAAGTGCAGTTCCGTAGAGGTGTCCCACACCGTGGGCCAGCACACCAGTGGATGTGCCGTGGTAAACCGGCAAATCAATGCCTACCGAGGGTGCACGCAAACGCGCCATGGGCAACATCACGCTCAAAATATCTTCGTATTCCTGATATTCCGGCGACTGCGTATCCACACCATTAATCCACGGATCCGGGGCGCCAACCTCAGGAAGCGTCTTGTTGTATTCCTGCGCCCGGACGAACTCTGCTTCGCGTTGCCCATCTTCCAAGTTACGAACCGCTTCGGAGTACTCATCAGCAATCCGCTGCTGCTCTGCATTCTTGTAGGTGGTCAGCACCACCGGAGTAAGAAAGACCAACAGCGCCAGAAGCAAGTACACCACTGAGCGAATTCGACGCTTCTTCGGTTGGGCGGGCGAAGCCACGGGCACGGCACTTCGACTATGTCGTGCCATGGCGTGCTCCTTCCTACCTGGCCGGGAACACCAGAGCGGTTAGGCTCAACGCGCCCCGGCATAGGGAGTGTTTACGCAGTTGCGCGGGAATCCTTGTAGGAGGTGTAGATACCGCGGGCCAGCAGCAACAGACCAACCAGGAAGACCAACAGGATGCCCCAAGCACCGGTAGCCGGCAGCATGCCCGCAATGGTGTCCTTACGGTTGTCCACAGACACAGTCAGAGCGAGGTTTTCAATGTCAGCGTTAACCGGCTGCAGCTCCGGGTTACGTGCGTAGTTTCTTGGCGCCTTGGTCTCCAGCACGCAGTACTGGTTTTCAACGGCACCGGTACCCGCTGCGAAGGAGGTCATCGGGATGGCATAGCCATTAGCGGTAGCGTCTCCACCTGAATCGTTACCGCCAGAGGTAGTCAGTTTGTTCAAAACATTGCCGGTTTCAGTAGTAGCCACCGGCAAGGCCTCGCCTAGCGAGGTGTAGGTGCCATCTTCTTCAGCCTGGCAGAGGTAGAGCTCAAACTCTGCACCGTTCAGCGTGGAATCACCATTTTGGGAGGTCTTAGTGATGGTCAAATTGCCGAAAGTAGTCGAGGTCGGCTGATCGCCACCCTCAGGGTTATTCGGGTCCGGGCCATCGGTATTTACGAATGCACCATTCGGCAGCTCAATCGTCGCGGTGTTAGTAATCTGACCATTCGCAGGAATCGAGTTCACAGTCGCGTTGAACTTAACGGTGACCTTCAGGTCCGGGTTGCCCTTACGTGCCTCCTGCAGCTTTTCACGACCTGCTTCACTGAAGTCCACCCTAAGGGTGTTGTCGTTGGTCGTGACGGTGTAATCGCCATCATCGAAGGACACTGCGCCGACTGGGCTTGTGGCGACCTCAATGCCTTCTGGCTTCAAGGTAAGTGCAGAAATCAACGGGTCAACAATATTGAAACGGGACAAGGTGCCTGCAGGAACCGGTGCGTTGATCGTGTAGGTCAAGTCCTCACCGAGGGTGACACCATTATCATCAACCTGCTTAGAAGGAATGATTTGCTGGTTCTTCGGGTAGACGTCGCGAGTGTAAGTCCAGTTGCCGTCACTATTCGCGTACGGGAGCGCAATCAGAAAAGCAGGCGCAGTGGTGTAGCCCTGGTTGTTACGCTCAGTAACGCGGTACAGACCAATAGGACCCTCGAAATTTGCTTCGCCGTTTGCATCGGTTTTAACTTCGACAACATTTTCGACTGTTAGACCAGCAATTTCCGCTTGGTCCAGACCACCGAGTCGGCTCGCTTGAGCCTGACCAGCCTGAGTAGTCAGGTCCACGTCTGCCACACGTCCGATCTCAAACGTTGCACCCTCTAGCCCTGGCAAACCCGCTGCCTCATCGGCACTAGTTGGGTCACCAAGCTTCTTGTGGATATTCAGAGTGACGGTCGCATTCGGATCAATGCGGTCAGCGTTCTGAGTAGCGGATGGGGTGGTCTCAGCACCTACTTCCCCAGTAGGAGTAGGGGTTGCCTCCTGGCCGATGGCAACAGGAGCGGCGAAGCCGGTGCCCATGATGGCGAGCGCGCTAGCGGTGATGACGCTGGCGATGCGAGAGTTGAGAGAGGTGATAACCCGACCTTTTCCTTCCAAGCAGGGTTAGTGAAGGCCAATCAATAAGTCTTGTCAGCCTTCTCCAGTGTTAACTACGCCCTTAGCATATAGCGATCTGCTCATGTTTGCAAGAGGAAATTTTCATACACCTTTTAACTTGTATGAATCTCAGGATTTTATTAGCCCAGCGTACAGCCTTGCAGTCAGTGAAAGACCAGGTTTTGCAAGGTTTGCATTGTATCGATAATTAAAATTCGCTTGTTGTTCTCAGTAAGTGAGATCCACCTACTAACAAGGGGAAATGCACGCGGGATAGACCTTTAATACTGATTGGGCATAGAAAAAGACCCAAGGACCAAAAGTCCTTGGGTCTTAGCAGAAGTTATTGCTTAGGCAGAAGCCTCAGCTGCGGCCTCCTGAGCCGGAACAATGCTGACGATGCGACGCCCGCGCTTGACACCGAACTCAACGGAGCCGGCCTCGAGAGCGAACAGGGTGTCGTCGCCGCCACGGCCAACGTTCTCACCCGGGTGGAACTTGGTGCCGCGCTGGCGGACGATGATCTCGCCGGCCTTGACCTGCTGACCGCCGAAGCGCTTAACGCCGAGGTACTTCGGGTTGGAGTCACGACCGTTAGAAGTGCTGGATGCGCCCTTCTTGTGTGCCATTGTGGTTTCCCTCCTTCAAGGGGTCTTTAGTGCAAGCCTCGCAGCTTACTTGATACCGGTAATCTTCAGAACAGTAAGCGGCTGGCGGTGGCCCATGCGCTTCTTGTAACCAGTCTTGTTCTTGTACTTCATGATGTTGATCTTCGGGCCCTTGGCCTGATCAACGATCTCAGCGTCGACCTTGACCTTAGCCAGGTCATCGGCCTTCGACTTGACGTTCGCGCCATCGACGAGCAGAACCGGGGTGAGAGCCACGGCAGAGCCTGGCTCACCCTCGATCTTCTCGACCTTAACGAGGTCACCTTCGGCAACCTTGTACTGCTTTCCGCCGGTCTTGACGATCGCGTACATAGAGGGTTACCCCTTATCTAAACTCGGCTCAGGGGCAGGCGAGACCCAACCCCTGAATGGACAATTACATTTTGCGCTTGAGTCCAGTGCCAGCGCTACACGTAAGTCATGAGACTTCTGGCGCGGCTCAACTGGACTTAAACGGCGACTTGGAAATCCTACCCCGACGGGACCAGAAAAGACAAACCGCGTCTTTCCTGCACCCGCCGGTCACACCAATTTCTGCCTATTTCCCGCTCCGGCGGGTCGCCCGACGGCGGCCCCGGCCGGTGTGCTTCCGGGACTCAGCGCCGGCGTCGTTCTGTTCTGCCGGGGCGGTTTGCCGCGGTTGACTTTCCCGACCACCGCCGGAATCGGACTGCGTCGGCTGGGCGGCCTTGGCAGAGCGGCGCACGGCCCGGCGGCGGCGCCCGCGCACCACGGTCTTGGTGCTGTCTTCTGCCTGGGCGGCGAAATCATCCCGCGGGTTCTCTGCTGGGGCCTGCGTCGGCGCGTCGTGGCCGCCGGCGCGATTGCCGCGCCCGCCGCGCTGTCCGGCGGTGCGGCGAGTGGCCCGGCGACGGCCGCGCTTGCCGCGCGCCGGCTGTTCCTCGCGGGAGCTGCCGGCATCGTCGGCACCCGCGTCGGCCTTCTCCGGCGCTGCGGCCTTGTCCTCAGCGTCGGCCGGCACGGAGTGACGTTCGCGGTCCGGGAAATCCTCCCGGCGCGGGCGGTGATCGGAGCGGGAGTTCCCGCGGGTCTTGCGCTTGCGGCGCGGGGAGGCCTCGAATTCTTCGATTGCGTCCTCGTAGGTGGTGGATCCACCAGCCTGCGCCGGCTGCACGTCCTCGTCCGGCACGTAGTCCTTTAACTCGGCGACGTCGTCGCTGTCGGCGGCGTTGTCCGCTGCGGCGAAAGCGATCTTCTCGATGTCGCTGACCGAGTCCTGGGACTGATCGTCACGGGACTGCTCGTCGCGGGAGCGGTTCGAGCGCCCGCCCCGACTGCCGCGGCGACGGCGACGGCGCGAGGAAGAGCCCTTGCGGTCCTCGGAATCACTATCGTTGTGTTCGTCGCGCTCTTCGCCGTCGTTGGCAGCACCCTCGTCCTTGACCACGCTGGCTACCAGCTCGTCGAGCTGCTTGGCGTCGCCGCGCGTCTCCGCCGGGGAGTCCTGCTCCTCTTGGGAGCGCTGGTTGCGGCCGTGGCCCGTATCCGCGTGCTTGTGGTTGCGGCGGTCGTGGTGCCCGTGGCCGGAATGATCGTCGGTGTGCTCGACCGGGTCATCGTGGATGATGATGCCGCGGCCCTGGCAGTGCTCACACTCGGTGGAGAAGGTCTCCAGCAGGCCCGCGCCTAGGCGCTTGCGGGTCATCTGCACCAGGCCCAGGGAGGTGACCTCGGAGACCTGGTGACGGGTGCGGTCGCGCCCCAGGGCCTCCTTCAGCCGGCGCAGGACCAGCTCCTGGTTTTCGGGCAGGACCATGTCGATGAAGTCGACGACGATCATCCCGCCCAGGTCGCGCAGGCGCATCTGCCGCACGATCTCTTCCGCGGCCTCGAGGTTGTTGCGGGTCACGGTTTCCTCGAGATCGCCGCCGGAGCCGGTGAACTTGCCGGTGTTGACGTCGATGACGGTCATGGCCTCTGTGCGGTCGATGACCAGCGTGCCGCCCGAGGGCAGCCACACCTTGCGGGCCAGGGCCTTCTGCAGCTGTTCGTCGATCCGGTAGGCCGCGAAGGCATCTTGGCCGCCGTGCTTATTCCGATCGAAGCGCTCCACCCGGTCCGCCAGATCCGGGGCGACCGACTGGATATAGGCGTTGACCGTGTTGAAGGCCTTCTTGCCGTCCACGACCAAGTGCTTGAAGTCGCCGTTGAACAGGTCGCGGACGACCTTGACCAACATATCCGGCTCCTCGTAGAGGGTCACCGGCTTCGCGCCCTTGGACTTCTTCTCCTTCTCCGCGCGGTCCTGGATGTCCTCCCAGACCCCGTGCAGACGGCCCACGTCCGTGGCGATGGCCTCCTCGGAGACGTTCTCCGCGGCGGTGCGGATGATGGTGCCGCCCTCGCCCGGCACGACACGCTGCAGGATCTCCTTCAAGCGCTTGCGCTCCGGAGCCGGCAGCTTGCGGGAAATACCGGCGCTGCGGCCTTTCGGCACGTAGACCAGGAAGCGACCGGCCAGGGAAATCTGCGTGGTCAGGCGCGCGCCCTTGTGCCCAATCGGGTCCTTGGATACCTGGACCAGGATCTGGTCGCCGGACTTTAGGGCCTGCTCAATCTTGCGGGAGCGGCCCTTGAGCCCCATGGCGCGCCAGTTCAACTCGCCGGCGTAAAGCACACCGTTGCGGCCCTCGCCGAAGTCCACGAAGGCGGCCTCCATCGACGGCAGCACGTTCTGGACGCGGCCCAAGTAGATGTTGCCAATCAACGAGGCCTGCGAGTCGGAGGTCACGAAGTGCTCGACCAGCAGGTCGTCTTCCAGGACGCCTACCTGCGTGACGGAACCGGCGTGGTCGACGCGCTGGCGCTCGCGCACCACCATGGTGCGCTCGACGGATTCCCGGCGCGCCAGGAACTCCGCCTGGGAGACGATGTGCTTGCGCTCGCGGCCCTTCTCGCGCATCTCCGCTCGGCGGCGCTTCTGTGCCTCGATACGGGTCGAGCCCTTGATGCCGCGCGGGGCCTCGATGCGCTCCGGCTCGTCGTCATCACCGTCCGCATCATCGGGTTCAGCCTGCCGGGCCGGCTTGGCGGCATTCGCCTGCGGGGCGATGAATACCGGCGCGTAGTCCGCGGCGTTGTCCTTGGCTGCCGCGTGGTGCGGCGGCGTCAGGGCGGCGACCAGCTCCTCCAGGTCCTCGTCGTGGTCAAGCTCGGCGGGCTCGTCGTCTGCCTCTGCGCTGTCGATGCCGTCGTCTTCAGCACCCTCGGCCGTGGCGAGGTTCTGCAGCTCGGACTCGACCTTGTCGGCGATCTGGTTGAACTCGTTTTCCACGTTCTTGCGCACGCGGTCGCGCAGCTTTTCCTCGGCGGCTGTGGCCACGGCGTCGGCCGAGTCCTCGTGCTTCGGCTCCTCGTCCTGCTGCTGCGGCTTGGCCGGGGCGGCGGCGCGCACGGCCCGCTTCTTGGTGGACTTGCGGGTCGCGCGCTTGCGGGTCTTCTTGGGCTTGTCCGCGCTCTTGTCCGCGGCGCTATCCTCGGCCCGCTCCTCAGCCGGGGCGTCCATTTCGGGCTTGGCTTCCTCGGGCTTGACCTCCTCGGCCTTAGCCTTCTCGGACTTAGTGGCGGCCCGCTTGCCCTGGGGCGCGGCCTTCCGCTTGTTCTTGGTGGACTTAGTGGACTTGGTGGTCTTCTTCTTGGCCGGGGGCGCGTCCTGGGCCTCGGACTCCGGATCGGTTGCGGCCTCGGAGGGGGCATCACCAGCCGGGGCCTGGGAGCCGGCGGCTTGGATGCGGTCGAGCATCTGCTCGGCTTCCGCCCTGCTCAGGCCGGACTGCGGGGCCTTCTTGATGCCCTCCTGGGCGAACTGTTCCACCAGGGCCTTGGAGGAAATCCCCAGCATCTTGGCGAGGGCGTAGAGCCGCGTCTTGTCCTTCAGCTGGCTCCTATCGATCCGCTCGGCCAACGCGGCGGCCGCTGATAAATCCGTATTCTGTTCGTTTTTAGTCTTTGCAGCCACGGGCTACTCCTGACGTCTAGTGGCGCGAGGGCAAGCTCGCCGCGGGGCCGCGCAAGTCATCCAAGCTGCAGGCAAGCACACCGCAGGGCTTCCTACCCTGAAAGCGCCGAAAGTTTAAGTGTTAAAGATTGAGTATTTAGTTATGCACAACTGCAAGCCTGGCATACAGGCTCTAGCTCCTATTGTGGCACACTTGGGCGCGCGCTTCTTGGCGCACCTGCCCGGGCACGCGGAATTTCGCGCTGTGCTAGCTTAAGACCATGTCCGACGGCGAACTCGTACCCACCTCACCGGCAGCGGCAATCCGGCACTACCGTGGGCGCAACGAGTTCAACCCGCGCGAGCTGCTTGCCTTCACCACCACGGCGAGCTTCGGCGTGGGCTTTTTCTTTCTAGACCATACGGCCTTCTACGTCCTTGGCGCGCTGTGCCTGGTGGCGGCGGTGGCCTGTGGGGTCAAGATTGCCCGCCACTACCCGAAGGCCGTGGGCGTACCGCAAATGGAAATCCGGGACGGCGACTACCCCGCCGCCGCCTACTTCGCCCCGTTCATTCCCATCGTCGCGCCCCTGCTGGCCCTGCCGTTAAAGGCGCTGGGCTGGGATTTTTCGGTCCCGCCGGCGGTGGCCCCGCTGTCCACGGCGGCGTTTTACAGCGTGGGACTGTTTCTTTCCGGCACCGTGCTCTTCCGGCGCTCCTACAGCATTGGCCGCCGGCGCATCCAGCGGATGGACTTCGAGCTGACCGAGCTGACCGCCACAACGCAACGCCTGGCCGAGGAGAATACCGACATCCTCGCCGCGCTTATCGCCATCGGCGCCGTCGACGGCAACGAGGTGAGCTTGAAGGGACTGCAAAGGATTCTGGCCCCCGCGGTCTCCGCCGACGAGGAGGCGCTACGCGGGCGCCTGCAGGAGCTAGACAGCACCAAGCTGGTTAAGCTCCGCGCGCCCACCTGGCAGGGAGAATCCGCCCAGTGGTGGATGAGCATCACTGCCGTGGGCGTACACGCGCTGACCGAGTCGCAGCGGCGCTAAAACAGGCCCGGAGCCGCGGTCGCCTAGTGGTGCTGTGAATGCGCGAAACCCCCGCGCGGGGCCGGGATACCTAGGCGCCGCGGGCGGGGGCAGTAAAGAGAGTGCGTCTTAGAGGTTCGGGAACCAGATGGAGATTTCGCGCTCAGCGGACTCCGGGGAGTCGGAGCCGTGAACGACGTTCTCACCGACGGTCAGGGCGAAGTCACCGCGGATGGTGCCCGGGGTGGCCTTCTCGACCGGGTGGGTGCCGCCGGCCAGCTGACGCCAGGCAGCGATGGCGCTTTCGCCCTCGACGATGCCTGCGACCAGCGGAGCGGAGGTGATGAAGTCCACGAGTTCGCCGAAGAACGGCTTGTCCTTGTGCTCAGCGTAGTGCTTTTCTGCGGTTTCGCGGTCTGCGGTGCGCAGATCCATCTCCACCAGCTTGAGGCCCTTGCGCTCAATACGGGAGATGATTTCGCCTACGTGGCCGTTCTTGACGCCGTCCGGCTTGATGAGAATAAGAGTACGTTCAGTCATACCGGCCATCGTACCGAATGCCGAGCGATCCTTCGCACTTAAGGCGGCAATAATCGCCCCGCGGTAGCCGCCCGGGATTGCGCTAGTGGCCGGTGGACAGCTGGCTGACCATGGCCTCGGCCTCGTCGTGGCCGACGTGGCGGTACCACAGCCGGACCTGCTTGACCGCGGTGCCGTACTTGCCGGCGGAGACGAGCTCGCGGATTTCTTCCTCGCGCTCCGGGGAGAAATCCGCCTGGCGCAGCGGGCGATCCTTGCCCGGGCGATCCTGGCCCCCACGGAACAAGGCCAGCGCCAGAAAGACGGCCGCCACGATAAGCCCCACCACGATGACCACGCCCGGCCAGTGGAAAGCGCGCGCGAGGATGACCACCACGCAGGCCAGCGCGGCCAGCAGCGAATACACGTAGCGCACGGCGGCCTCCCTAGCCCTTCTGATCGAGGTGTTGGGTGGTCAAAAGGCCGCGCTCCATGCGCGCGATGAGGTTCGAGCGCAGGTAGGCCGCCAGCAGCCAGACCAGTCCGAAGACCACCATGATGGCCACGATCGACCAGTGGATAAACAGGCCGGCGACAATACCCAGCACCTGCACGGCCAGGATGACATTCAGCGACCACCGGCGGCTGGCGAAGGCCAGCATGACCAGGTGGAAGACCATCAGCGCCACGACGATGGCGATGTTAACCCCGGTCCACAGCTCGCCGCTGTAGAGCATGCGCAGCATCGGCAGCGCCAGCACCAGGGTGAGCGCCTCCAGGGTCAGGGTGCTGGAGATGACCATCCCGTTAAAGCCCTTAATCGGGTCCTTGACGGGCTTGTGCCCCATGCCCAGGGGCCCGACGTCCTTCGGCTTGTCCGTCATGCCGGCTCCTTTCCAAACATCGCGCGTGCCTCACCGGCGGTGACCACCGATCCGGTGATGACAATACCGGAACCGGACTGGATTTCCGCATCCTCGGCCAGCTCGACGGCCTGGGCGTAGGCCGACTGCAGGTCGGGTTCGACGTAGACGCGTTCCTCGCCGAAGATGTCGCGGGCCAGCTCGGCCAGCTCGTAGGCGTCCAGCGCCCGCGGGGAGCTGTTCTGGCTGATGACGATCTCGGTCAGCACGTCCTCCAGCGCGGTGAGGATCCCGGTAGCGTCCTTGTCGCCCAGGATGGCGACCACGCCGACCAGGCGGGCGAAGTCGAAGTCCCGACCCAGGGCCTGAGCCAGGGCGCGGGCGCCGTGCGGGTTGTGCGCGGCGTCGATGAACGTGGTCGGCGACTGCCGCATGCGCTCCAGGCGGCCCGGCGAGATGGTCTGGGCGAAGCCGTTGCGCACGCTCGCCGCGTCCAGCGGGCGCCCGGCCGAGGCCCCGAAGAAGGCCTCCACGGCGGCCAGCGCCACCGCGGCATTGCGGGCCTGGTGCTCGCCGGCCAGGGGCAAGAAGACGTCCTCGTACAGGCCGCCCAGCCCCTGGATGCGCAGCTGCTGGCCGCCCACGGCGATGGTGGATTCCAGCGCGGCGAACTCGCTGCCGGCGCGCGCCACCCCCGCGTCCACGGCCACGGCCTGCTGCAGCAGGACCTCCATGGCCTCCGGCTCCTGCTCCGCCAGGATGGCGATGTTCTCGGCCGGGGTGATGGGGTCGTCGGCGTCCGGGCGGGCCTTGATGATGCCGGCCTTCTCCTCCGCGATTTCGGCGAGGGTATCGCCCAGGTAATCGGTGTGGTCCATGCCCACCGGGCAGACGACCGCGACCTCGGAGTTGACCACGTTGGTCGCGTCCCAGCGCCCGCCCATGCCGACCTCGATGACGGCGACGTCGACCGGGGCATCGGCAAAGGCGGCATAAGCAATGGCCACCAGGACCTCGAACTTGGACATGGCGGGGCCGCCAGCCGCCAACGACTCGGCGTCCACCATCTCTACGTAAGGCCGGATTTCGCGCCAGATGCGCACGTAGTCGCGCGGGTGGATGGGTTGTCCGTCGATGCCGATGCGCTCGGTCACCCGCTGCAGGTGCGGGCTGGTGAACAGGCCGACCCGGCGGTGGAAGGCCCGCAGCAGCGAGTCGATCATCCGCGACGTCGAGGACTTGCCGTTGGTGCCGGCCACGTGGATGGCCTGGAAGGCCCGCTCCGGGTGGCCGAGCAGGTCCATGAGCTTCTCGATGCGCTCCAGCGAGGGCTCAATCTTCGTCTCCGGCCACCGGGCGTTGAGTTCCTCTTCGACCTCGGCGAGCTCGCGCAGTTCCTCGGCGCTGACGGTCTCCGGCGCGGGCGCGGAATAGTCCTCCGCCCCGCCCAGGTTGAGTGTGAGCCCCGACTCGGTGATTTCGACCGGCGAGCCCTCGGTGCCCTCCTTGAGGGCGTCGACGATCTCGTATTCGGTCTCCTGCCCCTTATCTCGGCCCTTATCGCGGTCCTGCTCGCGGCCGTTGCCGCCGTTTCCGGTACGGTCAGTCACTACTTGAGCGCCTCCAAACGCGCGCTGATGCGGTCAACTTCCTCCTGTGCCACGGCCTGGCGGGTGCGGATCTTTTCCACGACCTCTTCCGGGGCCTTGGACAGGAAGTTGTCGTTGCCCAACTTCTTGGTGGTCTGTTCCAGCTCCTTGTTGGCCTTGGCCAGGTCCTTTTCCAGGCGCTTGCGCTCGGCCGCGACGTCGACGGCCCCGGAGGTGTCCAGGGTGACTTCGACGGTGGCCTGCGACAGGCGGACCTCGATGGAGGCGGACTCGGTAAAGTCCTCGCCCGGCTCGGTGGTCTTGGCTAGGTTGCGCACCAGGGCCTCCTGGCCGGACAGGTCCGCGGCGGCGAAGTCCAGGCGGCCCGGCACCTTCTGGGAGGGCTTAACCCCTTGGTCGGAGCGGAAGCGACGCAGCTCGGTGATGAGCTTCTCGGCGTCCTGGATGCGGCGGGCGGCGACCTCGTCGGTCGCGGCGCCGCCGTTGGTGTCCTCGGCGGTCGGCCAGTCGGCCACGACCAGGGACTCGCCGCCGGTCAGGGCCTTCCAGAGGACCTCGGTGACAAACGGCATGGTCGGGTGCAGCAGGCGCAGCACGACGTCGAGGACGCGGCCCAGCACGATCTGGGTGGTGCGGGCGCGCTGCTTTTCGGCCTCGTCGGCCGGCTCGCGCGCGATCTGGGTCTTGGCGATCTCGACGTACCAGTCGCACAGCTCGTCCCAGGCGAAGTGGTAGAGCAGCTCGTTGGCCTTGGCGAACTGGAAGTCGTCCAGGTAGGCGTCGACGCGGGCGCGGACCTGCTCGGCGCGGTCTAGGATCCAGCGGTCGGCATCGGTCAGCGTCTCGCGCTCCGGCAGCTCCGCCACGCCGGCGCCGTTGAGCAGGGCGAACTTGGTGGCGTTGAAGAGCTTGGTGGCGAAGTTACGCGCCGAGGCGGCCGCGTCCGGACCCAGCGGCAGGTCGACGCCCGGGTTGGCGCCGCGGCCCAGGGCGAAGCGCAGCGCGTCCGCGCCGTAGTCGCGGACCCAGTCCATCGGGTCAATGCCGTTGCCCAGGGACTTGGACATCTTGCGCCCCTGCTCGTCGCGCACCAGGCCGTGCAGGTAGAGATCCGCAAACGGCACCTGCGGGCGCCCGTCGGTGCCCTTACCCAGAAGCTCCGGGGTCTTGGTGGCGGCGAAGGTGCCGAACATCATCATGCGGGCGACCCAGAAGAACAGGATGTCGTAGGCGGTGACCAGCACGTTGGTCGGGTAGAACTTCTCCAGGTCCGGGGTCTTTTCGGGCCAGCCCAGGGTGGAAAACGGCCACAGCGCGGAGCTGAACCAGGTGTCCAGGACGTCCGGGTCCTGCTCGTATCCGGCCGGGGCCTCCTCGTCCGGGCCCACGCAGACCACGTCGCGGTTGCCGTCAGCGTCCTCCGGCCCGTACCAGATCGGGATCCGGTGGCCCCACCACAGCTGGCGGGAGATGCACCAGTCGTGCATGTCATCGACCCAGTCGAAGTAGCGCGGCTCGAGCGAGGACGGGTGGATGGTGGTATCGCCCTTACGGACCGCCTCGCTGGAGTACTTGGCCATCTCCTTGACGTTGACGAACCACTGCTTGGACAGGCGCGGCTCGATGGCCTCGCCGGAGCGCTCCGAGTGGCCGACCGAGTGGACGTAGGGGCGGATTTCTTTCACAATTCGCCCCTGCTCCGCCAGTGCCTCGCGGATGGCGACGCGGGCGTCCTCGCGGGTCATGCCGTCGAACTGGGTGCCGGTGTCCGCAATGTGGCCGGTCTTGTCCATGATGATGGGCATGTCCAGGCCGTGGCGCTGGCCCATGGCGTAGTCGTTCGGGTCGTGCGCCGGGGTGATCTTGACCGCGCCGGTGCCGAATTCCATGTCGACGTAGTCGTCGGCGATGATCTTCAGGCTCAGATCGTCGCGGAACGGGTGCGGGAACTCCTTGCCCACCAGGTCGGCGTAGCGCTCGTCGTCCGGGTGGACGGCGATGGCGACGTCGCCCAGCATGGTCTCGACACGGGTGGTAGCCACGACCAGGTGCGGCTCGTTGTCATCCAGCGAGCCGTAGCGGATGGAGACCAGCTCGCCCTCGACGTCGTCGTAGACGACCTCCATGTCGGACACGGCGGTCTCCAGCACCGGCGACCAGTTGACCAGGCGGTAGTCCTGGTAGATCAGGCCGGCGTCGTAGAGCATCTTGAAGATGGTCTGCACGGCCTTGGACAGGCCGTCGTCCAGGGTGAAGCGCTCGCGGGACCAGTCCACGGAGTCGCCGATGGCGCGCATCTGGGACTGGATGGTGCCGCCGTATTTTTCCTTCCACTCCCAGACCTTGCCGATGAACTCGTCGCGGTCGTAGTCCCAGCGGGTCTTGCCCTCGGATTCCTTGAGGGCGGCCTCGACCTTGGTCTGCGTGGCGATACCGGCGTGGTCCGCGCCCGGCAGCCACAGCGTGGCATAACCCTGCATGCGCTTGCGGCGGATGATGGAGTCGATGAGCGTGTGGTCCAGCGCGTGGCCCATGTGCAGCTGGCCGGTCACGTTCGGCGGCGGCAGCACGATGGAATAGGCGGGTTTGTCGGAGTGGGCGTCCGGGGTGAAATACCCCGCGTCGACCCAGCCCTCGTACAGGGCGGTCTCCTGTTCTTGCGGCTCCCAGGACTTGGGCAGCGCGTCCGCGCGGTTGGTACCTACTAGTTCCTCATTTTTACGCTCAGTCACGCCGACCAATTCTACCCTGTCGGTCAAACCCCTTTGGGCCCCGCCCAGGCAAGACCGCGGGTTTTTCTCCCGGGGCTAGCCCAGCAGGTGGGCGACGGCTTCCTTTTCCTCGCGCAGCTGCGCCACCGAGGCGTCGATGCGGGCCCGCTGGGCATCGTTTAACTCCAGGCCCTGCACGATTTCCCAGCTACCGTCCCGGCTGACCGTCGGGAAGCCCGCCACCAGGCCGGCGTCAACGCCGTAGGAGCCGTCGGAGACAATAGCCGCGGTGCGCCAGTCGCCCTGCGGGGTGCCGAAAATCCAGTCGTGCATGTGGTCCACGGCCGCCGATGCCGCCGAGGCCGCCGACGAGGACCCGCGGACCTCGATGATTTCGGAGCCGCGCCCGGCCACGGTCGGGATGAACGTGCCTGCGTACCAGCCTTGGTCGACCGCCTCCGCCAGTGGGCGGGAGCCCGCCGTGGCGAAGGTGATGTCCGGGAACTGGGTGTCCGAGTGGTTGCCCCAGACGGCCAGCTTCTCAATCTCATCCGGGCGCACGCCTACCTGCTGGGCCAGCAGGCCGGCCGCGCGGTTGTGGTCGAGTCGCATCAGCGCGGTGAACTGGGAATCATCCAGGTCGGGCGCGTGGTGGGCGGCGATGAGCGCGTTGGTGTTGGCGGGGTTGCCCACCACCAGCACGCGCACGTCGCGGGCGGCCACGCGGTTCAGGGACTCGCCCTGCCGGGAGAAGATCTCCGCGTTGGCAGAAATCAGGTCGGCGCGCTGCATGCCCTTGGTGCGCGGCTGTGCGCCGACCAGGAAGGCGGCCTTCGCGTCGGCGAAGGCGGTGTCCTCGTCGGCGGTGATCTCCACGCCGGCCAGCAGCGGGAAGGCGGAGTCCTGCAGCTCCATGGCCACGCCCTCGGCGGCGCGCACGGCGGACTCGAGCTCCAGCAGTCGCAGGCGGACCGGCTGGTCGGCGCCGAAGACCTCGCCGGCAGCGATCCGCCACAGCAGCGAGTAGGCGATGGCCCCGGCGGCGCCGGTGACCGTAACGTTGATGGGTTCTGAAACGTTGTGCTTCGGTCCACCCTGTGCTGTTGGCTTAGACATTGTGTGCATCATCCTTCCCAGAAGAACACCTCGAGTTTTCGGTGAACTTCCTAGTCTAGACGCAAAAACGGTAGCGCGATAGGTTCCGCCCGATTGCCCTCGAATTGAGGTAGCAGAAGTACACCTATAACTCGGCTGTACTGGCATTTTACCGCCCCCGGGGGCAATTACCGGACGGGGTCGCGAATTTGCGGCACGATAGGGAATGAACCAATCCGTCTAAGCGATTCTTAAAAAAGAGGGGCATGTTGCTATGGGTAACTCCGATTCTCCCACCGCCGTCACGGGAGCCGAGTCTGCCCAGCGCGCCGTCGAAGTCGCGCTCGAGCAGTTTTCCCAGTTCGGTTTCACCGAAACCAAGATGGAGACCATCGCTAACCTCTCGGGCCTGTCCAAGCGCATGCTGCACTACCACTTCGGCGACAAGCGCGGGCTGTACCAGCGCGCCCTCGAGGCCGCGGTAGAACGCCTCAATCCCCCGCTCGAGGACCTTGAGGTCGACTCCGAGGTCCCGGTCGAGGGCGTGCGCAAACTTGTCGATGCCCTCTTCGACTGCCACATCGCCCACCCGGAGGCCGTGCGCATGCTGGCGATGGAGACCACCCAGCAGGTCTTCGGCGTGGTCGGCCGGCAGCCGGTCAACGACGTCAGCGGGGTGGCCCTGCACCTGGACAAGCTGCTCCTCCACGGGCAGGACTCCGGGGCCTTCCGGCCGGGGATCTCGGCCGACGACATCTTCACCCTGATCACCTCGCTGACCATGTACCGGGTGACCAACCACAACATGATCGACAACCTGTTGGGGATAGACATGCAGTCCGAGGCCAACACCGCGGGGCTGCACCGCATGGTGGTGGACGCGGTGCTCGCGTTCCTGACCGCCAACATCCCGGACAGCGGCGAGGCGTCCTACCTCACCGCCCGGGAGGCCGCCGATACCGCGGACAACAACAGCGACATCTACGGCTAGCCCCCCGCCCGCCGGAGACTCTCCCCTCCCCGGCGCCCGGACGCGGAAAAGCCGGCCCGCGCTTCCTCTTCGAAAACGCGGGCCGGCTTTTTATCTGCCTCTAGCTGTTAAGACATCTGCCTAGGCCGACTGCTCCTCGGCGTCGGCGTAGATGAACTCCGGGCCGTCCTCGCCGCGGACTACCTCTGCGGTAATGCGCACCCCCGTGATGTCCTCGCGGTCCGGAATGTCGTACATGATGGGCACCAGCAGCTCCTCCATGATGGCGCGCAGGCCGCGGGCGCCGGTCTTGCGCTCCAGCGCGAGGTTGGCAATCTCCTCCAGCGCGCCGGTGTCGAACTCCAGCTCCGCGCCGTCCATGACGAACAGGGCCTGGTACTGCTTGACCAGGGAGTTGCGCGGCTCGGTGAGTACCCGGATGAGGGACTCCTGGTCCAGGTTGTCCACCGTCGCCACGACGGGCAGGCGGCCGATGAACTCCGGGATGAGGCCGAACTTGACCAGATCTTCCGGGCGGACCTCCTCGAAGAGGTCGACGCGGTCCTGCTCCGACTGAGTCTCCAGCTTGGCGCCGAACCCCAGCCCCTTCTTGCCCACGCGCTCGGAGATGACCTTCTCCAGCCCGGCGAAGGCGCCGGCCACGATGAACAGGATATTGGAGGTATCCAGCTGGATGAATTCCTGGTTGGGGTGCTTGCGCCCGCCCTGCGGCGGGATGGCCGCGACGGTGCCCTCCAGGATCTTCAGCAGGGCCTGCTGCACGCCCTCGCCCGAGACGTCACGGGTGATGGACGGGTTGTCCGACTTGCGGGAAATTTTGTCGATCTCGTCGACGTAGATGATGCCGCGCTGGGCCTTTTCCACGTCGAAATCCGCGGCCTGGAGCAGCTTCAGCAGGATGTTTTCCACGTCTTCGCCCACGTAGCCGGCCTCCGTCAGGGAGGTCGCGTCCGCGATGGCGAACGGCACGTCCAGCATGCGCGCCAGGGTCTGGGCCAGGTAGGTCTTGCCGGAGCCGGTCGGGCCCAGCATCAGGATGTTGGACTTGGCGATTTCGACCGTGTCTTCCGGTTCCTTCTTGGAGCGCTTGCCGCCGCGGGCGGCAGCAGCTTCCTCCGCTTTGATGCGCTTGTAGTGGTTGTAGACCGCCACGGACAGCACCCGCTTGGCCTGGTCCTGGCCGATGACGTAGTTATCCAAGAAGGCCGAGATTTCCGAGGGGCGGGGCAGCCGAACTTCTTCCTTTTCGGCCTGCTCGGCCTGGGCCGCGCCCAGTTCTTCCTCGATAATTTCGTTGCACAGCTCAATGCACTCATCGCAGATGTACACACCGCCGCCGGCGATGAGTTTCTTAACCTGCTTCTGGCTCTTGCCGCAGAAGGAACACTTGAGCAGATCCGCGCTTTCTTGCATACGTGCCATTAAACCCTCTCAACACATAGGGCACAATTTCCTTTATCCCAGCAACCGTACCACGCCCACCCGACGCAGCCGGCGCGCCTTAGCGGAAGGTAGCGAACTTGCTAACTACCCACTTGGCGAGCGCCAACAAGACCACGCCCAGAGCGATGGAAACGATGCCCAGGGTGATGAAGAACGTGTTTTCCGCGCCGGCGTCATCCGGGTTGTAGAAGCCGGCCAGCGTGCCCGCCAGGGAGGTGCCCATGGCCACGGCCATCATCCACACCGCCATCATGCGCGACGGGAAGGCCTCCGGGGCGACCTTGGTCGCCAGAGAGTTGCCCACCGGCGACAGCAGCAGCTCGCCCATGGTGAACAGGAAGAGGATCCAGATGATGGCGAACATCGGGGTGGAGTTCGGGCCGCCGCCGCTGAACGGCAGGAAGAAGAACAGCGAGACGCCGATGATGACGTTGGCAATGCCGAACTTGGTCGGCGTCGACCACTGGCGGTCGCCCAGCTTGGTCCAGATGAAGGCGAAAATACTGGAAAAGATGACGATGAAGATCGGGTTAATGAGCTGGACCATCGACGGCGGGATCTCGATGCCGAAGATGTGGCGGTCCAGGCGCATATCGGAGTAGATGGTCAGCACGGTGAACTGCTGCTGGAAGATGCCGAAGAAGAGCACGCCGGAGACGAACATCGGGATAAAGCCGAGCAGGCGGCCGCGCTCCTGCGGGGTGGTCAGGCGGGAGCGGTACATCTGCAGCCACAGCGTCACCGCGGCGAGGAAGGCCACGACGGTGACGATGTTGGACAGCCACTCCAGCTTGACCACGCCGGAGGCGATGAGCCACACGCACACGACAACGATGACGGCAAGGACGCTCAGGGCTGCCAGCAGCTGCTGGCGCGAGACCGGATTCGGGACCTCGTGGCCGGCTTCCTTGATGGTGCTGCCGCGCATGAGGGTGTACTGGACCAGGCCGAAGAACATGCCCACGGCGGCAATGCCGAAGCCCCAGTGGAAGCCCTGCCAGCCCCACAGGAGCGTGGTAATCAGCGGGCCGAAGAGCGCGCCGATATTAACGCCCATATAGAAGATGGAGAAGCCGCCATCGCGGCGGGGATCATCGCGCGAGTAGAGCGCGCCCAGCACCACCTGCGCCGTGGTCTTCACGCCACCGGAGCCCACGGCGATGAGCACCAGGCCGATGGCCAGGCCGGTGACCGCGGGGATGAAGGCCAGCGCCAGGTGGCCCAGCATGACCATGATGGCCGAGTAGTACAGGGTGCGCTCCGCGCCGAGCACACGGTCGGCCACCAGGGAAGCCAGCAGGCAGGCCATGTAGACCAGGCCGCCGTAGGCGCCGACGATGGAGGTTGCCGCCGCCTTGGGGATCTCCAGGCCGCCGTCGGCCACGGAGTAGTACATGTACAGCAGGACCAGCGCCTGCATGCCGTAGAAGCTGAAACGCTCCCACATCTCCACGCCGAAGAGGTTGGCCAGCCCCCACGGGTGGCCGAAGAACTGGCGTTGCGATTCTTGTGGTTTACTGACGGCTGAGCCGCCGCCGGCACCGTGCGCGTCGCCCGACGCGCCTGACACTGAGTGAGCGTTTGTGATTCGTGACATAGAAATATATAGCCACCTTCCACGCCACAACGCAATTAATGTGGGATCTGCCACCCCCGTTTTCCGGTGGGCTACCTCGCCCTTCCCGCCTGGTGGGACGGGTCAGCCCTGCCGGCAGTGCCCCGGCTGAGCAGGGCCGTTCCCGGCGACTGATAGTTTTCGCTTGCGCAATCTTCCGCCCCGCGCGCGCCGGCTGCCCCGTGCCACCCCAAACAAAAGGCCCGCGGCCGGGCGTTATGCCGGCGGCGGGCCTGAGTCCCACAAGGGGTACCCCTGAATTTAGGAGTTCAGCTTGCGGTATTCAAAGACCTGGTCGATGATGCCGTATTCCTTGGCCTCCTCGGCGGTCAGGATCTTGTCGCGGTCGGTGTCGATGCGCACCTGCTCGGCCGTGCGGCCGGTGTGCTCGGCGAGGGTGTTCTCCATCAGCTTGCGCATGCGCTCGATCTCGGCGGCCTGGATCTCCAGGTCGGAGACCTGGCCCTGGGTGCCCTGGGTGGCGGGCTGGTGGATGAGCACGCGGGCGTTCGGCAGCGCGGCGCGCTTGCCCGGAGCACCGGCAGCCAGCAGGACCGCCGCGGCGGAGGCCGCCTGACCCAGGCAGACCGTCTGCACGTCGGGGCGCACGTAACGCATGGTGTCGTAGATAGCCATCAGCGCGGTAAAAGAACCGCCCGGGGAGTTGATGTACATGGTGATGTCGCGGTCCGGGTCCTGGGCCTCCAGGACCAGCAGCTGCGCCATAACATCGTTAGCGGAAGTGTCATCGACCTGGGTGCCCAGGAAGATGATGCGCTCTTCGAAGAGCTTCGAGTACGGGTTGGTCTCCTTGGTCCCCTGCGCGGACTGCTCGATGAACGACGGCAGCACGTAGCGGGAAGAAGGCATCTGCGATTGCGTCATATTAAAAATTCTCCTTGCTTCTGAGCTTGAGGTGGTGAGGTGCTACCTAGTTCTAGTTGCTGATGGGGCCGTTGACGGTCTCGATGACGTGGTCGACGATGCCGTAGTCCTTCGCCTGCGCGGCGGTGAACCAGCGGTCGCGGTCCGAGTCCTTCGTAATCTGCTCGAAGGTCTGGCCGGTGTGCTCAGCGATCAGCTCAGCCATCTCGCGCTTGGTGGCGGCGAACTGCTCGGCCTGGATGGCGATATCCGCGGCGGTGCCGCCCACGCCGGCGGAGGGTTGGTGCATCATGATGCGGGCGTGCGGCAGGGCGAAGCGCTTGCCCTTGGTGCCGCCGGAGAGCAGGAACTGGCCCATGGAGGCGGCCAGGCCCATGCCGTAGGTGGCGACGTCGCACGGCGAGTATTTCATGGTGTCGTAAATGGCCATGCCGGCGGTCACCGAGCCACCCGGGGAGTTGATGTAGAGGGAAATATCGCGCGTCGGGTCCTCGGCGGACAACAGCAGGATCTGGGCGCAGAGCTTATTGGCAATCTCGTCATCAACCTGGGTGCCCAGGAAGATGATGCGCTCGCGCAGCAGGCGTTCGTAGACACTGTCGCCGAGGTTCATGCCCGGCGCTGGCGAGGTCATCTGAATACTGTCAGACATAGAATTCATAATCTCCTTGGTGACGGATCTTTGTCTTAATACGACCCACGATACTGCCTTTCCCGCCTCCCGTGGGACGTGTTCGCTGTCAGCGTTGCAGCCGCGGTGCAGCCGCCGCAGACAGACGAAAAGCCCAGCCGAAGCTGGGCTAGGCGGCCCCGCCGCGGCCGCTACAGGCGCGGCGGGAGGCGACCTTACTCGGAGTCGGTTGCCGCGTCCTCGTCCTCGTCGATCTCGCCGAAGTACTGGTCGACGTCGACCTTGTTGCCGTCCTCGTCCTTGACGTCAACGCGGCAGATAGCGGCGGCCAGGGCCTTGCCGCGGCGGACGTCGGCGAAGAGGTTGCCGATCTGGCCGTTGGACTGCAGCTGCTGGACGAACTGGTTCGGGTCCATGCCGTAGGACTGCGCGGTGAACAGGATGTGGTCGGTCAGCTCCTGCTGGGAGACCTCCGGCTGCTCCTGCTCAGCGACGGTGTCCAGGAACAGCTGGGTGCGCACGGACTCCTCGGCGGACTTGCGGGCGTCGGCGTCGAACTCCTCGCGGGTGGTGCCCTGCGCCTCGAGCAGCTGCGCCAGCGCCTTCTCGTCGTGAGCCAGCTGGCCCAGGACCTGGTGCAGCTGGGCGTGTGCCTGCTCTTCCACGATGGACTCCGGTAGCTCGAAGGAGACCTTGTCCAGGGCGGCCTTCAGGACCTCGTCGCGGATGTTGCCGGCCTGCTGGGCCTTCTTCTGCTCCTCGACCTGGGTCTTGGTGGCATCGCGCAGCTCGTCGATAGTGTCGAACTCGCTGGCCAGCTGGGCGAACTCGTCGTCCAGGTCCGGCAGCTTGCGCTCCTTGGTCTGCTGGACGTGGACCTTGATGGTGGCCTCTTCGCCCTTGTGCTCGCCGGACTCCAGCTTGGCGGTGAACTCGGCGTCCTCGTCGGTCTTCAGGCCGCGCAGGGCGGTGTCCAGACCCTTGATGAGGTCGTCGTCGCCGATGCGGTAGTTCAGGCCCTCGGTGGAAGCCTCGTCAATCTTATTGCCGTCGACCTCAGCGGTGAGATCGATGACGGCGATGTCGCCGGTCTTCATCTTGCGCTTGGTGTCCTTGAGCTCACCGAAGCGCTCCTGCAGGTTCTCCAGCTCCTTGTCCACGTCGGCGTCCTCGACGGTGATGGCCGGGACGGTGATGGACAGGTCGGCAAAGTCCGGGACCTCGATCTCCGGGCGGACGTCGACCTCGGCGGCGAACTCCACGAAGTCCTTGTCTTCGATCTTGGAGATATCCACGTCCGGCTGGCCGATGACCTTCAGGTCGTTTTCGGTGACGGCCTGCTCGTAGCGGGACGGCAGCATGTCGTTGACGACCTGCTCGAGGATCGGGCCGCGGCCGAAGCGGGCATCGATAAGCTGGCGCGGCGCCTTGCCCTTGCGGAAGCCCGGGATGGCAACCTGCTGGGCGATTGCGGCGTAGGCCTGATCAATCTCTTTATCCAGCTCTGCGAACGGGACGTTGACGGTGAGCTTAACGCGGGTGTCGCTCAGCTTGTCGACGGTAGTCTTCACGAGTAACTCTCCTGGCTCTCAATTGGTAGAAGGATTTCTGGTACAGAGTATAAACAAGGGGCCCGGCAGCACCTCGCATGAGGGTGGCTGACAGGCCCCTATACGTCGGGGCGACAGGATTTGAACCTGCGACCCCCTGCTCCCAAAGCAGGTGCGCTACCAAGCTGCGCCACGCCCCGTATAGCTTGCCCTGCCAGCGCGGAAACCCCGCGCCGGCGTTGCTCGCCTTAGCTTACCGATGCCGCCGCGCTATACCCAACTCCGGGTCCCGGTTGGCCCGGTTTCCGCAGGCTCGGGGCGTACGGCGCGACCAGTTAGCCGCTATTTCGCGTCCATCTCCGCCGGGTGCGCACCGCCCCGACCTTCCTCACCGCGATCCAGCGAAGTGATGCCGGCCATCTCGTCCTCGCTCAGCTCGAAGCCGAAGACGTCGAAGTTTTCGCGGATGCGCTCCGGGGTGGCGGTCTTCGGGAAGACGATGGTCCCGTTCTGCAGGTGCCAGCGGATAATCACCTGCGCCGGGCTGACGCCGTGGGCCTCGGCCGGGTCGGTGATTTCCGGCTGCTCGAAGATATCGGTCTTGCCCTGGCCCAACGGGCCCCAGGCCTCGACCTTGATGCCGTGGGCCCGGGCGGCGTCGATGTCCTTCCACTGCTGGAAGTACGGGTGCAGCTCGATCTGGTTGACGGCCGGGGTGACGTCCGTGTTCATCTCCAGCTGGTCGAGGTGCTCCGGCAGGAAGTTGGACACGCCGATGGACTTGGCCTTGCCGGCCTCGCGCAACTCAATCAGCTGCTTCCAGGCCTCCACGTAGTTGCCGTCGGCGGGCACCGGCCAGTGGATGAGGTAGAGATCGACGTAATCAAGCCCCAGCTTGCCCAGGGAGGTATCCAGCGCTTCCGCGGCGTTGAGCTGGCTGTCGTTCCACAGCTTGGTGGTGACAAAGAGCTCGTCCCGCGGGATGCCGGAGGCGGCAATCGCCCGGCCCACGCCCTCTTCGTTGCCGTAGATGGCGGCGGTGTCGATGTGCCGGATGCCCTGGCGCAGGGCTTCGGCGACCAGCTTTTCGGTCTTGTCCGGGTCCACCTGGAAGACGCCGTAGCCCAGCTGCGGGATGCGGTTGCCGTCGTTGAGCTCAATCATTGGTACGTTCATGCGCCCCACTGTACTGAAACCACGCTTTTTAAGGCGTGAGCGCGCCCCAGAGAAAGCCGCCGGTACCGTTCTTGCTGAGCAGGTAAACACCCAGGTTGTCCCCTGCCCCCCCTGGCTGGCCAGGCTGATACGCAAAACGCCGGAGACCAGGCGACTGGACTCTTCCAGCGCGCTGCATCTTCGGCGTTGCTTGGAGGGAATGACGGGAATCGAACCCGCGTCTTCAGCTTGGAAGGCTGAGGTATTAGCCACTATACGACATTCCCACTGCCCCTTTTAAAGGCGTGGGAACAATGATAGCGCATGGTTTGGGCCGCGCCCAAAACCGCCCGGGCGGGCCGCGGGCCCTCACCGAACGTGCCCCAAAAGCTCAACGGGAGGGAACTTTTCGGGATAGGCTGGCGTTTAACCTAATAGGTACCCAGAGAAGTACCCCGCGCCGGGGCCCACCTGCCCCGCCGGGCGCGGGAGACAACACTCGATTATCGGGAAGTGAACTTTTTAGACATGGAATGGCTCATCCTTCTTATCGTGGTCGGCGGCGGCGTGGCCTGGTGGACCAGCAGCAACAACAAGAAAAAGACCGAGCAGCGCCGGCAGCAACAGTTGGAAGACGCGCAGGCTGAGGCGCGGCGCTGGATCGAGCGCCTGGGTGGTCAGGTGATGAGCCTGTCCGGCACCGACAAGGCCTCCCAGCAGGCAATGGCGGATGCCTCGGAGCGTTTCACCGCGGCCAATTCCGCTATCTCGCGGGCGAACACCACCAAGCAGGCGCACCTGGCCCGCGAGTCGGCGCTCGAGGGCCTGCATTACGTCAACGCGGCGCGCGAAATCATGGGCATGGATCCGGGCCCGGAGCTGCCCCCGCTGGAGGGCCAGCGCAAGGCCGGCAAGGTCACCGAGCGCCGCACGGTCGACGCCGGCGGCCAGGAGATCACCGCCTCCCCGTACGCGTCCGACGAGACCCCGAACTACTACCCCGGCGGCACGGTGGCCGGCCGCCCGGTCCCGGCCGGCTGGTACTCCCGCCCGTGGTGGGCGGACGCCATGGCTACCGGCGTGTGGATGATGGGCTATTCCATGATGTTTAACGCCATGTTCGCCGGCATGGCCGGCGTCGGCTACTCCGGCGAGGAGGCGGCCGCAGGCGACTTCAGCGACGGCGGCGACATGGGGGATGCTGGCGACGCTGGTGATATGGGCGACGGCGGCGACATGGGGGATGCTGGCGACGCTGGTGATATGGGCGACGGCGGCGGCCTCTTCGACGGCGGCATCTTTGACGGCGGCCTGCTCGGCGGCGACGGCTTCGACTTCGACTTCTAAGCCGTAGCGCCCGCACAAAGGCGCCGGGGAGAAGCACTTGTAGTGGTGTTCTCCCCGGCGCCTTTCGTCTGACTAGAGGGGCCTAGCTAGCAGGCTGGCTAGCTGGCTTAAGCCTCCGGTACCTCCGGGGCGATCCCGGTGCGCTCGTAGTCGGCCAGGATGTCGATCCGGCGCTGGTGGCGCTCCGCGCCCGACCATTCCTGGTCCAGGAAGGCGTCCACGATGGCCAGGGCCTGCTCCGGGGTGTGCATGCGGCCGCCGATGCCGATGAGCTGGGCGTTGTTGTGCTCGCGGGCCAGGCGCGCGGTCTCTTCCGACCACGCCAGGGCGCAGCGCGCGCCCTCGACCTTGTTGGCCGCGATCTGCTCGCCGTTGCCGGAGCCTCCCAGCACGATCCCCAAAGAACCCGGGTCGTTGACCGTGCGCTGGGCCGCCTCGATGCAAAACGCCGGGTAGTCATCCTCCGGGTCGAGGGTGTGGGCGCCGCAATCGATGACCTCGTGGCCGGCGTCGGACAAGTGCTGTGCAATCAGGTTTTTGGTCTCAAAACCTGCGTGATCTGCTCCTAGGTATACGCGCATGATTCTTATCCTACCGCCGGGCCTACTCGGCCGCCGGCATCTCGGTGCGGGTGCGCTTGATCTCGAAGAAATAGGGGAACTCCGCGAGCTTGACGGCGGCATCGAAAAGCTCGCCGGCCTCCTCGCCCCGCGGGATGCGGGTGATGACCGGGCCGAAGAAGGCGGTCTCGCCCAGCTTGACCACCGGGGTGCCCACGTCCTCGCCGACCGAGTCGATGCCCTCCTGGTGGAAGCGCTTCAGCTCCTCGTCGGCGTCGGTGGTATTCGCTACCTCGGCGTAGGCCGCGTCCAGGCCGGCCTGGTCGAGGGCCTGGGCGATGACCTCGTCGTAAGCGCCGTAGCCCTTCTTGCCGGCGTTACCCTCTACGTGGACCAGGGTGCCCATCGCCGTGTAGAGCTCGTCGACCTTGGCCGGCTCCTGGGTGGCCACGCGGGCGAAGACGCGGGCCGGGCCCCAGTTGGCCTCCATGGCCTCCAGGTAGGCCGGGTCCAAGTCGCGGCCCTCGTTGAGCACGGACAGGGACATCGGCACGAAGGTGACCTCGATGTCGCGGACCTTCTCGGCCTCCTTGATCCACCGCGAGGTGGCCCAAGCGAACGGGCACGAGACGTCGAACCAGAACTTCACCTGCTGAGTCATGAACGTCTTCTCCTAAAATCTTGGTTGCTTAAGGATTTCCGCGCGCCCCAGCCTAGGCGACGGCTAGGCTGGACCGTAGCCTAAAATTCACCACCTAGGAGGTAAAACAGCTATGACCTCGACAAATCTGACTCGTGACGAGGCCCAGCATCGCTCGCAGATGCTGCGAGTCAACCATTACGACGTCGCCTTGGACTTAACGCAGTCGGACACGCACTTCATCTCCACCACCCGCGTGGACTTTTCGTGCCTGCGCCCGGGCAGCACCTTCCTGGATCTGCGCGCCGAGGAGATCCTGGACGTGCGCCTGAGCGGGGCTCCCCTGCCGACCGCCGCCTACGAGCCGGAGTTCGGCATCCCGCTGTCCGGCCTGCAGGTCGCGGACTACACCGTCGAGGTCACCGCCCGCATCCCCTACTCCCGCACGGGCGAGGGCCTGCACCGCTTCGTCGATCCGGCCGATGACCAGCCTTACCTGTACACCCAGTTCGAGACCGCCGACGCCAAGCGGGTTTTCGCCTGCTTCGACCAGCCCGATCTCAAGGCGACCTATGACTTGTCCTTCGCCGTGCCGGCGGGCTGGCGGGTTATCACCAACGGGCCGGTCACTCAGCGCGGCAATACCTTTAGCTGCCACCTGGACTACCCGCTGTCGACCTACCTCATCGCCGTGTGCGCCGGCCCTTACGTCGAGTTCACCGACACCTGGCGCGGGCAGCTTTCCGCCCACCCGGAGGGCCAGCCCGCCCAGGACCTGGAGGTCCCGCTGGGCCTGTACTGCCGCCAGTCCCTGGCCGAGCACCTGGACCACGAGCGCCTGTTCACCGAGACCAAGCAGGGCTTTGACTTCTACCACCGCAACTTCGGCTTCGCCTACCCCTACGGCAAGTACGACCAGGTCTTCGTTCCGGAGTTCAACGCCGGCGCCATGGAAAACGCCGGCTGCGTGACCATCCGCGACGAGTACGTCTTCGCCTCCCAGGCCACCCACTACATGTACGAGCGCCGCGCGGACACCATCCTCCACGAGCTGGCCCACATGTGGTTCGGGGACCTGGTGACTATGCAGTGGTGGAACGACCTGTGGCTCAACGAGTCCTTCGCCACCTGGTCCGCCGCCATCTCCCAGGCGGAGCAGACCCAGTACGACACGGCCTGGGTAACCTTCGCCAACGTGGAGAAGGCCTGGGCCTACCAGCAGGACCAGCTGCCCACCACGCACCCCATCTCCACGGACGCCTCGGATATTGAGACCGTCGAGCAGAACTTCGACGGGATTACCTATGCCAAGGGCGCCAGCGTGCTTAAGCAGCTGCAGGCCTACGTCGGGCGGGAGAACTTCTTCGCCGGGGTGCGCCGCCACTTTGCCGCCCACGCCTGGGGCAACGCCACCTTCGACGACCTGCTGCGCCACCTGACCGAGGCCTCCGGCCGCGACCTGTCCTTCTGGGCTAAGCAGTGGCTCAAGACCACCGGCGTGAACTCGCTCAAGGCCAGCTTTAGCGTGGACAACGGCGCCTACACGGACTTCGCCGTCGAGCAGTCCGGGGATACCCTGCGCACCCACCGCGTGGCCGTGGGCCTCTACCGCCTGGACGGCGGGAAGGTCACCCGCTATCAGCGCGTCGAGCTGGACATCGACGGCGCCAGCACCGACGTCGCCGAGCTGGTCGGCGCCCCGGCCGCGGACCTGGTCCTGGTCAACGACGACGATCTGACCTACGCCCTGCAGGATCTGGACCCGGCCTCCCGCGATTTCGTGGTGGACAACATCGACAAGATCGCCGATCCGATGGCGCGCACCCTGTGCTGGTCCGCCGCCTGGGAGATGACCCGCGCGGGCAGCATGCGCGCCCGGGACTTCATCGCCCTGGTCGCCCGCGGCGCGGCTGCAGAGACCGAGCTGTCGGTCCTCGAGCGCATCCTCACCCAGGCCGTGCAGGCCCAGCTGCGCTACGCCGATCCCGCCTGGGCGAAGGACACTACCCTGCTGGCCGATGCCCTGTTGACCGGCGCCCGCAGCGACGACGAGCAGCGCCGCCTGGTCTTCGCCAAGGCCCTAGGAGCCCTGCCGCTGACTGAGGCCTCCCGCGACTACTTCCGCGAGGTGCTGGAGGACTCCGAGGACAACGGCATGCGCTGGCGCGCCGTGGCCGCCCTGGTCGCCGGCGGGGCCGTGGAGGACGCGGATAAGCTCATCGATGCCGAGCTCGAGCGCGACAACTCCGCCACCGGCTACCAGGCCTCCCTCAAGGCGCGTGCGGCCATCAACACCGCCGAAAACAAGAAGGCAGTCTGGCGCGAGCTCGTCGACGGGAAACTCGGCAACCGCGACACCGACTCGAAGCTGGCCGGCCTGGTCTTCCCCGGCGCGGAGGACAACCTGCCCAGCGAGGGCTATTTCGAGGTGGCAGAAAAGATCTGGGACGGCCAGTCCCACGAGATCGCCCTGGCGACGGTCACCGGCCTCTTCCCCTCCTGGGACGTCAGCCAGGAAACCGTGGATCGCGCCGAGGAGTTCCTGCACCGCGATCTGCCCACCGGGCTGCGCCGCGTGGTGACCGAGCAGCGTGACCGCACCGCCCGCGCGGTGCGCAACCGGGCGGTGGACGCCAGCTAACAGTATGGGCGTTACGCTGGGATTTTAGCAGATTTGCACCCAAAACCACTAAGCGGCGAGCTGTGATTATTAGCTCGCCGCTTCCGTTATGTCCGGTTATGTCCGGTTCGATAATATTTTTACTGTCCCCCTTGTTTGTTACTAGTGGAAAGGCACTTAGATGTTAGCCACTGTCCTCGCCCCGGACTCCGTCCTGGCGATCGTACTGCAAGTGGTCATTATCCTTGTTGCCCTGGTGCTGGGTACCCGCTACGGCGGGCTCGGCCTGGGCCTGATTTCCGGTATCGGTCTGCTGCTCATGGTCTTCGTCTTCGGACTGGCCCCGGGCGAGCCGCCGGTATCGGTGATGCTGACCATCATCGCAGTCATCGGCTGCGCCGCGACCCTCCAACAGGCGCGCGGCCTCGAAGTCATGATGCAATTCGCGGAGAAGATCCTGCGCGCCCACCCGGAGCGCATCACCATTCTCGCTCCCCTGACCACGTGGTTTTTGACCGTGCTCTGCGGCACCGGCCACGTCGTCTACACGATGTTCCCCATCATCGAGGACATCGCCCTGAAGAAGGGCATCCGCCCCGAACGCCCCATGGCCGTGGCCTCCACCTCGGCTCAGATGGGTATCACCGCCTCGCCGGTCTCGGTCGCGACCGTCTCGCTGGCCTCCATCCTGGCCGAGCACGCCGGCGCCATCGACCAGGCCTACTCCATCCCGCAGATCCTCATGGTCGCCATCCCGGCCTCCCTGTCCGGTGTCATCCTGGCCGCCCTGTGGTCCCTGCGCCGCGGCAAGGACCTGGACAAGGACCCGGTCTTCCAGGAGCGCATGAAGGACCCCGAGTTCGCGGACTCCATTAAAAACTCCAGCCACTCGCTCATCGGCGTGGAATTCCCCAAGGAAGCCAAGCGCTCCGTGGCCATCTTCCTGGTCGCCATCGTCTGCGTGGTCTTCCTCGGCGCCTTCGACTTCCTGCGCCCGCTCGTCCCGGGCGAGGACGGCGAGCTCTCGCCGGTGTCGATGAACCTGGTCATCCAGATGGTCATGCTGGTCGCCGGCGCCGTCATCCTGATGAGCTGCAAGGTCGACCACAAAAAGATCGCCAGCACCCCAGTCTTCAAGGCCGGCATGACCGCGGTCTTCTCCGTCTTTGGCGTGGCCTGGATGGCGGACACCTTCTTCCAGGCGCACATCGATGCCCTGGAGGCCGGCCTCGGCGACGTCGTCGCCCAAGCCCCGTGGGCCTACGCCGTCGTGCTGATCATCGTCTCGAAGCTGGTCAACTCCCAGGGCGCGGCTCTGGTGGCCATCGCCCCCATCGGCCTGCAGCTGGGTATCGACCCGGCCGTCATCGTCGGCTTCTACGGCGCGGCCTACGGCTACTTCATCCTGCCGACCTACCCGTCGGACCTGGCCTGCATCGGTTTCGACCGCACGGGCACGACCCGCATCGGCAAGTTCGTCATCAACCACTCCTTCATCATCCCGGGCGCCATCTCGGTGCTGACCTCCTGTGTGGTCGGTTCCCTGCTCGCGCAGGTACTCCTCTAGCCCGGCGGTCCCGCGCCCGCCCCTTAACTATCTAGGTGCAGCTTCGCGACGTCGCCGCGCAACGCCATCTCGGTGAAATCCAGAGGGCGGCCGGCGGCGTCGAGCGCGCAGCGCTGCACCCGCAGGATAGGCGTGGTGCGCGAAAGCCCCAGCGCCTTCTGCTCCACCGCGTTCGGCAGCGCCGGCTCCAAGGACTGCCGGTAGCTGGCCGGGTGCCGCTGCTCCCAGTGGCCCTGCAAATCCGCCGCTGGCACGAAGTGGTGCGAATACAACGCCGGGGTCCCGTCGACGGTGTGCAGCCTCTTGACGGACCAGACCCGGTCGCTCTCCGCAATCGCTAGCTGCTCCGCCACCGTTGGCGGCACCTGCACGCGAGACTCCTCGAGCTCGTCAATGACGAGCTCGTTTTCGTCGTTGCTCAGCTGCGCTCCCAGGTCCTCGACGCGGCCCAAGTCCACCACCGGCGCCGTCGTGCGCACGAACGTGCCCCCGGTGCGGCCGCGGCGTCGATCAATAAGCCCCTCCAGCTGGAGGACATCCAGCGCGTGCCGCACCGTCATGCGGGCGACGTTGAACTCGTGAACGAGCGCGCGCTCGGTGGGAAACCGGTCGCCCGGCCGCAACTCGGCACGTTCGATGCGCCCCCGCAGAGCGTCCGCGATGGCCAGGTAGGCCGGTTTAGAGCTGGGCTGCTTAGTCACAGATTACGTTTAGCGCATGAATCTGCGCGAGGTGTTCGACCCACGCGGCCTATTCCACGCGCGGGCGCACCTGGATCTCGGTCAGCTGCGTGGTCGGGCCGGCGTCCACGACCGCGCGCACCGCCCGCGCGATTTCGGCCGGGGCGATAACCTCGTCGCGGTTGTAGTCGGTCAGCCCCTGCAACATCGCGGTATCCGTGGGCCCGGGCGCCACGGTGCTCACCCGGATGCCGTGCTCGGACTTGCGCAGCCCGTCTGCCAGGGCGTAGAGCGCGTGCTTGGTGGCCGCGTAGACCACGTTGTCGCCGAAGCCGCCCCGGCCGGCGCCGGAGTTGATGAAGACCACGGTTCCGCCGGCGCGGTTGAGCGCCGGCAGGAGGCGCTGGGTCAACATGGCCGGGACCACCACGTTGATGGACAGGTGGCCTTCCCAGTCGTCCCGGCTGGCCGATGCCACCGAGCGCCGCTGCGCAATCGCCGCCGCGTGGACTAGCACGTCGACGCGGTCTAACTCCGGCAGGTCGAAGTCCTCGGTCAGGTCCGCGCGCACGCAGGTCACGCCGGGCCCCTCCAGCGCGGCGAGGCCCTCGGCGTTGCGGCCGATGGCCACGACGTGGTGGTCGCGGGACAGATCCGCGACGATCTCGCGGCCCATCCCGCCGGTGGCGCCGGTAACGACTGCGGTCTTGGTCTGTGCTTGGTTAGTCATGCCGGCCAGTCTAGGCGCTCTAGCGGAAACGCCGGGGCACGTCCGGGGTGCCCAGGGTCAGCATCAGGCGGTTCGCCCAGTTGAAAAAGGACGAAGAATAGATAACGTCCAGGACCGCCTGGTCATCGAGTCCCGCTTCCCGCAGCGCGTCGACGTGCTCGGCCCC
Organism: Corynebacterium sp. 32222D000AT; assembly: GCF_053546955.1. Taxonomy (NCBI): domain Bacteria; kingdom Bacillati; phylum Actinomycetota; class Actinomycetes; order Mycobacteriales; family Corynebacteriaceae; genus Corynebacterium; species Corynebacterium sp. 32222D000AT. The sequence continues at coordinate 31,476 of NZ_JBPPVW010000002.1, read as the reverse complement.
GAATTCCAGCGGGGTCCGGCTAATCGCCACCGCGGCGTCGCGGATGGCGGCCCAGTCGGCTCGGCCAAGCTCGATGTCGACGCCGTCGTCAAGGAGGCGATCGATGGTCTCCCGGTCGCCGCCCTCGTCGACGTAGCGCTGCTGGTGCACGGAGGCGCAGTATTCGCAGCCGTTGAGGCGCGAGACCACCGTGGCGGCCAGCTCGCGCTCCGCACGGCCCAGCCCGCCGTCGGTGTTGTAGAAGATGTCCAGGTCCGTCAGGGTGCGGGCCTTCAGCGCGGCGGGGTCCCGGGCCAGCAGGCGGAAGTAGGGCTGCTCGATGCGCTCCGGCTTAATCAGCGCCTCGCGCTGCTCCTCGGTGAAGTCTTCCTTGCTCAGCCCCGGCACCCAGGGCTTCCAGCCCAGCGCGTGGTTGACAAAGCGGCCCGGGTGGACCACCTCGGGGGTCTCCACCCCGCCCGTGACCTCCCAGCCGGGCCGCTCCTGCGGGGTCCCCGCCACGGCCCCCGGGGCGGCCGGGGCCTCGCCGCCCAACACCGCGATGCCGCGCACCACGCGCAGCTGGAAGGCCACAAAGCTAATCAGCTGCGCCAGGCTGACCATGCCGGTCGGGCCCCACCCGCTGGCGTCCAGGTGGCCGATGGCCGCCGGATCCGCGTCCTTCGGGTGGAAGACCAGGAGGTGCGCGAAGTCGAAGGCCGCGCCCAGGCGCTCGCCCAGGCCTTCGAAGGTGCTATATCCCCCGCCCGCGTAGGGCCCGCGGTGCTGTCCGGCCGCGATGGCCTCCTTGACTGGGGCGAGAAGCTTATCGTCCTCGTCGCCCAACAGGTCCAGGTAGAACTCCGCCGGGCGGCCGGCCTGCGTAATACCTGCCACGAAGGCGGCCACCGCGTAGCGCTCCGCCTGGCTAAACTCCCCGGCCTCCGCCGGCTCGAGCAGCGCCTCGAAGCTCAGCTGGGCGTTCTCGCGGGCCGCCGGCCGGGCGTTGCGCAGCTGGCTAACGGCGGGGCTGGTCTGCGCCAGCTCGTCGATGATATCGGTCATTAATTTTCCTCGGTTCTTTGTTTCTGCGTGCTGCTTCTTTGCTACTTTTTCGCTCTTACAGACCCAAGTTTAGGTCGCCGCCGCGGTAGCGGGAGCCAGGGATGGCCTCGATGAGCCGGCGGGTGAGATTCGCCTGCGGGTTGGTAAAGACCTCGGCGGTCGGGCCGTATTCGACCTGTCGGCCCGCCCCCAGCACGCTGACGGTGTCGCTGACCTGGTTGACCACGGCCAGGTCGTGGGAGATGAAGATATAGGTCAGCCCCAGCTCCCGCTGCAGGTCGTCGAGCAGCCGCAGGATCTGCGACTGGACGGTCACGTCCAGGGCGGAGACCGCCTCGTCCAGCACGACCAGCTCCGGCTCGATGATCATGGCGCGTGCGATCGCCACGCGCTGGCGCTGCCCGCCGGACAGGCGCGCCGGCAGGCGCTGGCCCATGTCCGGGTCCAGGGCGACCAGCTCCATAAACTCGCGGGCGGCCTCCCGCGCCCGGGGCCGCTTCATCCCCCGGAAATTCACCAGGGGCTCGGCGATGGTATCCGCGATGGTGCGGCGCGGGTCCAGCGAGCTATACGGGTTCTGATAGACCAGCTGGACCTGGCGGCGCGCCTCGCGCCGGCCGGCCGCATCCAGCTCGGTCAGCTCCGTGCCGCCCAGCCGGATGCTGCCCGCGGTCGGCTGGTTGAACATCGACACGGACCGGCCGGTGGTGGTCTTGCCGGAGCCGGACTCTCCCACCAGCGCGTGCGTGGTGCCCTTAACAACCTCGAAGCTCACCCCGTCCACGGCGGTGAAGTCGCCGAAGCGCTGCACCAGGCCGTCCACCCGCAGCAGCGGCTGCGTGCCGGCGGCGGCCGGGGTGGCCTGCTGCCGGGTGAAATCGGCGGCGGTCAGGGAGGGGGCATCGGCAAGCAGGCGCTTGGAATACGGGTGCTGCGGGTCGGTGAGCACCGTGGCCGCCAGGCCGGACTCGCGGACCTGGCCGGCCTCCATGACCACGATCTGGTCCGCGCGGTCGCCCGCCACGGCCAGGTCGTGCGTGATAAACAGCAGGCCCAGGCCGAGCTCTTCGCGCATGTCGTCCAGCAGGTCCAGGATGGTCTTCTGCACCGTCACATCGAGGGCACTGGTGGGCTCGTCGGCGATGATGAGCTCTGGCTCCAGCGCCACCGCCGCGGCGATGAGCACGCGCTGCTTCATGCCGCCGGACAGCTCGTGCGGGTACTGGTGGTAGCGGCGCTCCGGGTCATCGATGCCGACCCGCTCGAGCAGCTCCAGCGCCCGGGCGCGCCGATCCCCACGCCCGTGGATTTCCATGCCCTCTTCCACCGCGGCGCCGATGGTCTTCAGCGGGTTCAGAGAGTTGTTCGGATCCTGCGGCACCAGCCCGATGTGGGCGCCGCGGATGCCCCGCCATTGCTTGCGGCTAAGCCCGGTCAGGTCGCGGCCCTGGAAGGTCACGGAGCCGGCATCGACGGCGGCATTGTCCGGCAGAAGGCCCAGGATGGCCAGCGCCGAGGTGGACTTGCCCGAGCCGGACTCGCCGACGATGGCGGTCATCTGGCCCGGCTCCACCGCAAGGTTCACGCCCTGGACCGCCGGGGAGCCGTCGTAGGAGACGTTCAAGTCAGTAACAGTTAACAGTGACACGAGTTCTGCTCCTTGTGTTTTAGGCCTGCGCCCGGATGTTGCGGGAGAGATGGTTGGCGGCCATGACGACGGCGACAATCGCCAGGCCCGGGATGACAATCAGCCACCAGGCGGTGGCCATGAAGTCGCGGCCCTCGGCGATGATAAGCCCCCACTCCGGCGTGGGCGGCGGGGCGCCGTAGCCCAAAAAGCCCAGGATGGACAGCTGCAGGATGGCGGAGCCGAACTGCAGGGTCGCCAGGGCCACCACCGGGGTCAGCGAGTTGGGCAGGATGTGGCGCACCATCACCTGCAGCGGGCGCGCGCCCGAGCCGTAGGCGGCCTCCACGTAGTCCGCCCCGGCCACGCTAATGACCTGGGAGCGCGCCAGGCGCGCGAACGCGGCGATGCTGGTGACACCGACGGCCACCGCCGCCTGGACGGAGCCGAAGCCCAGCACGATGATGATGGACAGCGACAGCAGGATGCCGGGGATGGACAGCAGCACGTCGACCACGCGCATCAGGACCGTGTCCACCCAGCCGCGCAGGCTGCCGGCCAGCACGCCGATGATCGTGCCGACCACCAGGCCCACGGCCACGGCGATGAAGGCGCCGACCAGGGACTGGCGGGCCGCGTAGACGACGCGGGAGTACAGGTCGCGGCCGACGGCGTCGGTGCCGAACCAGTGCTCGCTACTTGGCGGCAGCAGGGCGACGTCGGTGCCCGCGTACGGGTCCGCGCTTGCCAGCAGGCCGGGCCACAGCGCCGCGAGGGCGGCGATGACCAGCACGACGATCGCCACGAGCGAGGTCGGGCGCGTCCAGGGATTGCGGGGCTTAGACATGGGTCTTCCTTCCTGCCACCCGGGCCGGGGCCTTCTGGCCCCGCAGGCGGACGTCCAGGACCGGGTACAAAAGGTCCACGACCAGGTTGATAATCACGTAGGCGGCCGCGGCGATAACCACCACCGCCATCAGCACCGGGGTGTCCCGGTTGGCCACGGCCTGGGCGGTCATCTGCCCCAGGCCGGTCCGGCCGAAGACGGTCTCGGTGACCACGGCGCCGCCGACCAGCTCGCCGAAGAGCAGGCCGGCCATCGTCAGCGCCGGGAGCAGGGAGTTGCGCAGGACGTTGCGCCAGAAGATCCAGGCCTCCGAGGCGCCGCGGGCGCGCACCGCGTTGACAAAAGGCTGGCCCTGCGTCTGCTCGATGGAGCGGATGAGCACCTGCGTCAGCGGCGCGGAGATGGGCACCGCCAGCGTCAGCGTGGGCAGGATGAGCCCCTCGATGCTGCCCGGCTCAATCACGCGCACCCAGCCCAGCTGGAAGGAGAAGACCTGGATGAGCAGGATGCCGACCCAGAAGCCCGGCAGGGAGACCAGCAGGGAGGGAAGCCCGCGGAAGAAGGAGCCGATCCAGCCCAGTCCCGGCAGCGTCGCGGCGAAGGCGACCAGCAGGGCGACGATGACAGAGACCACGATGGCCGAGGTCGCCAGCGCCAGCGTGTGCGGCAGCGCGTCCGCAATCAGCGTGGCCACCGGGGCGCCGGACTCGGTGGAATTGCCGAACTCGCCGACCAGGAACCCACCCAGCGAGGTAAAGAACTGGACCCACAGGGGCTTATCGATGCCCATCGAGTCCCGGATTTCGTCAATCTCGGCCTGCGACAGGCCCAGCGCCGGGTCGCCGAAGCGGGACTGCACGGCATCGGACGGCAGCGCCGACAGCAGGAAGAACGCGACCGTGTAGGTAATCAGCAGCACCAGCAGTGCCTGCCCGAGACGGGCCAAAATCTGCTTTCCGGTCATTAGTTAATCTCCTCCACCTCGTAGAACCAGGGGCGGGCGACGGCCTCCGGCCGGAAGCCCTCCACGCCCTCGGCGACCGCGTAGACCTGCGGCTCCTCGAACAGCGGCAGCGCGTAGGCCTTCTCCGTGATGTAACCCTGGGCCTCCTGGACCGCCTGCTCGCGCTCCTGGGTGCCGGTGACGGAGACGACGCGGTCGAGCAGCTGCTCCAGGTGGGCGTCGATGGGCTCGCCGGCGGAATCCTGGTTGAGGAAGGCGTCGCGGTTGTTGATGCTGTAGAAGGACGTAATCGCGTCGTAGTCGGCGCGCGCGACCATGGAGTGGTACAGCTGCACCTTGTCGATGTCCTTGGCGTCCGCGTTCTGCGTGGCTTGGTCGCCGGCGTTAATCTCCACGCCGATGCCGAGCTCGCCCAGCTGGTCTTGAACCATCGTCATGACCTCCTTGGATCGCGGCTGCGGCAGCGCCGTGTTCGAGCGCAGCACCAGGCGCTTGCCGTCCTTGGTGAGGATCCCGTCGGGGCCCGGTTCCCAGCCGGCTTCTGCCAGCAGCTCGCGCGCCGCGTCCGGGTCGTAGGCGTAGGCATCACCCTGGTCCTTGTAGCCCAGCCCGGTTTCGGCCACGGTGGAGGTGGCCAGCGGGTAGGAGTCGGAGAAGAGCACGCGCAGGATTTCTTGCCTGTCGATGCCGTGGATAATCGCCTCGCGCACCCGCTGGTCTTGCAGCAACGGGTGGTCGAAGCGGAAGGCCAGCTGGTTGTTCATCGAGTTGGTGCCGCGGGTGACGATGTTGACCCCGCGGGATTCCAGCAGTTCCTCCTGCGGCGCCGAAATCTGGCGGGCGATGTCCGCCTGGCCGGACAGCACCGCGCCGGTGCGCACGGATTCCTCGGCGGCCAGGATGTAGTGCACGCCGTCGATGGCGGCCCGGCCCTGGTGGCGCGCGGCCGGCGGCGCCCAGTCGTAGTCCTCGCGGGTCTTTAACACCAGGTCGGTGCCGATCTCCTCGTGCTCGACCACGAAGGGCCCCGAGCCGATGACGTTGCGCGCATTGCCGGGGCCGAAGCCCTCGTTGTCCAGCTGGAGCGACTCGTCCGCGAGCAGGCCCGCGTTATAGGAGGCGGTGGCCTGCAAAAAGCCCGGCGACGGGGCGGAGAAGTGGAAACGCACGGTGTCTTCGTCGATAACCTCGCCGCGCTCGTAGTTGGAGATCTGCTCGGAGGCGGTCAGCGTGCGGTCGCTGTCGCCCAGCCCGTAGAGATCGAAGTTCGCCACCACGTTCTCCGCCGTCAGCGGGGAGCCGTCGGAGTAGGTCACGTCCGTGCGGATATTAAAGGTGTATTCGGTGGCGTCCTCGTTGACCTCGGGCAGCTCCGTGGCGATCCAGGGAGAAAGCTCCAGGGTCTCCGGGTCCTGGTAGAGCAGCCGGTCGGTGATTTGGTTGACCACGCCGCCGTTCGGGTAGAAGCCGGCGGCCGGCGGGTAGAGGGTGCGGAAGAACTGCGGCTCCAGGTACGTCAGGACGTTGTCGGAGCCGCCTTCCTCCCCTTCCGGCGCGGTGGCGCACCCAGCGGCCAGCGCTGCCACGGCGACTAGACTGGTGAGGGTTCTGAGTAGTTTCACGGTGATGATACTTCTTCGGGGTTAGTTCAACTTTTAACTGCTTGCGAATTTAACACAGTTTAGACCGTTTAGTATCATTACTGTAGACCAACTAGTCTAATTTATTCTCTCGTCTATGAAGGATGAAGACATTGTCAGCACCGTTAGCCGTGGCCATCGTGGGGATGGGCCCGCGGGGCATCTCCGTCATTGAACGCCTCGCCGCCCACCTCCACGAGCACCCCTCCACCCCACCTATCACCCTGCACCTCATCGACGACGCCGAGCACGGCGCCGGCCGCATCTGGGAAACCGACCAGACCCGCACCCTGTGCATGAACACCCTGGCCGGCGCGGTCACCCTGTTCACCGAGCCGGAGTCCACCCTCACCGCCCCGGCACTGGAAGGCCCCATCCTCTACGAGTGGATCCAGCTCCTGCGCGGCGACGACCCGGCCGCCGCCGGCATCAGCGACGCCAAGGTCGAACTGTTCCGCCAGTTCCCGCCCACCGTCGACCGCGCCTTTGCCACCGAGCTCGACGAGTCCCGGCCCGAGTCCCACCCCTCCCGCGCCCTCTACGGCGCCTACCTGCGCTGGGTGCTCACCGTCGCGCTGGCGCAGCTGCCCGAGCAGGTCCAGGTGGTCCACCACTTCAGCCGCGCTACCGACATCGCCGACGCCGGCGATCACGACGTGCTCACCCTGGCCGACGGCTCCCAGGTGGCCGCCGACAAGACCGTGCTGGCCTACGGCTGGCAGGTGCCGGCCGCCAACGAGGAAGAGCAGCGCCTGGCCGCCGCGGATCTCAACTGGGTGCGCCCCGACAACCCCGTCGAGCAGCCCGTCGAGGAGATCCCGGCCGGCCAGAAGGTGCTCGTGCGCGGGCTCGGCATGGGCTTCTTCGACGTCATGGCGCTGGTGACCATCAACCGCGGCGGCGAGTTCGTCGCCGACGACTCCGCCCGCGGCGGCCTGCGCTACCAGCCGTCCGGCCGCGAGCCCCAGCTGGTCGTTAGCTCCGGGCGCGGCTACCCCTACCTGCCGAAGTCCCAGTACCACTCCCTGCCGCCGAAGGCCGACCTGTCCCGCTTTAAGGCGGCGCTGGCGGACTTGGGCGACGACTTCGACTTCGGCGCCGAGGTCCTGCCGGCCCTGGTCCGCGACGCCTACGCCGCCTACTACCCCGAGCGCGCCGCCGAGATCGATACCGCCGAGCTACACGCCGACACCCTACCCGCCCTGGCGGCCGAGCTCACCGCGGCGCTGGACTGCGAGTTCCGCCTCGACTACTGGATGAACCCGCTGGCCGCCTACGCCGGCGACGACCCGACCGGCTTCATCGCCGCCGGGCTCGAGCGTGACATCGCCGAGTCCCAGGCTGGGCGCGACTCCCGCCTCAAGGCCGCCCTGTGGGCGATTTCTGCGGCGCGCAAGCCCGCCTCCATCGCCGGCTCGGAAGGCCGCATGAGCTGGGCCTCGCGCACCGGGGCCTACCGCGAGTTCATGGCGTTTGGCCAGATGGTAGGCTCCGGCCCGCCGCTGTTCCGCACCCAGCAGCTGCTCGCGCTCATCGATGCCGGCCTGGTCACCTTCCTGGGCGACCACCCGCACCTGGAAATCGGCGACGCGTTCACCCTGCGCACCCGCTTCGGCGCCGCCAGCTCCGACTGGCTCGTCGACGCCTGGATGCACCAGCCCGACGTGCGCCACGCCGTCGACCCGATGTCGGTGTCGCTCCAGGCGCGCACGCGGCCGTTCCACGACCACGGGCACCCGACGGGCTCGCCGGAGACCACGTGGCAGCGCCGCACCGTCCATCCCGACGGCGCGGTGGATGAGCGGCTGCACATCATCGGCATCCCCACCTATGCCCAGTGGCCGGACACCACCATCTCCCCCATGCCGGGCACCGATCCCCTGATGCTGCAGGAGACCGACCGCACGGCCGGCGACCTACTAGCTTAGGGCGCCCAGCGCCTGGGCGAGGTCGGCCATGAGATCGGCCTCGTCCTCAATACCAATCGACAGGCGCACCATGTCCGCCGGCGGGACCAGCTCGGAGCCTTCCGCCGAGGCGTGCGTCATCTTCTGCGGGTGCTCGACCAAGGACTCGACCCCGCCCAGCGACTCCGCCAGACAAATCAGGCGCGTGTTCAGGCAGAACTGCTCCGCGTGCTCGGGGTTGTGGAAGCGCACCGAGAGCATGCCGCCGAAGCCGCGCATCTGGCCCGCGGCCGTCGCGTGGCCCGGGTGGTCGTCCAGCCCCGGATAATAGACTTGGGCGACCTCGGGGCGGGAGGCCAGGTATTCCGCCACCGCCTGCGCGTTGGAGCAGTGGCGCTCCATGCGCACGCCCAGGGTCTTGATGCCGCGGGCGGTGAGGTAGGCATCGAAAGGCGAAGAGACTGCGCCGACGCAGCCCTGGAAGTACAGGAGGCGCTCGTCGACTTCGGCATCGTTAGTGATGACGGCACCACCGAGGACGTCGGAGTGCCCGCCCAGGTACTTGGTGGTCGAATGGACCACGTGGTCCGCGCCCAGGGCCAGCGGGTTTTGCAGGTAGGGCGTGGCGAAGGTGTTGTCCACCACCAGCGCTGCGTGCTTTTTCACTTCCGCGACGGCGGCGATATCCGTGACCGACAGCGCCGGGTTACTGGGCGTTTCCAGCCAGATGATCCGGGTGTTGTCGCGCACAGCGGCCGCGACCTCGTCCGGGTTGGTCGTGTCCACGACGCTGAGCTGAATGCCCCACTCCCCAAAGTCGTGGTGCAACAGGCGGTAGGTGCCGCCGTAGGCGTCGTTGCCGAGGATGACGTGATCGCCGGGGCGGGCCAGGACGCGGATGAGCGTGTCGATGGCCGCCATGCCCGAGGAGAACACGCGGGCACAGCTGGCGTCTTCCAGGGCCGCCAGGGTCTGCTCTAGGGAGCGGACCGTCGGGTTGGCCACGCGGCCGTACTCGAAGCCGCCGCGCAGCTGAGCGAGGCCGTCCTGCGCAAACGTCGTGGAGGCGTAGATGGGCACGTTGATGGACCCCATGTGTCCGTCCGGGTGGTAGCCGGCGTGGATGGCGCGGGAGGTAAATCCCTGGGCGAGTTCTTGCTTCGTCTGCTGCGTCATGCCACCCAACCCTAGACCAAGCTGTCCACTTTTGGCGCGCCCCCGCCACCCTTTTATTCACCACCTGTCCTGTGCCGCCGTAGCCATCGCTGCGCCCGCGCCCGGCCGCGGTTACTACAATCGAAGCCGAGTCAACAAGGAAAGAGAGTGCATGAATCTCACAGTGTTAGCTAGTTCCGCCAGCACCACTGCCGTCGACACGGTCAGCAACTGGTGGGAGGACGAGCAGATCCGCTCGTGGGTCGTCGAACGGCCCGTCAAGATCGTCATCATCCTGCTGATCGCCGTCATCACCCAGTGGGTGCTGCGCCGGATCATCAACCAGCTGGCCGCCAAGGCCTCCAAGACCCCCAGCGGGGCGACCATCCCGCGCCTGCCGCTGGGGCCGAAGGCCACCAAGGCGCAGCGGGAGGAGGAAAGCCGCCAGCAGGCCGCGATGAACCGCAGCCAGGAAAACCGGCGCAAGTCCCGCATCAAGACGTTGGCCGGGGTCAGTAAGTCGGCCGTGGGCATCATCATCTGGAGCCTGGCCGCCCTGCTCATCCTGGACCAGCTGGGCGTGAACATCGCCCCGCTTATCGCTTCCGCCGGTGTGGTTGGTGTCGCCCTTGGCTTCGGCGCCCAGTCGCTGGTCAAGGACTTCCTGTCCGGTGTTTTCATGCTGTTGGAGGATCAGTACGGCATCGGCGACACCATCGACGTGGGCGAGGAGATCATCGGCGACGTCGAGGACATCACCCTGCGCGTGACCAAGCTGCGCGACATCGACGGCACCCTGTGGACGGTCCGCAACGGTGAGATCCTGCGCATCGGTAACTTCTCCGACCACTACGCCATCTGCCGCCTGCAGATCCCGGTGGGCCTGTCCAACAACGCGAAGGAAGCGTGGCGCGTCATCGAGGACGCCGTCAAGCAGGCCATCAAGGATCCGGAGATTGCCAACGAGGTCATCGACGAGCCCATCATCAACGGCATCTCCGACTGGGAGCCGGACTACATCTCCTACCGTATTTCCATCAAGACGATGCCCGGCCAGCAGTGGCACGTCCAGCGCCACGCCCAGGCGCACATCCTGGACGCGATGCAGGAGGCCGGCATTTCCACCCCGTACCCCTACGGCATGGGCATCATGCGGAAGGCGGACTAAGTGCAGCCCAGCAGCGTTTACGATGCCATCGGGGGCGAGGAGACCTTCCGCCGCCTGGTCGCAGGTTTCTACGCCCGCGTGCGCGACGACGACATCCTGGCGCCCATGTACCCGGCCGAGGACTTCGACGGCGCCGCGCAGCGGCTGCAGTGGTTCCTCGCCCAGTATTGGGGCGGGCCCGCCGAGTTCAACGCCAACCGCGGCGCCCCGCGCCTGCGGATGCGGCATGTACCCTTCCCCATCGATTCCGCCGCCGCCCAGCGCTGGCTGGACCTGATGGGCGCGTCCTTGGAGGACATCGAGGAGGAGACCATTCCGCCGGCGTACCGCGCGATGATCTGGGATCACATGCAGCGCGTCGCCGCGATGCTCATCAACCGGCCAGATTAGCTTTTCGGCACGCCGAGTAGGCGCTACGGAGTGGTTTCCGTGGCGCCTTTTCGCGTGTTTCGGCTGGCCTTGTTCCTTGTGGCGGCCCCTCGCAGCCTTGGTCTCGCGGCTTTGTTCTCGCGGCTTTGTTCTCGCGGCTGGCCCCCGTGTCAGCCGCTGCTCCAGGGTGGGTCCCAGGTGACTGTGCCCTGTCTTCGGTTGACCCTTCCGTGTCTGGGGTAGGCCGGGTCGTCGTCGTTCCAGGAATTATGGAACTCGCACAGCAGTGTCAGGTTTTCTTGGTTGGTTTCACCGCCGCCTGCCCAGGGGTGGATGTGGTGGACCTGGCACTCATCCGCCGGTTTCCTACAGTTTGGCCAGGCGCACGTGGTGGTTTCGGCTTTGGCCATGTCCTTCTGCTTCGGCGAGGCATGCCGTTGGTAGCGGTATTGGTTGACGGGCCCGCGCCTAGGGTCTACCAGCGTGGCTAGGCCCGCATCCAGGAGGCAGTGGCGGACGTAGTCGGCACCGGTCATGGTGGTGCCGTTGCTCAGCTGCAAGGTGATCTCATCCCCGTCGCCGGCAAGGATGCGCACCCAGTCGGGAAGGGAGATCACCACGTGGGTGGTCTTGGGTTGTTTTTCTAGGCCTCCGCTGAACAAGGCTTCCACGTCGGGGATGGTCTTAATGCTGGCCCAGAGGTTTTCCACCAGCTGCGGATCCCCGGTGATAGAGAAAGTACTGGGTCCGTCTTTGCGGCGGGTCACGCGCACGCCTTCGGCGGGTGGGGCCGGGCGGTTGAGTTCCAGCACTTTTTGGTTGGCAAGCCGGCGGAGTTGTGTGGTGGTGCCGGGTGTGTTGCACAGTTCGATGAGCATGGCCCAGGCGTCGCCCTGGTGGCGTACCCGGCGGAAGGCACTGTCCAACACCAGCAAAGTATCCAGGTGGTGGCCGGATTCGGCGGCGGCTCGGCGGGCGGCGGCCTGCTTGCGCGTAAAGGACGTTTTCCCGAAGAAGGTTTGGCAGGCACGATGATGCGCGGCGGCGGCCACGTCGGACATGACAGCCTTCAAAGCGGGCAGGCTGAGCTGGCGGCACAGGTCCAGGTAGGAAATCCCGTCCGCGAAGATGGCGTGCGCTGCTTTGAGTGTGTCCATGGCTGTCGTTGTCATGACTCACACGCTAGAAGCCCCTGGCAACCCCCACAAGGGCACGATCCCGCACCTGTGGATAACTCCGCCGCCCGAGTGGAATGGTTAACACTCGGGAACCGCGGCCTGTGGAAAACCTAGAGTTTCCTAGAACAAAGACAGCCGGTTGGAGTGGTAGACGGTGCCGAAGGGGGCATCGAGGCGCACCCAGCGGCCCTTCGCCGCGACGCGTAGGTGCCGCGGGACGTCGGTGGGTGCGGAGAAGCCGGGGATGAGCCCCAGGCTGGTGCAGGCGAAAATCATGCGCATGGGCACCTCGACCTGTTTGCCTTGGCCCTCGACGGTGACCACGGTCTGGTTCATCAGGCTCGACGGCGGGCCCAACGGTCCGGAGAACTGGCGGGCTAGGGCCTGACCGGCATCGGCAAGCTCGCGCACGACTTCTACCGGCAGGTGGTCCAGCAGCCGGAAGCCGTCCATCGGCGGCAGCGCGCCCGGCCAGACGGGATCGCGGGCCGGGCCCAGCTCCAGCTTGCCGGCGGCGTTGTGCTTGAGCAGCTCCTGCTGCAGCAGATAGGCGGAAACCACTGCCCCATCGCGGGAGGCCTTGCCCTCCACGCGGCGCGCGACGACGACCTCGAAAGGCGTGGTGACGAAGACATCAACCTGGTGCTCGGTCAGCTGACGCAGCCGCACGGAGCACCCGCCGTCGACGCCAATCGCCCGGCTCACCAGCACCTGCAGGCCCTTGCCCCCGTTGCGCAGGTCCAGCGACTCGTTCGGCACCTATTCTTCCCCTACCTGGGTGAGGATGTCGCGTTCGGCATCGCTGAGTGGGCGCGGGCGCTGGGTCTCAAGGTCCACGGCGACCTGCACGCATTCCACCACGCAGGCGACCCGGCCGTTTCTGTCCTTGATCTCCTGGCGGGTGGTAAGGGAGCTGTTGCCCAGTTCGACGACCTGCGTCTCGACCACCACGGAGGTGGTTCCGCGGGGCTCGATGGGCAGGCGGAAGTCCAGGTCCAGGTGCCGCACGAAAGCCGCGAATTCGTGCCCCTGCGAGTAGAACTTGTCTTCCGCGAACGCCAGCCGCGCCTCCTGCGCCAGCTCGACGTAATTCGCGTTCATCAAGTGGCCGTAGCGGTCGAAATCCGACCACCGGACCGGAACCTCGTGGGTATGGATGGACATCCTGCTCCTTTTAACTGCGTTGTTTAGCGGGTCAGCTTGCGGTGGGTCACGCGCGACGGGCGGGCGGCTTCCTCGCCCAGGCGCTCGACCTTGTTCTTCTCGTAGTCGCCGAAGTTGCCTTCGAACCAGAACCACTTGCCTTCTTCGACGTTGCCTTCCCACGCCAGGATGTGGGTACAGGTGCGGTCCAGGAACCAGCGGTCGTGGGAGATGACCACGGCGCAGCCCGGGAACTTCTCGAGGGCGTTTTCCAGCGAGCCGAGGGTCTCGACGTCGAGGTCGTTCGTCGGCTCGTCCAGGAGGATCAGGTTGCCGCCTTCCTTCAGGGTCAGCGCGAGGTTCAAGCGGTTGCGCTCACCGCCGGAGAGCACCTTGGACGGCTTCTGCTGGTCCGGGCCCTTGAAGCCGAAGGCGGACAGGTAGGCGCGCGAGGGCATCTCGTTCTGGCCGACGTGGATGTAGTCCAGGCCGCCGGAGACGACCTCCCAGACGGTGGCCTCGGGGTCAATGTTCTCACGGTTCTGGTCCACGTAGGACAGCTTGACGGTGTCGCCGACTTCCACGGAGCCCGCGTCCGGCTCTTCCAGCCCGACGATGGTCTTGAACAGGGTCGTCTTGCCCACGCCGTTCGGGCCGATAACGCCCACGATGCCGTTGCGCGGCAGCGTGAACGACAGGTCCTTGATGAGCACGCGGTCGCCAAAACCCTTGACCAGATCCTTGACCTCGACGACCTTGTTGCCCAGGCGCGGCGGGGTCGGGATCTGGATTTCTTCGAAGTCGAGCTTCTTGTACTTCTCGGCCTCGGCAGCCATCTCCTCGTAGCGCTCCAGACGGGCCTTGTTCTTGGCCTGGCGGGCCTTCGCCCCGGAGCGCACCCAGGCCAGCTCGTCCTTCAGGCGCTTGCGCAGCTTGGCGTCCTTCTTGCCGGCGACCTCGAGGCGCTCCTGCTTCTTTTCCAGGTAGGTCGAGTAGTTGCCCTCGTACGGGTAGAGCTTGCCGCGGTCGACCTCGCAGATCCAGCCGGCGACGTGGTCCAGGAAGTAGCGGTCGTGGGTCACGGCCAACACGGCGCCCGGGTAGTCCTGCAGGTGCTTTTCCAGCCACTGGACGGACTCGGCGTCCAGGTGGTTGGTGGGCTCGTCGAGCAGCAGCAGGTCCGGCTCGCTCAGCAGCAGCTTGGCCAGTGCGACGCGGCGGCGCTCACCACCGGAGAGGTTGGTGACCGGGGCATCGGACGGCGGGCAGCGCAGGGCCTCCATGGCCTGCTCGATCTTGGAGTCGACCTCCCAGGCATCGGCGGCGTCGAGCTCTTCCTGCAGCTTGCCCATCTCTTCCATGAGCTCGTCGGTGTAGTTGGTGGCCATCTCTTCCGCGATCTGCTCGAAGCGCTGCTTCTTCTCGAAGATGTCGCCGAGGCCCTCCTCGACGTTCTCGCGGACCGTCTTCTCCTCGTTCAGCGGCGGCTCCTGCTGCAGGATGCCGACGGTGGCGCCCGGATCCAGGAAAGCCTCACCGTTGGAGGGCTGGTCCAGCCCGGCCATGATCTTCAAGATCGAGGACTTGCCGGCGCCGTTTGGCCCCACGACGCCGATCTTGGCGCCCGGGTAGAAGGCCATGGTGACATTGTCCAGGATGACCTTGTCGCCGATAGCCTTGCGCACGTTTTTCATCGTGTAGATGAACTCGCCCATCATTCCCCTTTTCGTCCATTGGGTCAGGTTTTATCACCACAAACACTACCGCAAGTTGCCCACTGGCTACCCCTTAAGGCACAGAACCCGCCGGCACCGCAGGGCGCCGACGGGTCGTGAAGTAGCTGGCGGATTAGCTCAGGACGCTGCGCGCACTGGCGGCGGCGCGATCACCCGCGGTATCGGTGGCGGTATCCCCCTCTCCGTCGCTATCGTCGCCGGATTCCGCAGACTCCGCGGCTTGTGCCGGCTCCGGCTGCTTGGGCGCGGACTTCGACAGGTCCTTGTCCACCGGGTAGTCCAGGACGCTCTCGCCGGGGATCTCCACCCCGGCGGCGTTGGTGACGGTTTCGATCTTGCGGGCGCCGATAACCCAGCGGTTCATGTCCAGGCCCAGCCATGAGGCCTTCAGGTAGATGCGGCTGCGGGCCTCGCCGGACTCAGTAGTCCACTGGCTGGTCACCAGCGAGCCGACGGCGATAATCGGCATCCCCTTTTGCAGGGTGATGCGGCAGGACTGGGCCAGCTGGCCCCAGACCTCGACGTCCATGAACAACAGGTCGGAGTCTTTCCAGGTGTCGGTGGACTGGGTGGAGTTATCGCGCACGCGCCGCGAGGAGGCGACGCGCAGGTTGGTTTTCATGGTCTCGTCGTTGAACTTAACGAGCTGTGGGTTATGGGTCAGGTGGCCAAAAACGGTGATGGACAGTTGAGACATCTCGGTTTAATTCCCCTCGAGCAAATAGTGTTCTTCGCGCCCCGCGGTCGCGGGCCGCTGGTGTCCATGCTCGCCGAGGCGGCAGCGGCTGTAAACCGGCGCCGGCCGTACCTGTGGATAAACCCCGCCCCCACGGCGCGAAATATGCCTATGACGGGGACGGGGTGGCATCGTCAAGCACTATGGGTGCTGGTGAGGTGCCTACATCTGCCGGAAACGACTAATGTCACCATCCTCGCTCAGCCCGGCCAACATGCGGTTGTATTCCTCCAAGTCGGCGTCGTGATCCACATCCGCCTTCGCGTCGTGGCGCGCGGCGGTGTTGCGATCCTCGCGCAGCCAATCGACGAAGAGCTTGCCGAAGACGATAACCAGCGGGAACTGCCCGAAGCCCCAGGCGATGCCGCCGCCCTCGCGCTGGTCCGCCAGCAGGTCGATATCCCACGGCAGGTTCAGGGAGTTGTAGAACTCCTCGCCCAAGATGGCGTTGAGCTGCATGAGGTAGACGCCCATGTAGAGGTGGACCGGCATGGACAAAAACAGCACGAACAGGCGGATGTGCACCGGCGCGCGGTTCGGCAGCGGATCCGGGCCGATGACCTCCCAGAAGTAGAGGTAACCGGACAGCAAGAACATCCAGTTCATCAGGACGTGGCCGGCGTGCTCCGAGATGGCGAACTCGTAGAAGTCGAAGGACAGGTAGATGGCGTAGAAGACCACCAGGAACTGCAGGAGGTTCACGGCCGGGTGCGTGATAGCGCGCAGGATGCGCGACTTCGTCACCGCGACGGCGTAGTCGTGCAGGCTGGGCCGGCCCGGCCGCCCCGCGGGGAAGGCCTCCATGAGGAGGGTGAGCGGCGCGCCGAGCACCAAAAACAGCGGGATGACCATGGACAGGACCATGTGCCCCAGCATGTGCATGGAGTACATGGCTGGGAAGTACAGGCCGATGCCCGTCGACATCACGACGGTCATGCCCAGCGAGCCGAGCATCCACCAGGCGGTGCGCATGGGCGACCAGCTCAGCCCGATCTTGCGCAGCCGGTAGAGGGCGTAGACATACAGCCCCGCCAGCACCAGGCCGATGACCCCGAACATGATGTCAAAGCGGAAAAAGGTCCACACGTTCCAGAAGGTGGGGCGCTCGAAGAGCTCGTAGCCCAGCTGGATCTGCATGGAGTTCAGGTTGGGATCCCGCGGCGGCGGGGGCGGCGTGCGCCCCATGGTGATGGCCACGCCGACCGTGGCGGCCATGACGGCCACCTCCACCACCGCCACGCGCAGGAACAGGCGCGGGCGCTTGTCCAGCTGCGGGATGGTCAGCTGGCGGTGGACGAAGCCCAAAAAGGCCAGCACGACCAGCAGCCCGGTCTTGGTGGTGATAATCAGCCCGTAGCGGGTGGTCAGCCAGTCCGACCACTCCACGCGGATGGCGGCGTTGACCACGCCGGAGGCGGCCATCGCCAGCGCGGCGACGAGCGCGAGCGTCGAATAGCGGCGCACCGCCTGCCCCATTTCCGGGCCCAGGCGCCGGCCATGGGCGATGAGCGCCATGAGGCCGCCGACCCAGAGCACCACGAACAACAGGTGCCACAGGTAGGAGTTGGTGCCGTAGTCGTGGTCGCCGCCGGAGGCCGAGTGCCCGTCAAACCCCAGGGGAACCACCATGGTGATCGACAAAAACAGCAGCACCGGCTGCAGGGACCACTGCTGGCTGAACAGGGTCAGCACGCCGACCAACGCCGCGATCACCGCGGTGGCTAGCCACGCCTGGGCGGTGGCCACCTGGGACAGCGCCAGGCCCAGCATGTCGGGGCTTAAGACCTGGACGAAGGGCGTGCCGGAGACATCCGACATGACCAGCGGGATCTCCAGCAGCGAGACAATGGCCACGCCGAAGGAGGCAACCATGCCGGTGCGGGCGGCGAGATGGCCGTCGACGGTCAAGGGGGCATCGATAAGCCGTTCGTTGTCCCCCTCCGGCACGGCCGGGGAAATCAGAAACGCCGCGGTCAGGTAGGAGCCCACGGCCAGGGCCATAAGCATCCAGGCCGCGCCCCGGAACGCCGGCAGGCCGATGGTGGTCAGGCGGCCCGGATCGGGAATGCCTAGGGCCTGCAGCGAGTCGGCCAGGAAGAACATCGAGATGAACCCTCCGACCACGCCCGCGAAGACCGTGGCTGCCGCGTAAATACCCCAGCTGGATCGCACCTGCTGGGTGCCGGTACTGGGGCTAGGCTTCTTCGTCGCATCCGCGTCGGTGGCGTGGCTGAAAGACATGCCGCTATTCTACTTCGGCGACGTTTCCATAACGAAAATGATTAATGGTCTATTTTCTGGCACGATGGGATTTATGGATTCTCGGCAACTCCACTACTTCCGCAGCGTGGTTGACCACGGCGGATTCACGCACGCCGCGGCGGCGATGGAGATGACCCAGCCCTCGCTGAGCCTATCCATCCGCAAGCTCGAAGACGAGCTCGGCATCCAGTTGCTCAACCGCAGCCGCGCCGGGGTCACCCCGACGGACGCCGGCAACTACGTCTACAAAACCGCGGTTAAGCTCGACGCCCTGCTCAGCCAGACCACCCAGCGCATTAGGGAGATGGCTGGCGGGCTGGCCGGCTCGGTCTCGGTGTGCTCGGCGCCCGAGTTCAACTGGACCGTCATGCCCGCCGTCCTGCACCAGATGCTGCAGGAGGCCCCCGACGTGGAGGTCTACGTCGAAGACCCCTCCCCCAGCATCACGCTGGAGCGGGTCCTGGACGGCACCGTCGACGTCGGCCTGTTGCCGGTCACCGACCCGGCCGCGGTCGCGCGGCGCTTCGTGCGCCAGCTCGACGTCGTCGAGTTCGCCCGCTTCCCCTGGGTGGTCGGCCTGCCCGAGCGCCTGGCCGACCTGTCGGATCCGGTCTCGCTCTACGACATCCGTGACGAGACCTGGGTGGTCGTGCCCCGCAACCCGGAGTTTATCGGGCTCACGGAGCTGCTGGACGAGCTCTGGGCCGACCACCCCGATGCCGTGCCCGCGCGCCGGCAGGAAATATCTACGCTCCAGACCGCCATCCCGCTGGTCGCCGGCGGGCTGGGTGTCGCACTTTTCCCGGAGACCGCCCGCACGTTTAAATCCGAGGGAATCCACTACCGCCAGCTCAAGGAGGAGCTGCCGATGATGAGCGGCATCCTGCTCACCCGGCGCGACGCCGACCTTTCGCCGGCCACCCAGCGGCTTATCGAGCTGGTCAAGAAGGTCGGCAAGCAGCGCGCGGACAACGGCGCCGCCACCAGCTAGCGGGCCGAGTGTCTCCGGCGCCGGGCCGGTCGAGTAAAATCTGTCCTGCACTGCGCGACAGCGCGGCGCCTGCCCCTTGTTAGCCCCTATAGCTCAGTGGATAGAGCAGCGGGTTTCTACCCCGCGTGTCCCGGGTTCGAATCCTGGTGGGGGCACCGCTTTCTCCCGTCTGAGCGGGACTAAAATAGCAGCCATGGACATCACCCTGGCTACTTTCTCCCACTGGCCCACCGAGCTGACCCCGCCGGGCCTGCGCTTCGATAACTGCTACCCGCCCGCCGCGGACTACCCTTCGGCCCGCAACGCGGTGCTGACCGGCCAGTACCCGCAACGCCGCGCGCGCTACCGCATCTCCGACGTCTTCGCCGACGCCGGCTGGCGCGTCACCGAGGGCGCAGAGCCCGCCCAGCCGGGCGAGAACGTCTTCCGCCTGTGGGAGGAGCCGGGCTCGCTGCCGGATACCGGCGTCGTGGCCGTGGCCACGCTCAGCGATTCCCCGGGGCCCATGAGCATCTTCTGGCCCGGTGTGGCCGAAGGCGGCACCTCCCAGGAGCTGGTCTCCCCCATGGATCTCGCGCCCACCCTGGCGGCCATCGCGGGCCTGGACGTGCGCCCGAACGCGCGCCTGTCCTTCGACGGGCTCAACCTCATCCCGGTCATCCGCTACGGGGCGTCCGGGCACGCCGCGCTCTTTTTCGACAACGGCATCCGGATGCAGGACGCCAGCCTCATCGACGGCCACGCGAGCAAAGAATCCCGCCGGGCGGCCCTGCAGGAAGAGTGGGACACCTGGCGGGAATTCATGGACTTCGGCCCGCTGCAGTAGCGCGGGGCCGGGCCTAGGCCTGCGGGCCTTCCGGCATGCAGATCCACAGCACGATGTAGATGGCCAGGCCCCAGGCGCCGCCCAGCGTGGCGATGGCGAACAGGGCGCGCACCAGGGTGGCATCCACGTTGTAGGTCTCGGCGATGCCGCCGCACACGCCGGCGACGTAGCGGTCGGTGGTGGAGCGGTGGAGTTTGTCGTTCATGGGGGGGTATTTCTCCTTCTTAGGGGTCGGGGTTTTCCTTTCACCTTCTATTCAACCGTGGATTGTCCCGCAGCGCATCAGGGTTTTTCCCTGAACTAACCCGGATCTTTTCGCTAGGCTGAGTGGCACCGCCTAAGGTCGAACGCACCATCCGCGAAAGGACTTGAACCCGCTATGCCGAAAAAATCCGGACTGCTTGCCCCCACCCGCCATTCCTATGCCCTGATCACCGGCGCCAGCCAGGGCATCGGTGAGGCCATGGCCCGCGACCTGGCCGCGCTGGGCCACAACGTGGTCTTGGTCGCCCGGCGCAAGGAGGTGCTGGACAAGATCGCGGGCGAGCTCAGCGCGGCCCACGACGTCGAGGCCGTGGCTTTCGATGCCGACCTCTCCCGCGCCGAGGACGTCGACCGGCTCCTCGAGTTCATCCGCGGCCGGGAGGTGAGCATCCTGGTCAATTCGGCCGGCATCGCTAGCTTTGGCCCGTTCATGGAGCAGGACTTCGGCCACGAGACCGACCAGTTCCAGCTCAACGCCACGGCCGTGCACCGGATTACCCGCGCGGCGCTGGAGCAGATGCTGCCGCGGCGGCGCGGCGCCATCTGCAACGTGGGCTCGGCGGCCGGCAACATCCCCATCCCCAACAACGCCACCTACGTCTTCACCAAGGCCGGCGTCAACGCCTTCACGGAGGCACTGCATTACGAGCTGGCCGGCAGCGGCGTCAGCTGCACGCTGCTCGCGCCCGGCCCGGTCCGGGACGCCGTCGTCCCCGCGGAGGAGCAGTCCATCGTGGACAAGGTCGTGCCGGATTTCCTGTGGACGACCTACGAGTCCTGCTCGCAGGAAACCCTGGCGGCCATGGCCCGCAACCAGCGCCGCGTGGTGCCGGGACCGCTGTCCAAGGCGATGAATACGATTAGCCAGGTGCTGCCGACCCCGCTTATCGCGCCGCTGGTGGGCAAGTTCTACTCGCAGATGGGGTAGCTAGACTGGTGGTTATGCATAGCCAAGAGATAGCCCCCAAACACGACCGCCTGGTGTGGATCGATCTGGAAATGACCGGTCTGGATCCGGACCGCCACGTCATCGTGGAGGTCGCGGCCGTTATCACCGACGGCAACCTGAACATCCTGGGCGAGGGCATCGACCTCGTCGTCCACGCCACCGAGGAGGAGCTGGCGCAGATGGACGACGTGGTTACCGAGATGCACGCCAACTCCGGGCTGGATACCGAAATCCGCGCCTCCCACACTACCGTCGAGCAGGCCGAGCAGGCCGTCCTCGAGCTGGTCGCGGCGCACTGCGACCCGGAGCACCCCGCCCCGCTGGCCGGCAATTCCATCGCCACGGACCGCAGCTTCATCCGGCGCTACATGCCCCGGCTGGATCAGGCGCTGCATTACCGCATGATCGATGTCTCCACCATCAAGGAGCTGGCACGACGCTGGCACCCGAAGGCGTATTTCCACCAGCCGGATAAGGGGCTGGCCCACCGCGCGCTGCAGGACATCGTGGAGTCCATCCGCGAGCTGGACTACTACCGCCGCAGCGTCTTCCGCACCGACGGCGGCCCGGACAGCGGCCAGGCCCTCGAGGCGAAGGCCGAAAGCACCCACGCTTACCAGGCGTTTTTGTAATTCGCCATTGATGGGTTAACCTAAATAGCGCTGCTAAGGCAGCGATGGTGGCTGTAGTTCAGCTGGTAGAGCACCAGGTTGTGATCCTGGGTGTCGCGGGTTCGAGCCCCGTCAGCCACCCCAAAGTTAAAGCAGGTCAAGGATTCCTTGGCCTGCTTTTTGCTATTGCTTACTGTTGCGCAAGGAGCCTTTCGCTCTCGGCCCGGCCGGCGCGGTCCGGGATATCACCCGTCACCAAGAACTCTTCCACGCCCAGCTGGCTAGCAATTGCCGCTAGCTCCCGACGCACTGCGCCCGGCGTGCCGACGACGTGGTGGGCCTGGATGTCGCGCATGCGGGCGCGCTGCTGGCTGG
This sequence comes from Corynebacterium sp. 32222D000AT, assembly GCF_053546955.1. Classification (NCBI taxonomy): domain Bacteria; kingdom Bacillati; phylum Actinomycetota; class Actinomycetes; order Mycobacteriales; family Corynebacteriaceae; genus Corynebacterium; species Corynebacterium sp. 32222D000AT. The sequence continues at coordinate 9,684 of NZ_JBPPVW010000002.1, read as the reverse complement.
TCATCGCGGCGAGATCCAGGTCCGCGGCCGGCACCAGCGGGCTAAACCGGCCGGTGGATTGGGCCATCGCCTGGGCGTAGGCCTCCGGGGCCAGCAGATCCGCGGCCTTTTCCTCTGTTTCCGCCACCGCGATATTCAGCGAGGAAATCACGTGCGGGGCGGGGCAAAACTCGCTGGATCGGAAGTTCGCGCGGTAGGTCTGGGCGGCCTTTAACTGGTTGGCCACCGGCCCGCCCAGGATGACGCCCAGCCCTAAGCGCCCGGCGGTGCGCGCGGAGGCGTAGCCGGCCAGCAGGAACAGGCCCACGTCGCCCTCGAGGCGCGGGCGGGCGGTCACGGCGGCATCGCCGCGCAGGTAGGACAGGAGCTCGTCTAGGTCGTCGCCGTAGCGCTCCCGGGCCTTGGGGTCTTGCCGAAGTGCGGCGCGCACCGGGGCGGTAAAGCCGACGGAATTGCCCAGGCCGATGTCCACCCTGCCCGGGTACAGCGCCGCCAGCGTCGCCACCTGCTCCGCGATGAGGAAGGGCGAGTGCCCGGGCACCATGATGCCCGCCGTGCCCACGCGCAGGCGCTGCGTGGCCGCCGCCGCGTGCGCCGCCATTAGTGCTGGCTGCCCGCTGGGGATGCCGTCGACGCCGTGGTGCTCGGCGACGGTGAAGCGCTCGAAGCCTAAGGACTCGACGTGCCGGGCGTGCTCGGCGACCCCGCGCAAGGTCTCGGCCTCCGTTTCGGCCGGGGTTGCCGCGGCCCTATCTAAGACAGAAAAACGCATGCTCCCCACGGTAGTCATCGGCCGCGGGGAGCATGCGCTCCGCAAAGGTTGAGTTGGCTGGGCGGGCTAGGCGTTGCCCGCCTTCCAGTCCTCCCAGGACATGTTCCAGTCGCCGAGCCCGTCGTAGGGCGAGAGCACCCCGCCGGAGGTGTTCTTGACCAGGACGATGTCGCCGCGGCCGACCACCTGCTGGAACCACTGGGCGGCCTCCGGGGTGACGTTGATACAGCCGTGCGAGGTGTTGGTGTTGCCCTGCGCCCAGACCGACCACGGGGCGGAGTGGACGTAGATGCCCGAATAGGACATCTGCGTGGCATAGTCGACGACGGTCTGGTAGCCGCCGGCATCGAGAGCCAGGCCGAAGGTCGTGGAGTCCATCATGAGCTGATCGTGCTCGTCGCCGATGATGTAGCGGCCGTTCGGGGTGGCGTACTGGCCGTCGCGGCCCAGCGAGACCGGGATCTCGCGCAGCAGCTCCTGGTTCTTGTAGACCCGCATGGTCTTGGTGTTGTCGTCCACGATGGAGATGACCCGGTCGCCGATGGTGAAGCTGGCCTCGTTGTTGGAGCCGCCGAAAATCTTGTTACCCAGGTCGACGCCCTCGATCTCCGCCTTCGCGGTCACCTTCGTACCCGGCTCCCAGTACTCCTTCGGACGCCAGCGGACCTCGTAGTCGTTGACCCAGTGGAACGCGCCCTCGACCGCCGGGGAGGTCTCCACCGTCAGGGCCTCCTCGGCCTTCTTGCGGTCCGGCACGGGCACGCCGAAGCGGAAGTTCACGGTCTGCCCGACACCGACCTCGGCGCCGTCCAGCGGGGCCATGGCCACGTCCACGGTGCCGTTGGCCTCCGGGGTGGTGAACTGGACGGTCTTTTCCTTGCCGTTCTCGTCCTTGGCGTAGATGGTGTAGGTCCGGTTGTAGCCCAGCGTCTCGTCGCTCGACCAGGTCTTGCCGTCCTCCGAGAGCTTCTCTGCCACGACGTAGCCCTGCTCGTTGGTCATGGTGACGGTTTCCAGCCCCTTGCCCAGGGACTTCACGGTCACGGGTGTGAAGGGATCGACGTCTTCGGCCCCGTCCTTGACCGAGAATTCCGGAGCCTTCTTCTCCTTCTTGGCCACGCTGGTGGCACCGGCTTCCGATGCCTCACTGACCTCCGGCGCCCCCGCGTCCTGGCCTTCGGGATCACCAATCGTGCACGCGGCCAGCGAGACCGCCGTAACCGACGCAATCACCGTCACTGCGCCACGGCGCAGCAGCGAAATCGTCCTAGTCAAAACTCAAAACCCTTATCTAGCCTGGTTCTTTCAACCTGCAAGTCAACCTGCGAGTCAGCCGCCGAGCCGCCTTCGTCGCGGACTCGTCACCCAATCTCACTAACCATATCGACAAAATGGCCCCAAGTTGTACACAAAATTGACGCTCCGAGCACTTTGATACCTAATCGTTGCATTCCGAATGAAGCGCGCAATAACGTTGCGTTAATAGCCCGTAAAAACCTGGGATGACCAGCCGATTTTACTATTTTCTTTGAAGGGGTTAAAGTTATTTTCCGTTGCAAGGACAGCGGCCGAGAGATTGGCTCAAGTTTTTGAAACAATGCGCCATTAGCTCAATTGGCAGAGCAACTGACTCTTAATCAGTGGGTTCGGGGTTCAAGTCCCTGATGGCGCACCACCTCCCCCGCGGGCCGTGATTTCACTGGCCAGCGGGGGCTTTTTGGTTTTGCACCACCCAGATTTCCTCGCCGGCTAGATTTCCTCGCCGGCGATCTCGTAATCCTCGGCGTCGTGGACGGGAACCTCGGTGCCGTCGGACATCTTCAGGTCGGTCATCCGGTTGTCCGGATCCACCACGCCGATGTCGTGGCCGGACTCGCGCAGGCGGCGCAGGCCCTCCTTCAGCATGCGCCGGCCCATGCGGTTCGACCCGGTCACGCCGGACATGTCCAGCACCACGGCCTCGTTGTCGAAGTCCTGGTCGGCCAGCTCGTAGAGGATGGTCTCCGCGGCGTTGAAGTTGATTTGCCCCTGCAGGCGGAAGACGTAGGTGTCTTCTTCCTCGTGGATATCGCGGATGGGCGCGATACCGTAGCGCTCCTCCGTCGACATCAGGTGCAGGCCCATGTCGCGGGAGACCAGTTTGAAGGCCTCTACGCCACGCACGCTGTTGCCTTCCTTATTCAGCCGCGGCGAGAACGTCGCGATGCCCAACTGGCCCGGCAGCGTACCGATGAGCCCGCCGGCCACGCCCGATTTGGCGGGGATGCCGACCTCGGCCATCCAGCGGCCGGCGCCGTCGTACATGCCGGCCGAGCTCATCACCGACAGCGTCAGGCGGCACACGTCCGCGTCCAGGATCTTCTCCCCGGTGACCGGCTGGCGGCCGCCGTTGGCCAGCGTGGCCGACATCACGGCGAGGTCGCGTACGTCGACCAAGAGGGAGCACTGGCGGATATAGGTGGTCACGGCATCGGGGGCCTCGTCCTCGATGATGCCGTAGTTGCGCAGCATGTGCGCCAGGGACAAGTTGCGGTCGGAGTGCTCCAGCTCGGAGCCGCACACGCGCTCGTCCATGCCGAGCTCCCGGCCGGCCAGGCGCGACATATAGGAGCGGATGCGCTCGACGCGTTCGTCGACGGTCGAATCCACGCCGTTAATCAACTGCGTGACGGCGATGGCGCCCGCGTTGATCATCGGGTTGACCGGCCGGTGGTCCTCGGCGTTCAGCGACAGCTCGTTGAAGGCCTCGCCGGAGGGCTCCATGCCGACGATTTCGCGCACCGCTTCCAGGCCCAGCTCCTGCAGCGCCAGCGCGTAGACGAAGGGCTTGGAGATGGACTGGATGGTAAAGCGCTCCTCCCTATCGCCGGCGCTGTAGACGTTGCCCGTGGTCGTGCACATGGCCGCGGCCAGGTAGGAGGGGTTGGCGTCGGCCAGCTCGGGGATATAGTCCGCGACGGCGCCGCCGTCGGAATAGCGCACTTTGTCGAGGATCTCTTCGAGGTAAAAAGGAATCGGAGTTTTCACCCTGACCAGCCTACCGACAGTTAAACTAGTCCTCATGACTACGCACGCCGATGCCCTCCTCGTCGTCGACGTCCAGCACGACTTCTGCCCCGGCGGCGCGCTCGGCACTGAGCGCGGCAACCTGGTGGCAGACGGCATCGCTGGCGTTATTGCCGACTATCCCGCGGTGGTGGCCACCCTGGACTGGCACATCGACCCGGCCGGGCACTTCTCCGACAACCCCGATTTCGTCGACACCTGGCCGGTGCACTGCCTGGCCGACAGCGAGGGCGCCCGCCTGCACCCGGCGCTGCCGCAGGACCAGATCGACGAATTCTTCTACAAGGGCGCCTACACCGCCGCCTATTCCGGCTTCGAGGGCGCCAGCCAAGCGGGCACGTCGCTGGCGGACTACCTGCGGGGCCGGGGGATCAAGCGCGTGGACATCGTGGGTATTGCCACCGATCACTGCGTGCGCGCCACGGCCCTCGATGCCCTCCGCGAAGGCTTCGCCGTCACCGTGCGCCAGGACCTGTGCTCGCCGGTGAGCGAGGAGGCCGCGCAGGCCACCTTCGCCGAGCTACGCGCCGCCGGGGCCGAGCTGGCCTAAGACCTGTGGATAACCCCGCGTTGTATTCCGTGTAATACAAATTCGGCGAGTTATCCACAGCTTCGACCGCCTGGCTGTTGAGTCAGGGCGGCGGGCTTTCTAGCGTGAGGGTCATGCACGCACTCGAAGCCTCCATCCGAAGCCGCGCCGACGGCATCACGTACTTGTCCCTTGCCCGCGACCTCGACTACGACACCCTCCTAAGCTGGGGCGAAGACCCCAGGCCGCCCGCACGCTGCTAGGCCTGCGCGACCTATTCTTCAGCACCGCCTCTTTTTCCGCCCAGCGCGCCGCGGCCCGCGATGCCGCCGCCGAGACCGGCCACAGCTACGCCGCGCTGCTGGCCATCTACAGCCAGGTCAAGCGCCTCAAGCGGCAGTCCGATGCCATCTCCCTGCTCCTCGAGCTCGCCCGCACCCCGGGCGATGCCAAGAAGCTGCGCTCGCTGGGGCGCAAGCGCGTCAACGACATCCAGCCGCGGCCGCCGCGCAGCCCCGGAGTCAACGTCACCCGGCGCAGCGACGGGACGGCGACGCTGTCCATCACGGCCTCCTCGCTGGACATCGCGGACCTGCACGCTCATATCAAGACCGTCGAGGACGCGCGCGCCGTCTTCGAGCGCGGGGCCGAGCGCCCGCAGATCACCACCAACGTCGTCATCCAGCTGGACGAGTTCGTGCAGCTGCTCGATGGCTCTGGCCAGGACGTCGAGCTGCAGCTAACCAACGGCGGCCGGCTGACCGGGGCGGAGCTGGTCGGGCGCATCCTGAGCGATTACGGATACGTCGGGCTCTTCCACCCGGTGCACGGCCCGCTGAACCTGTACCGCAGCAAGCGGCTAGCCACCTGGAAGCAGCGCCACCTGGCCATGCTGGAAAACCCCACCTGCGCCTGGCCCGACTGCCGCGCGCCCGCCGAGGATTGCCAGGTCCACCACCTGCAGGCCTGGGCCGCGGGCGGGAACACCAACGCCGACAACCTCGTCACGTTGTGCCGCTACCACAACTCCGTCAACGACGACTCCCCCGCCCGCTCCCGCCGCGGGCGGCTCGTCCGCCGCCACGGGCGCGTGGTCTGGACCCCGCCCCGCCGCGGATGAACCGCCCCGGATGAACCACCGAGCATGAAAAAGACCCCCGCCTGGCAAAGAGGCGAAGGTCGGATTCGGAAGGATTTGGACTAAGGGGGAAATTACTTGCGCTGCGCGAGCAGGCGCTGCAGTTCCTTGATGTCGCTGGAACGGCGACGGGAACGGAAGACCGCGAAGGCGATCCCGCCAACAACGACGGCGGCGACGCCGGCCAGGGCGATCTGAACGTTCTTGTCCTGGAGCTTGTCCTGGGCGGCAGACTTGGCATCGTTAGCCAGGTTCTGCGGGCGGCTGCGGTCGGCCAGCTCGTCCAAGGTGCCGGCCAGTTGGCGACGGGTGCGCTCGATGTCGCGCTGGATGTCCTCAATACTGCGTGCCACGTTCTACTCCTGGTATTTCGCTTAAAGATTATCGGGTACGCGGACATTCTATCGCGTTTGCCGCCAGCGTGACGTATTGACCCAAACTCAGCCACCTGCCGGGCCGGGTATGGTGGATAGCATGACTGACCAACAGCGTTTAGAAGTAGGCGACACCGCCCCCGCATTCTCCTTGAGCGACGATAAAGGTAACACCGTCAGCTTGAGTGATTTCGCCGGCCAGCAGGTCCTGGTTTATTTCTACCCGCGGGCCAATACCCCGGGCTGCACCAAGGAGGCCTGCGATTTCCGCGACTCCCTGGAAGAACTCAACGACCGGCGTATCGCCGTCGTGGGCATTTCCCCGGACACCCCGGAGAAGCTGGCGAAGTTCCGCGCCGATCACGATCTCAACTTCCCGCTGCTGTCCGATCCGGACAAGGAGGTCATGACGGCCTACGGTGCCTTCGGCGAGAAGAAGAACTACGGCAAGGTCGTCCAGGGCGTTATCCGCTCCACGTTCTTGGTGGACGCCGAGGGCAAGATCGCCCTGGCTAAGTACAACGTCAAGGCCACCGGTCACGTGGCCCGCATCAGCAAAGAACTAGACGCCTAAATTATCCCTCGATGAGCACACCCTCCACCGACAACCCCGGAACTGACGCGAGCGAACAGGCCGGCACGGCCGAGATCCTTCTCCCGCGCCGGCGGCCGGCGCAGGCCCGCAGCCGCGAGCGGTTCAACCGGATTCTGCAGGCCGCGCGCAGCGTGCTCGTGGACTTAGGCTTTGAGTCTTTTACCTTCGACGAGGTCGCGCGCCGCGCCGAGGTGCCGATTGGCACTTTGTACCAGTTCTTCGCGAACAAATACGTCCTCGTCTGCGAGCTCGACCGCCAGGACACCGCCGAGAACCTAGCGGAGATCCAGCGCTTTTCCGAGCACGTTCCGGCGCTGCAGTGGCCGGACATTTTGGACGAATTTATCGATCACCTGGCCTCGATGTGGCGCAAGGACCCGTCCCGGCGGGCCGTCTGGCACGCCGTCCAGTCCACGCCGGCCACCCGCGCGACCGCCGCGGCCACCGAGCGCGAGATCTTGGAGCCGCTCGCCGACATCCTCGCCCCGCTGGCTACCGGCATGGACTACGAGGAGCGCATCGAGCTGGCCGGATTCCTGGTCCACACGGTCGTCTCCCTGCTCAACTACGCCATCCGCACCGAGGACGCCGATAGCTTCGCCTCCGTCGTCGGCGAGGTCAAGCGCATGCTGGTGGCCTACCTCTTCTCGGTGGCCACGACCTAGTGGCCACGACCTAAGCGCCGCACGCGCTAGCAGGAAATAATCACCGTCGCGACCGCGTAGTCGCCGTCGTGGGAGATGCTGAGGCTGGCCTGCCAGCCGGGGAGGGAGGCATCGATAGCCGTGCGGACCTGGCCGCTCACCTGCAGTCCGACCCTCCCCCACGCGTCCGGCTGGACGCTGATTTCGGCCCAGTCGACCTCGTGTTCCGCCAGCCGCGGCGGGCGCCCGTAGAGCGCCTGGGACCACGCCTTGATGAAGGCCTCCTTGGCCGCCCAGCGCCCCGCCAGGTGCTCGTCCCGGCGCGGCTTGGTCGCGGCCACCCGCTGCTCGAGGGCGGAAAAGACCCGCTCGAAGGTGGTGCCTTCCCGCCCCAGCTGCTCGGCTAAGCCCGGGATGTGGACGATGTCGGTGCCAACGGCGAACATCTAGCGCAGCTCCCCTCCCCGCAGGCGGGCCTGCGGATCCAGCAGTACCTGTGCTTCCCGCGCGGTGCCGCGCCCGCCCAGGTTGCGCCCCTTCGGCCGGGTATAGAGCGCTCCCTGGCCGTGCATGGCTCCGTCGCGGCGCTCCCACCCCGCGCGCTCGCGGCGGGCGGCCTGGGTGCGCCACTCGTTGAGCGCGAACTCGCCCTTGGCCTGGCGCAGCGCCTGGGCGAACGCGCCCGGGTGCACCACGGCGATAAGCGCCGAGACGTGCCCAAAGCCCAGGGAGGTCACCAGCCCGGCCTTGATTTCCGCCGGCAGCGGGGTGCGCGGCCAGACCAGGTCGGAAAAGCGGCGCAGCTGCGGGTCGACGCAGTCCAAGGCCCGGTTCGGCGGGATGATCCCGCGCCGCATGACCTGCATGAGCCCGATGAGCTGGAAGGCCGCCGCCCCGCCCTTGGCGTGCCCGGTCAGGTGCTTTTGCGAAATCACGTACAGCGGGTTGCCGGGGGTGCGCCCGCTGGCCCGCGCCAGGCGCTGGTGCAGGTCGGATTCGTTTGGGTCGTTGGCCTCCGTGGAGGTGTCGTGCTTGCTGATAACGCGCACGTCGTCGGCGCCCAGCCCGTACGGGGCGAGCGCGGCCGCCAACCGGTTGTCCCGGGCGGCCGAAAGTGCGCCCATCCCGGGCGCGGGGATGGAGGTGTGCGCCCCGTCGGCGAAGGACTCCGCAAACGCCACCACGCCTAACACCGGCAGGCCCAGCTCGGCCGCTAGGTCGCCGCGGGTCAGCAGCAGCGCGCCGCCGCCGGCGGATTCCACGAAGCCGGCGCGCCGCCGGTCGTTGGGGCGGCTGAAATAGCGCTCGGCGATGCCCGCCGCCGCCAGCGCGGCAGAATCCGCCGTGGCGGCCATCGCACCGAAGCCGGTCACGGATTCCACGCTCATGTCGTCGACGCCGCCGGCCACCACGAAGTCGGCCTTGCCCAGCCGCAGCTTGTCGGCGGCTTCCTCCACGGAGACCGCCGCGGTCGCGCACGCGGCCACCGGGTGGACCATCTGCCCGTAGCCGCCCACGTAGTCCTGCATGACGTGCGCGGCGATGACATTGGGCAGCGCCTCCTGCAGCACGTCGTTGTTGCGCGGCTGGCCCAGCAGGCGGTCGACGTAGAGGCCGCGCAGGGAGGCCACCCCGCCCATCCCGGTGCCCTGGGTGTTGCTGACCCGCGCCGGGTGGACGTGGGCGAGCAGCTCGGCGGGGCTAAACCCGGCGGAGGTAAACGCCTCCACGGTGCAGATAAGGTTCCACACGGCCAGGCGGTCTAGGTTCTCCAGCATGTCGGCGGGGATGCCGTAGGCGGCCGGGTCGAAGCCGTCGGGCAGCTGGCCGCCCACGAAACGGGTCATCACGGTGCGCCGCGGCACGCGGATTTCGCTGCCCTTCGGGCGGGTGACCTCCCAGGCATCCCCGGCAGGGCGCACCCGGGCGCCGGCGGCGGCGAAGGCGCGGGCGCTGTCGGCGTCCGCGGTGCTGAAGGTCAGGTCGCGGTCCAAGTAGACCGTGGTCAGCTCGCCGGCGAGGTTGTCGCTGATGCCGGCATCGTCGCGCAGGCGGCGCACGCCGACGCTGGCCATGACCTCGTCGTGGAAGCGGGCGTAGATATCGGCCTCGGCTACCGGCTCCCCGGCGGCGTCGACCCAGCCGTCCTCCCAGCGGATAAGCCGCATCGACCAGGCCAGCTCCACCACGCCGGCGGCGCTGAGGTCGCCGCCGAGCTCCGCTTCGAAACGGGTGCGCGCGCTGCCCCAGGGGCCGAGCTCGCCCGCGCCGACGACGACCACCATCTCCTCCAGGCCGGCCGTGACCTCCCCGAAGTCCGGCTCCGGGGCTGGGGCCGCGGCCGCGGCCAGGTTGGGCAAAGCCGGCACGACGCGCCCCTCACGCTCCGGCGCGGCCTCTGCCCCGACCGCCGATGCCTCCTGCCGCAGCGCCGCCAAATCCACGTCCGCGGCGGCTAGTCCCCCGGTCAGATCCACCGCGACCGGCTCTTCGCGCGCGGCCCGGCGGGCGGCCGGGTTGGCGCCTTCGGCCAGCCGCTCGGCGGCGAGCTCGCGGGTGTCCCAGG